>NZ_CALGNQ010000262.1 GCF_937958535.1 uncultured Georgenia sp. | reverse complement strand
TCACCGCTCATCTCCTCGGTCACCTGCGCTGACCGGGCCGGGCGGGCCGCGGCTCAGCCCCGGGCGGCGCGTTCGAGGAGGGCGCCGGCGACGGCGCGCCAGCGGGGACGGAAGGCGTAGACGCCCGCGAGGCGCAGCCGGGTGGCCCGGGCGTAGGCGGCGACCCGCTCGGCGGGCAGGTCGGGTCCGGCGAGCCCGGAGCGGAAGCCGTCGCGGGCCGCGGCGGCGAGCTCCGCGGTGAGCAGGCCCTGGGCCTGGCGCAGCTCGAGGTGGACGAGGAGGTTGGCCACGTCCAGGGCACGCTCCCCGACGGCGAGGGTGTCGACGTCGATCATCCCGACCGTCCCGTCGTCGAGGAGCAGCTGCTTGTCGTGCAGGTCGCGGTGGAGCACCCCGAGCACCCGCTCCCCGGCACCGGACTCCAGCTCCGCCGTCACCCGCTCCCCGGCGCGGGCGACCAGCTCGCCGTCCAGCAGCCCGTGGGCCACGGCCGGGTGCAGCCAGTCGGCGAGGGCGTCGAGCTCGTCGGCGGCGGTGTGCCGCGGGTCGACCTGCTCGGCGGGGGCGGCGTGGAGACGGGCCACCGCGCGTCCGGCGGCCTGCCAGGCCGCGCGGGACGCCGCCGGCGTCCACCCGCCGTCGGCGCCGAGGTCGTGCAGGGTGCGCCCCGGCACGACACTCCAGCGCAGCACCCCCCGGGACACGGCCGAGCCGTCACGCAGCCGCGGCACCGGGACCGCGCCGGCGAGCAGCGAGGCGACGAGGTCCCCGCGGCGGACCAGGTCGGCGGCCCGGCTCGGCCGGACCACCTTGGCGTACTCCCGCACGGCGCCGTCGGGGTCGCAGACCCGTACGACGGCGCGGCGGCCGGGGCGGTGGGCGACCAACTGGGCGCCGTCCTCGCGGAGGACCTCGGACAGGGCGGGCAGCCGGGTGTCGGCGCCGTCGGGCTGGAGCAGGACGTCGCCGGCCACCCGGGCGGGGGCCGGTGTCCGGCGGGCCGCCCGCGCCAGCTCGGCCGGGTCGGCGAACCACTGCGCCGCGACGGTGGTGCCGTCGTCGTCCGCGAGCTCCCCGAGGGCGTGCGCCACGCCCCGCGGCCAGGCCCGGACGAGCCGGTAGCGGTGGGGGCCGTCGAAGACGACGTCGGGCATGCGGCGCAGGGACCGGCGGGCCGCACGCCGCGAGCGGGGCGCCGGCGCGGCGGGGGTGGGGGAGGCGTCGGACACGGGACGCCACGGGGGACGGGGGGTGGTCGCGTCGGGACGGGCGGTCATGCGGTCAGATCCTTCGCGACGCCGACGAGGTGGGCCACCCGGGCAGGCCAGTCGGGCAGGTGGCGGCGGAACGGCTCGGCGCTGCGCTGCAGGACGGCCGCGGCGCAGTGGAGCCGCAGGCGCGTGAGGTCGGCGGGGCCGCCGGCCACGCGGTACCCGGCGAGCAGCGGGCCCAGCACGTCGCGCGGCTCGGCCGGGGGCGCGCCGACGGAGATGAGCGCGCCGTACCAGGAGGCGAGGTCGGCCGCAGGGTCGTCGACGGACACCCGGTCCAGGTCGACGAGCGTCACCGGGGGTTGGTCGGCTCGGGCGGGATCGGCCGGGGCCGCGGCGCCGGCGGCGCCGGCCAGGTCCGGGCGCACCACCACCTGGTCGGCGGAGAAGTCCCCGTGCACGACGGTCAGCGCGGCATCCTCACCCAGGCCGGCGCGCACCCGCTCGGCGGTCGTGCGGGCGTCGGCCGCGACCTCGGGCAGGACCGCCCGCACGCCGGCGACCGCGGCGGCCAGGCTCGCCGCCCGGTCCACCCGGGTCAGGTCGGCCAGGGGCGGGCGGCGGTGCACACGGGCGAGCAGCTCACCGGCGCGGGCCCACAGGTCCTCGGTCGCCGGTCCGGTGAGTCGGTCGAGGGACGTCCCGGGCACCCACGCGGTGACGACGACACCGCGGTGACGGTGCACCCGGGTCACCGGTGGCACCGGCAGCCCGACGACGGCCTGGTAGCCGGCGCGCAGACCCGGGAGGATGCCCGGGCGGTGCACCTTGACCAGGGCGGGCGGGCTCCCGGCGCGGTCCCGGCGGGCCACCCAGCGGCGGCCGGGCTTGTAGACGAGCGGGGTCACCGTGTCGTCGGGGTGCCGGAGCACCCGCCGTACGCCGGGCAGGTGACGGTCGGCGGTGACGTCGGTGAGCGCGACGCCGAGCGCCCCGTCGAGCGCGGCGCCGCGGCCGACGTCGTCGCCCGCGCCGGCCCGCTCCACCTTGGCGAGCTTGTCCCGCGCGTCCGGACGCAGGGCGAGGGCCTGCGCGAAGGAGGTGGCGCCGTCGTCGTGGGTGAGGAGGAGCCCGGCGACGAGCGAGGTGCCCGGCTTGTACCGCAGGTAGCGGACCTGCGCGTCGGCGGCGCCCCAGCCCGGGGCGAGCCGCCGCACCAGCGGCAGCGGGTCGAGTACCGCGCGCAGCCCCGGCAGGGCCGGGTCGGCCGCGGCGAGGCGGTGGTCAGCCGGTACGACGGCGGTCACGGGTCTCCTCCGGGTCGTCGGGGTCCGGGACGGCGACGAGTCGGCGGTGCCGTTCCGGGTCGAGCAGGGTGAGCCGCGACCCGGCCCGGGCGAGCAGGTCCTCGGGCCGGCCCTGCTCGACCACGCGCCCGCGGTCCAGGACGACGACCTCGTCGCAGCTCAGCGCGTCGGCCAAGGTGTGGGTGATGACGACGGTGGTCCGTCCCTCGGCGAGCCGGTCGATGGCCTGGAGGACCTCGGCGGAGTTCTTCGGGTCCAGGCCGGTGGTGGCCTCGTCGAGGATGATGACCGACGCGTCGCGCAGGATGGCGCGGGCGATGGCGATGCGCTGGCGCTGCCCCCCGGAGAGCGTGTCGCCGCGCTCGCCGACCATCGTGCGGTAGCCGTCGGGGAGCCGGGTGATGAACTCGTGGGCGTTGGCGGCGCGGGCGGCGGCCTCGATCTCCTCCTCGGTGGCGCCGGGGCGGCCCATCTCGATGTTCTCCGCGACGGTGCCCTGGAAGAGCACCGACTCCTGCAGGACGACGGCGATGTGCGAGCGCAGCGACTCCAGGGTGACGTCGCGCAGGTCATGGCCGTCGATCCTCACCGCGCCGCGGACCGGGTCCTGCAGCCGCAGCAGCAGGGAGGCGAGCGTCGACTTGCCCGAGCCGGAGTGGCCGACGACGGCGACCTTGCGGCCGGGCAGGATGCGCAGCGAGACGTCGGCGAGCGCCCGGTCGGTGCCGGTGTAGGAGGCGGTGACGTTCTCCAGGCGGATCTCCCCGGCGAGGCGCTTGATGGTGTACGCCTTGGCGGAGTCGGTGACGTCCTGCTCGGTGTGCATGAGGTCGAGGATCCGCTCGCCGGAGGCGGCGGCCTTGGCGATGCGGCCGGTGTACTTGGCCAGGTCGCGCATCGGCTTGAACGCACCCTTGAGGTACTGGATGAACACGACGAGCTCACCGGGCGACAGGTGGCCGCGCACGACGGACCAGCCGCCGACGAGGAGCACCGCGCCGGTGGCGACACCGACGAGGACGTCGGTCTTGCGCTCCAGCGCCGCGGAGAGCCGGGTGGCCTTGACGCCCTCCTTGAGCTCCTGGTTGTTCGAGGCGGCGAAGGTCTGCTCGAGCCGGTCGGCCAGCGAGTACGCCTGGACCACCTTGATCGCGCCGAGGGACTCCCCGGCCGCACCGGCGAGGTCACCCTCCCGCCGCCGCTGCACGCGGGAGGCGGAGGTGATCTTGCGGGTGGACCGCGAGGAGGACATCGCGAAGAAGGGGAAGGCCGCCAGGACGACGAGCGCGAGGCGCCAGTCGAGGACGAACATGACGACGAGCATCGCCACGAGCGTGAAGACGTTGCCCAGGAGCGGCATCGCCGCGGTCGTGGCGACGTCGCGCAGGCGCCCGACGTCGGCGATGAGGCGGGTGATGAGGTCGCCGCCGCGGGTCGAGGTGTGGAAGCGCAGCGACAGGCGCAGGACGTGGGCGTAGACCTGGGCCCGCACCGACGTCATCGCCCGCGTACCGGCGAGGGCGAAGAGCACCGTCATGAGGTAGGAGGCCAGCGCCCGCAGCCCGGCGACCGCGACGACACCCACGGCGCACAGGACGAGCACCCGGACGATGCCCGGGTCCTGCGCCGCGCCGGGGGCGACGACGGCGTCGATGACGAAGCTCAGCGGCCAGGGCTGGAGCAGCCGGAAGGCGACCTCGGCGAAGAGCGCGAGGAAGCCGCCGACGACGATCCTGCGGTGCGGCCGCAGGTGGGGTCGCAGGAAGCTCCAGATCCGCCGCAGCGAGGGCAGGACGGCCCTGAGGTCGGCCGCCGGCTGCTGCTTCGCCATCAGGCCACCGCCCCCTTCCCCGTCCCCGCGCCCCAGGCCCACGTCCCGCCGGCGGCCGAGCCGCCGGCCGCCCCCGCCTCGGCGAGTGCCGAGCTGTCACCGAGAGCCGAGCTCTCGCCGGCGGCGACGGGCGGCACGCTCAGCAGCATGCCCGCTGCCGCCAGGGACCGCGCGACGACGTGGGTCCAGGTGTGGCCCGCCACGACGTGCTCCCGTGCCGCAGCACCGACCCGCGCGCGCAGGCGACGGTCGGCGGCGAGCTCCCGGAGCGCCTCGGCCAGGGCGGCCGGGTCGGAGCCGGGGACGAGGAAGCCGGTGCGCCGGTGGTCCACCACACGTGGCAGCTGCCCGACGGCGGAGGCGACGACGGGCAGGCCGGCGGCCATGTACTCGTAGACCTTGAGCGGGGAGAAGTAGCCCTCGCCGACGGCGGGGTAGGGCGCGGTCGCGACGTCCATCCGGTGCAGGTGGCCCGGGACGTCGACGGGGGCGACGGCCCCGGTCATCTCCACCGCGTCCGCGATGCCGAGCGCCTCGGCCTGCGCACGCAGGGCCGCCGCCTGGGGGCCGTCCCCGACGAGGAGGAGGCGCGCGTCGGGCACCGCGCGACGCAGCAGGGCGTGCGCCTCCAGCAGCGTCTCGGTGCCGTGCCACGGCTTGAGCGTCCCGACGAAGCCGACCGTGAACGGCCGCTGCGCCGGTGCGGCGGGCGGGGCGGGGACGACGCGGGTGACGTCCACGCCGTTGGACTCGACGACGACCGACGGGTGGGCGGTGCCGGCGGTGGTGCCGGTGCCGGCGGCGAGCTCGGCCCGGACCCAGTCGGCGACGGGCTGCGAGACGCAGACGACGGCGCTCGCGGCGGCGGCTGCTCGCCGGATCACGGCGTGGGCCTCGGCGGCGTGCACCAGGCCGCGGTGGCGGGCCTGCTCCTCGGGCAGCGGGGCGTTGACCTCGAGGATCGCCGGCACCTGGTGGTCGCGGGCGTAGCCGGTGCCCGCGGTGCTCCACAGGGAGTAGCGCTCGTAGACGGCGTCGAACGGTCCGGCGGTCTCCATCACCTGCCGCAGCTCGGCGTCGGCGGCCATCGCGCGGCGCTCGCGGTCGGCGACGTCCGTGCCCCTGATCCGGCCGAGCTCATGGACGACGAGCCGGCCCGCGGCGCGGGCGGCGGCTGCGGCGGGCCACGGCTCGCCGTCGGTGCGGCGGCAGAACAGCTCGACGGTGTGCCCGGCCTCGAGGAGGACACGGACGACCTCCTGGACGTGGACGGAGGCGCCCTTCGTGCCGAAGACGGGGATGCCGGGGTCGGCGCAGACGTAGGCGATGTGCATCAGCGCACCTCCTCGAGGTGGCGGCTCGCGCTGGTGGCGCGTGCGCTGTGGGTGGGGAGTGGGCTGTGGGTGGGGAGTGGGCTGTGGGTGCCTGGGTGGGGGTGCTGGGGGCGGGGGCGCGGAGCGGGGGTGCGGGTGGCGGCCTCGAGGGCGGCGACCTGGCGGCGGGTGTCGAACTCGCGCTCGACGAGGTCGCGGGCGGCGCGGGCCAGCCGCGTGCGCAGCGCGTGGTCGTCGAGCAGCCGCACGACGGCCGCGGCGAGGCCGACCGGGTCGTGCTGGGCCACCTCCAGGCCGGTCTCCTCGTGGCGGATCGCCTCCGTGATGCCGGTGACGTCGGTGGACACGCACGGGGTGCCGAGTGCCATCGCCTCGAGCAGGACCGTGGGCAGCCCGTCGGCGTTGCCGTCGGAGCCGACGACACACGGCGCGGCGAAGACGGTCGCCGAGTCGACCTGGGCGCGCACCTCGTGCTGGGGGAGCGGGCCGGTGAGCTCGACGAGGTCCTCCAGCCCGAGCCGGGCGACCTGGGCCCGCAGCTCGGCCTCCTTCTCCCCGCCGCCGACGATGCGGGTGCGCACCGGCCGGCCGGCGTCGCGCAGGTGGGCGATCGCGTCGACGAGCACGTCGAAGCCCTTCTTCTCCACGAGCCGGCCCACGGCGACGACGTCCACCTCGCCGGTCTCCTGCGCCGACGGGGCGGTGAAGCGGAAGGCGTCCAGGTCCAGGCCGTTGTAGATGCGGTGCAGCCGGGTGCGGGCGACGGCGTCGGGGTAGGTACTGCGCAGGTAGCGCTCGTTGTAGTCGCTGATCGTCACGACATGGTGCGCGTCGGCGATCTTGCGGGCCAGGTCCCGCGGGTCGACCGAGCTGTGGAAGATGTCCTTGGCGTGCGCGGTGAAGGAGTACGGCACCCCGGTGAGCAGCGAGGCGAGCCGGGCCACCGTCGTCGCCAGCGAGGCGAAGTGGGCGTGCAGGTGGGTGATGCCGCGGCGCACGACCAGCACGGCGAGCTCGAGGGCCTGGCCGGCGTCGGAGGCGTCGGCCGCGAGCAGCTCGGGCAGCGCGCGGTGGAGCAGCGGCAGCTCCGGCTCGGCCTGGCGCAGGGCGTTCCACAGCTCCTCGGTCTTGCGCGCCCGGGGGACGTAGGTGACGGGGGCGCGCACATCGGCGAGGGCGCTGTGGAAGCGGGGGTCCACCGGCGGGCGCAGCGAGAACACCTCGATGTCGGCGCCGCGTGCCTCCCGGCCGAGCAGCTCGGAGACGATGAACGTCTCGGAGAACCGGGGGTACATCTTCAGCACGTAGCCGATCCGCTCAGGCGACATCGGTCTTCTCCTTCGTGGTGACGAGGCCGGCGAGCAGGCGCGGCAGGCGGGCCAGGCCGTCGAGGTCGACGGCGGTGCCGCCCGCGGGACGCGGGCCGTGGACCGCGGAGTCGAGCCAGGCCTCCAGCACGGTGGGGGTGAGCTCGTCGGGGAGGAGGTGGTCGAGCTTGCCGGCGGCGGTGAGCAGCTCGGCGCGGACCAGCTGCTCGCGGCGGGGCCGCACGCGGGGAACGACGAGCAGCCGGGCGTCGAGGGCCAGCGCCTCGCACACGGTGTTGTACCCGCCCATCGCGACCACGGCGGAGGAGCGGGCGATGAGGGCCTCGGCGTCGTCGACGTAGGTGCGGACGGTGAGGTCGGGGCGGTGCGCGGCGATGTCGGCGACCCGGCGCACGTCCTCGGCGGGCATCTGCGGCCCGGTGACGAGGACGCCGTGGTGGCCGGCGGGCATCGTCGTGCGGACGAAGGTCTCGGCGAGCTCGGCGCCGTCGGCGCCGCCGCCGACCATGGCGAGGACGTAGGGCTCCTCGACCTCGGTCACCGGGGTGACCGGTCCGCGCCCGGCGGCGAGGTACCCGGTGTGGACGGTGCGGGTGGGGGAGAGCCCGAGCTCGGCGGCGAGGTCGTGGACGGCGCGGTCGCCGTACACCCACACCTGGTCGTACCAGCGGCGCAGCGCCTGGGTGGAGCGGTCGGCCGCCCACTCCCGCCGGGAGGTGACGGCGTCGTCCAGGACGTCGCGCAGGCCGAGGACGATCCGGGTGCCGGCGGCCCGCAGCTCCTCCAGCGCCGGTTCGAGCTCGCCGTGGAAGCCGCGCGGGTGCTTGTCGACGATGAGGACGTCGGGCAGGAAGGAGCACAGGGCGGCGGTGAGGATGCTGCGGCGCATGTGCCGGATGTGCGGCTCGTCCACGGACAGGTGCCGCGCGGAGTACACCCCGTCGGCGTCCTTGCTCAGCGCGGGCAGCGAGACGAGGTCGACGTGCGCGGGACGGTGGACGGTCACCGCCTCCGGGGCGCCGGTGAGCAGCAGGACGTCGGGCGCGGGGTCGAGCGTGGTCAGCGCCCGGGCGATGGCGAGGTTGCGGCGCACGTGGCCCAGGCCCAGCGCGTCGTGGGAGTACAGCGCCACCCGCAGCCGTCTGCCGTCGCTCCACCCGGACCCCGCCCAGGGGACGTCGTCCCCGTGGCCGGCGACCGACCGGACGGTCGGCTGGGCTGTCATGGTCATGCGATGTCCCCCTTCTGGCGAGCGACCCCGGTGGGTCCGCGGCATGCCAGTGAGTTCATCGCCTGTAGGTGAAACGTCCGTGATGAGCAGATGAGACACCTCTCATCAAGGTGGCGGACGGCGACCGTTCACCTCGGCGACGTCAGGACGCGGCCGAGAGCAGGCCGAGGTGCAGCGCGCGCAGCACGGCGCGGGTGCGGTCCTTGACGCCGAGCTTGGCCAACACCGTGGAGATGTGGTTCTTCACCGTGCCCTCGGCGAGGAAGAGCGCCTGGGCGATCTCCCGGTTGGTGAAACCGCTGGCGAGCAGCCGCAGGACCTCCGTCTCCCGCGGCGTGAGCGGCTCGGGTGCGGGCAGGTGGGTGAAGTCGTCCGGGACGGGCGCCGCGCCCAGGCCGCGCAGCAGTCGGTCGGTGAGCGCCGGCTGGACCAGCGTCCCGCCGGTGGCGAGCGTGCGGATCGCACCGACGAGCTCGTCGAGGCTCACGTCCTTGAGGAGGTAGCCACGGGCTCCGGCCCGCAGCGCGCGCAGGACGAGCTCGTCGTCGTCGAAGGTGGTGAGGACGAGCACCGGCACCTCGCTGCCGCGCTTCCGCAGCTCCTCGAGCGTGGCGATGCCGTCACGGCCCGGCATGCGCAGGTCGAGGAGGAGGACGTCGGGCCGCTCCTGCGTGACCCGGACGAGCGCCTCGTCGCCGTCGGCGGCGTGCCCGACGACGGCGACCTCGCCGCTCAGCGCGAGCAGGCTCTCCAGCCCCTGCCGCATGAGCGTCTGGTCGTCGGCGATGACCACGCGGATCACGCGGGCACCCCCGCGGCCAGGGGGAGCCGCACGCGCACCCGGAAGCCGGCGGCGCCGTCGAGCTCGACCGTGCCGCCGAGGGCCGCGGTCCGCTCGGTGAGCCCGTTCAGGCCGTTGCCGAGGACCGGCTGCGGCGCGCCGACGCCGTCGTCACGGGCGTCCAGGCACAGGACGCCGTCGGCCTCCACCAGGCTGATCCACAGGTTCTCGGCGCGCGCGTGCCGGATGGTGTTCGTCGCGATCTCCTGCACCGCACGGACGAGAGTCGCGGCGTGCCGGTCGTCCGGGGCGAGCCCGGGCGCGACGTCGAGGTGCACCCGCGGGTGGGGGATCTCCTCGGTCACCCGGGCCAGGGCGCCGGACAGGTCGAAGCTGCGCTGCCGTTCCGTCCCGACGACGGAGCGGACATCGGCGAGCAGCTCCCGGGCCAGGCCGCGGGCGCGCAGCACGTGCTCGCGCGCCGGTCCCTCGGCCCGGTGGGAGGCGACCTCGAGCTCCACGGAGAGCACGGTGAGCTGGTGGCCGAGGACGTCGTGCAGCTCGCGGGAGATGCGCAGGCGTTCCTCCGCCTGGCTGGACTCGGCGAGCAGGGCGCTCGTGCTGCGCAGCTCGACGTGGGCGACGGACAGGTCCTGCAGGGCGGTCGCCACCCGCTGCAGGCTCCACGCCATCGCGGCGCTCGCCGCCTGGAGGAGCGTGTAGAGCACGACGGACACGAGGAGCCACCGCGGTGAGACGGGCCCATCGCGCAGCGGCCCGAGCCCCGCTCCGGCGGCGACGACCACCCCGGCGTTCCACAGCACGACGGCGACGATGCCGCGGGTGCCCAGGTGCTCCGCGGCGAGCGCGGCCCCGAGGACGAGGAGGATGTAGACGAGCCCGCCCTCGCTGGGCGAGAGCAGGACGAGGGCACTCGTGGGCAGCACCGCACCGACGACGAGCAGCACACGCCCTCGTGGTGTGGGCGGCGGGCTCCGGAGCGCCGCGAAGGCCATCCCGGTGAGCGCGCCGAGGTAGACCGCGAGCCACGGCACCAGCGCCGTCCACGAGCCCACCTCGAGCACCGCCCAGCCCTCGACCCCGCCGATGAGGAGGCACAGGACGAGCATGGCGGCACCCGCCCACAGCTGGACCCTGCCCGCGCGCTCCATGGCGGCCACCCTACGGAGCCGGCGCCGCGCGGGACACCTGCCGGAAGTCACGGGTCGCATCGGTGACGACCGGCAGATGTGGTGGCGGTGCGGCCGTTCCTAGCGTGAGGTGCGCACCGGTCGGAGGGGCCGGTGACCCGCGCCCGGCCCCATGCCATGCGTGCTGCCGGGCGCGGGCACCACGACGAAGGGGGATGACCGTGCCGGTCATCGAGATCCACGACCTGGTCAAGAGCTACGCGGGCCGCAACGTCGTCGACGGCCTGAGCATCACCGTGGAGCCGGGGGAGGTGCTCGCGGTCCTCGGCCGGAACGGCGCGGGGAAGACGACGACGGTCGAGTGCGCCGTCGGGCTGCGCCGCCCCGACGGCGGACGGGTACGGGTGCTCGGTGTCGACCCCTGGGTGGAGCGCGCCCGGGTACGGCAGGCGGTGGGCGTCCAGCTCCAGCAGGCCCACCTGCACCCCAGCCTGACCGTGCGCGAGCTCCTCCGGCTGTACCGGTCCTTCTACCACGAGGGGCACGACCCGGACGCGCTCGTCGAGCGGCTGGGGCTGGGCGCGGTGCGTGACACCCGCTTCGAGCACCTCTCCGGGGGTCAGGCCCAGCGGCTGAGCATCGCCCTCGCCCTCGTCGGGCGGCCGCGTCTGGCCGTCCTCGACGAGCTGAGCACGGGCCTGGACGCACTCGCCCGCCGCGGCATCTGGGAGGTGGTGCAGGAGATGCGGGAGGAGGGCGTCACCGTCCTCCTCGTCACCCACGCCATGGAGGAGGCCGAGCGGCTCAGCGACCGGGTGGCCGTCATCGACGCAGGCCGGGTCGTCGCCCTCGACACCCCGGCGGGTCTCGTGCGGCGCGTCTCCGGAGGTGACTGCGTGCGCTTCCGGGCCCACGCCCCGTTCGCCCCTGAGCTGCTCACCGGACTCCCGGGCGTCACCGACGTCGCGGTCGAGGGGGACGTGGTCCGCGTCCGGGGGCACGGCGACCTCGTCCGGGAGGTGACCGGTGCGCTGCTGCGCCACGACGTCCCCGCCACCGACTTCCGCACCACGACCGCCACGCTCGACGACGCGTTCCTCGAGCTCACCGGCCACGTGCCCGGTGAGCCGGAACCGGTCGCCGAACCGAGAGGAGCAGGACGATGACCGACACGACAACCACACTGCCCCCGGCCCGCCCGGTCCCCGCCGCGGCGTGGGGCCGGCTCCTGGGTGCCGAGGCCCGCATGGTCGCGCGGGACACCGCCGGGCTCGTCATCCCGGTGGCGCTGCCCGTGCTCCTGCTCCTCGTCAACGGCCTGGGCCGAGAGGTCGACACCGTGCTGCCCACCGGGGCCACGGTGATGGACGGCGTCGTCATGCCGTTGACGACGACGATGGTCGTCGCCCTTGTCGGGGTGGTGAACATGCCCTCGTTCCTGGCGACCTACCGCAGGTACGGGATCCTCCGGCGGCTCGCTGTCACCCCCGCCCACCCGGCGATGGTCCTCACCGCCCAGATGCTCGTCTCCGCGGCGCAGGTGGTGCTCGGCGTCGGGCTCATGCTCGGGGTCGGCCTGCTCGTCCTCGGGGTGACGCTGCCCGCCGCGGCGGGCTGGGCCGCCGTCGTCGGGGTACTCGTGCTCGCCGCCATGTACGGGGTGGGCACGCTCATCGCCGGGCTCGCCCCCTCCGTCAACGCAGGGTTGGCGGCCGGGCTCGTCGTCTTCTTCGTCATGCTCGCCACCGGAGGAGGTTTCGGGCCGGTGGCGGACCTCCCGGACGCGCTGCGCACCGTCGGGGAGTACCTGCCCTACGGCGCCGGCACGCAGGCGCTCGCCGCCGCCTGGGCGGGGGAGCAGCCACCGGCCGTCGACCTCGCGGTGCTCGGTGGCTGGGCGCTGGTGGCCGGTGGTCTCGCGGCGAGGTTCTTCCGCTGGACCTGAGGTGGCGTCACCGGGGACGTGCGCGCTCGTCCCGGTTCTCGCAAGGCGGGTGACGGAGGTGAGCGCGGGCGCCGTGGGCAGCCGGTGTGGCACGGTCCGCAGCAGCGACCCGAGCAGTGTGCGGTCGCCGACGGCGAGGCGTGTCGTTGCGGCCAGGCTGATCAACTGGTTAGCATACTGACCATGCGATCAGCGACCGACGACCTTCATACGCGGGCACGGATCAGGGACGCCGCCATCGCACGCTTCGGCCGGGACGGGTTCGGGGTGGGGGTACGGGCGATCGCCGCCGACGCCGGCGTGAGCCCGGCGCTGATCTTCCACCACTTCGGCTCCAAGGACCGTCTCCGGGAGGCGTGCGACGAGCATGTCCTTCAGGTGGTGACGACCGCCAAGCACGACTCCGTCGGGGCGGCTGGGCCGGAGCACATGCTCGCCCAGCTCGCCGCCGTCGAGGAGTACGCACCCGCCGCCGCATATGCCGTCGCGAGTCTCGCCGCCGGCGGCAGCCTCGCCCGGCAGCTCGTCGAGCGCATGACCGCGATGACGGTCGACTTCCTCGAGGCGGGAATCGCTGCCGGCACGGTCAAGCCCAGCCGGGACCCGCGCGGACGTGCCCGGTACATGGTGTACAGCGGCCTGGGCATGCTCCTGCTCGCCTACCGGCTGCAGACCGACGCGGGCGAGGCCCTGGACATCGGGGCCGCCTTTGCCGCGCTCACCCAGGACACCGTCGGCCCCGCGCTGGAGCTGTACACCGAGGGGCTGTTCACCGACGACCGCTTCCTGCGCGCCTACCAGGCCGCGCAGGTACCGACCGCTCCGACCGAGCACCAAGGAGAGCCCCGATGACACCCGCCATCGAGGTCCGCGACCTCGTCAAGACCTTCGGCCCGACCCGAGCGCTGGACGGCGTCGACCTCACCGTCCGGCCGGGGGAGGTGCACGGCTTCCTCGGACCGAACGGTGCCGGGAAGTCCACCACGATCCGTGTCCTCCTCGGACTCCTGCGCGCCGACTCCGGCACGGCCCGCGTCCTGGGTGGCGACGCCTGGGAGGACGCCGTCGCGCTCCACCACCGCCTGGCCTACGTGCCGGGCGACGTCTCCCTGTGGCCGAACCTCACGGGCGGTGAGGCGATCGACCTCTTCGCCCGGCTGCGCGGCGGCGTCGACCGACGCAGGCGGGAGGCGCTCATCGAGCGCTTCGACCTCGACCCGACGAAGAAGGGCCGCACCTACTCCAAGGGCAACCGGCAGAAGGTGGCGATCATCGCGGCCCTGGCCTCCGACGTCGAGCTCCTCATCCTCGACGAGCCGACGGCGGGCCTCGACCCCCTCATGGAGGCCGTCTTCGCCGATGTCATCGCCGAGGAGCACGCCGCGGGCCGCACCGTGCTGCTCTCCAGCCACACCCTGGCTCAGGTGGAGAAGCTCTGCGAGCGGATCTCGATCATCCGACGGGGCGTCGTCGTGGAGTCCGGCTCGCTCGCCGAGATGCGCCACCTCACGCGCACCACCGTCGACGCCGTGACCGAGCGGCCCGTCGACCTCACCGGGCTGACCGGCGTGCACGACCTCACCGAGAGCCGCGGCAACCGACTGCGGCTGGACGTCGACTCCGAGCACCTCGACGCCCTCGTCGGCCGGCTGCACGCGGCCGGGATCCGGTCGCTGGTCTCCCACCCGCCCACCCTCGAGCAGCTCTTCATGCGCCACTACGGCGAGGACGTCGCCGAGCTGGAGGGCGCGGCAGCCGCTGTCGGCGGCCACCGCGGCGACGGGGAGGCCCGGCGATGACCTCGGTGACCAGCACGCACGTCACCGCGGTGCGGCGGCGAGAGGCCCGGTTCGCCGGGCTGTGGACACTGCTGTGGTTCGCGCTCCGCCGCGACCGGGTCCGGCTGCCCGCCTGGATCCTCGGCATCACCCTCGGGGTGGTCTCCTCGGCGGTCAGCTTCCCCTCGATCTACCCCACTGCCGAGGACCGCCTGGGCGCCCTCCTGACGATCGACAACCCCGGCACGACGGCCCTCATCGGGTCCGTCTACGGCGACGGCGACTACACCTACGGGATCATGGTGGGCCACGAGCTGCTCGTCCTGACCGCCGTCGCCGCCGCCCTGATGAGCATCCTCACCCTGGTGCGGCACACCCGCGCCGAGGAGGAAAGTGGGCGTGCCGAGCTCGTCCGCTCCTCGGTGGTGGGCCGCCACGCTCATGCGGCGTCCGCCGTCCTCCTCGTCATCGGTGCCGACGTCGTGCTGGGGTTGGTGCTCGCCGGCAGCCTCGGCGCCCTCGGTGTCGAGACCGTGACGTGGCGGGGCTCGCTGACCTTCGGGGCCGCCGTGGCCGCCGTGGGGTTCGTCTTCGCCGGGGTCGCGGCGGTGACCGCACAGCTGACCGAGAACGCGCGCACGGCGTCGAGCAGTGCGGGCCTCGTGCTCGCGCTCGCCTACGTGCTGCGAGCGATCGGTGATGTGGGCAACGAGACCGCCTCCTGGCTCTCCCCGATCGGCTGGGCGCAGGCCACCGAGGCCTACTTCGCCGACGACTTGGCTCCGCTCGGGCTCGCCCTGCTGACGGCCGCCGTCCTGCTCACCGTCTCGGCCCCGCTGAGCCGACAGCGCGACGTCGGCGCCGGCGTGCTGGGCACGCGGCCCGGCCCGGCTACGGCCGGCCCCGCGCTCGGCGGGCCGTTCGGCCTCACCTGGCGGCTCGTGCGCGGGAACCTCGTCGGGTGGACGGCCGGCCTCCTCGCGTTCGGGCTCATGTACGGGCCGGTGCTCTCCGAGGCCTCGACCTTCCTGGAGGACGTGCCGATCATGGCCGAGTTCCTCCCCGACGCAGACGCCACCGGCGCCGAGCTGTTCGGCGCCACCGTCATCGCCCTCGCCGCGATCGCCTGCGCGGTGCCGGCCCTCCAGGTGCTCCTGCGCCTCCGCACGGAGGAGGTCGCCGGTCGCGCAGGACCGCTGCTCGCCACCCCGCTGTCCCGGGCCCGGTGGATGGTGTCCGGGCTGGTCCTGGCAACCGTCGGCGGTGCGGTCGTCCTCCTCGTCACGGGCCTGGGGGTCGGCCTGGGTGCCGGGCTCTCCATGGACGACCTCGGCTGGGTGGGCACGAGTGTGAGCGCGGCGGTCTCCTACCTACCCGCGATCGCCGTGACCATCGGTGTCGCGGGGGTCCTCCTGGGGTGGTTGCCGCGGGTGACCGGCTGGTCCTGGGCGTTGGTCGTCCTGTCCGTCGTCGTCCTGTACTTCGGCGGGATCCTCGACCTGCCCCAGTGGCTCGTGGACCTCTCGCCGTTCTCGCACGTTCCCCAGCAGCCGGCGGTCGACCCCGACGTCGGGCCACTCGCCACGCTCGGCGCGATGGCCATGGCGCTCATGGCCGCCGGCGTCCTCGGGGTCCGCAGGCGGGACATCCAGGAGGCGTGAGCGGAGCCGGGCGGCTTGAGGTGTACTCGGCCGACCGGCCGGCGACACTCGCCGGGCCGGGTTCGTCGACCTGAGGCGGGCCTCCGGGTGGGCTGGGACGTGTCGAGAGTCCCTCAGCGAGGGACCCGCACCGTGGTGACCAGGTCGGTGACGCTCGGGTGGTGGGGCGCCGAGCCGAAGCCGAAGCGGACCGGCGGGTCGAGGGGGTGCAGCGGGCCGAGGTCGGTGCCCTCCCACCTGGTGCGGGCGGCGGCGAGACGGTGCAGCGCGGTGGCTCCGTAGTGCTCGGTCCGCCCGCCACCGGCCGAGCCACGGGTGCGGACCCCGCGCAGCAGGGCCCGGGCCACCGGGTCGCTGACGAGCGTGAGTGCCGGCGCTGCGGCCACGCGCCTCGGCACCGCGCGCAGCAGCCAGCCGAGCGGCGGACGTCGACCGACGCCCAGCCGCGCGGACAGCGGCCCCGCGTCGACCTGCCACCGGTGCCCCGCCGCGGTCGGGGTGCCGTCGAGGGGCTGTCCGCTCGCGAGCAGCGTGACGGTGACCGGTACGACGACGGTCGCGTCGAAGCGGTACGTCGCCGCGACGAACGCGACGACCTCGGCACTCGGCGCGAGCAGCAGCCGTGCGCCGTCGGGCCGCTCCACCATGACGTCGGCGAAGGCACCGAGCGGGGAGTCGTGCCAGGCACCGAGGACGAACCGGGTCCCGCCCGCGGTGCCCCACCCGGCGATCCGGCCGGCGAAGTGCCAGGAGCGGGTGTGACGGGTGGAGCGCACCGGCCCATGCTGCGTCGGCCGGCCTGCGGGCGCACCTCGGTCGGCACCGCGTCCGGCGGCGCACGGACCCGACCCACCGAGCCGCGGCGCCGGGCTCCTCGCCACTCACTGCCCCCGACCCGCTTCTCTGTCTGCTCACGCAGCGCCTACCCTGGTGGGGCACTGGAGGGAGAGCCATGCGGATACTGGCCGCACTGTCCGGCGGGGTGGACTCCGCCGTCGCCGCCGCGCGCGCGGTCGAGGCGGGGCACGACGTCGTCGGCGTGCACATGGCGCTGTCGCGCTCCCGCGCCCAGCACCGCACCGGCTCACGCGGCTGCTGCTCCATCGAGGACGCCTCCGATGCCCGCCGCGCGGCCGACGTGCTCGGCATCCCGTACTACGTGTGGGACCTGTCGGAGGAGTTCGAGGAGACCGTCGTCGCCGACTTCCTCTCCGAGTACGCCGCCGGCCGCACCCCCAACCCGTGCGTGCGGTGCAACGAGCACATCAAGTTCTCCGCGCTCCTCGACCGCGGTGTCGCGCTCGGCTTCGACGCCGTCGCCACCGGCCACTACGCCCGCATCGTCGAGCGGCCCGACGGCGTGCGCGAGCTCCACCGCGCCGTCGACCTCGCCAAGGACCAGTCCTACGTGCTCGCGGTCATGGGCGCCGAGCGGCTGGCGCGCTCCTACTTCCCGCTCGGCGACGCGCCGTCGAAGGACGCCGTGCGCGCGGAGGCCGCGGCGCGGGGGCTGAGCGTGTCGGCCAAGCCGGACTCCTACGACATCTGCTTCGTCGCCGACGGCGACACCCAGGGCTTCCTGCGATCGCGGCTCGGCTCCCGGCCCGGCGTCGTCGTCGACCACGAGGGCAACGAGGTCGGCACCCACGACGGCGCCTACGCCTTCACCGTCGGGCAGCGCAAGGGCCTGCGGCTGGGGCGCCCCGCACCGGACGGGCGGCCGCGGTACGTGCTCGAGGTCGACCCGCGGGCGAACACCGTGGTGGTCGGGCCCAGCGAGCTGCTCTCCGTCACCGAGCTGGCCGCCGACCAGACCGTGTGGCTCGCCGACGACGTCCCCGCCACCGACTGGACGACGGCGCAGGTCCAGGTGCGGGCGCACGGCGAGCCCGCCGGAGCGCAGGTCCGGCGCGAGGACGACACGCTGCAGGTGCGGCTCGACGAGCCGATGCGCGGGCTGGCGCCGGGCCAGTCCGTCGTGGTCTACGAGGGCACCCGGGTGCTCGGGCAGGCGACGCTCACCCGCGCCGGTCGCGCCGCGGCGGCCCAGCCCGCCGTCGCCGGGGCACGCTGACGCCCCGCGCGAGTGGATGCGCAGCGTGGGCCGGGCGGCGATACCGTCCCCTCCATGAGGATTCTGGTCGCCGGGGCTTCCGGGTTCATCGGCACGGCGCTGCGTCGAGAGCTGGAGGCGGACGGCCACGAGGTGCGCGCCCTCGTCCGCCGCCCGGCACGTGACGCGACGGAGTACGAGTGGCAGCCCGCCGAGGGGCGCATCCCCATCGTGGCGGTGGAGTGGGCCGACGGGGTGGTCAACCTGTCGGGCGCGTACCTCGGGCGGGTGCCGTGGACCCGCGCCTACCGCCGGGAGATCTACTTCAGCCGCGTCACTGCGACCCGCACCATCGCCCGCGCCATCGCCGCGGCCGACGACCCACCGCGGGTCTGGGTGAGCGGCTCGGCCACCGGCTACTACGGGCACCGCCCCGGGGAGCTGCTCACCGAGGACTCGCCGGCCGGGGAGGGCTTTCTCGCCGGCGTCGTGTCGCGCTGGGAGGCGGCGACGGCGCGCGCCGACGACGTCACCCGAGTGGTCCACATCCGCACCGGCGTCGTGCTCGCCGACGGAGGGTCGCTGTCACCGCTGCTCCTCGCCACCCGGCTCGGTGCGGGGGCGACGATCGGCACCGGCCAGCAGCTGTGGCCCTGGATCTCGCTGGAGGACGAGGTGGCGGCGATCGTCCACCTGCTCACCCGCTCCGAGCTGTCCGGCCCGGTCAACCTCACCGGTCCGGAGCCCGCGCCGTCGGCGGAGATCACCCGGCTCTACGCCCGCGCCATGCGTCGTCCGCACCTGCTGCGAGTCCCGGACTGGCTGCTGCGGCTCGTCGTGGGGGAGCCGGCGGACGAGATCCTCCTGCCCGACCAGCGCGTGGTGCCCACCCGGCTGCTCGCGGACGGGTTCGAGTTCCGCCACCCGACCGCGCAGGAGGCAGTGGCAGCAGCGGTGCTGCGCTGAGCGGCGTCACCGGGAGCGGAGGATCGTGAGGATCTCCCGCACGTCGGAGCGCACGCTGCCGATCGCGGTGTCGATCTGGCCGAAGCGCTGGTCGATGTCGTTGAACCGCTTGTCGATCTGGCCGAAGCGCTGGTCGATGTCGTTGAACCGCTTGTCGATCCCCTCGAACCGCTGGTCCAGCCTGTCGAAGCGCTGGTCGTGCTCGACGAGCTTCGTCTCGATGGCGGCGAGCTGAGCGGAGTGCTCGGTGACGGTGGAGGCGACGTCCTCGAGACGCTTTCGCGTCTCGCTCATGAGGTCGTACAGAGCCTCGATGTCGTTGGTTGCCTGACGCAGGCGACGTGCCTCCGGGCTGCTCTCCATGGACACACGGTACGCCCGGCATCCGACCTTCGACAGACCGCCGGCTCGAGCTGTGGACAAGGCCGCGCCGACCCACGGCTGCCTACTGCCGGCGCACGAGCGCCCGCAGCGTGACCACCACGCCGAGTACGCACCACAGCGCGAGGACGAGCAGGTCCTGGCCGCCGGCGGTGAAGGTGTCCGACGCCAGCCCCGCCCGCAGCAGGTCCGCCCCCGGCCGCGCGGGCAGCACGTCGTGCAGCGAGCGGAACCAGGCCGGCAGCTGGCTCTCCGGGAAGGTGATGGGGGAGAAGAGCAGGACGAAGAACACGAGCACCTGGCTGATGAGCTGGGCCAGCAGCGGCGCCATGCTCACCGCGATCGCGTACCCCACCGCCGTCGCCATGAGCGTGACGAGCACGGCGGCTGCGATGAGCACCGGCCAGTCGAAGGAGAAGTCGAGGTCGTAGCGCAGCGCCGCGACGAGCACCGCCACCGCGACGCTGGGCAGCGCGATGAGCAGCCACACCGTCATGTCGGCGGCCAGCAACAGTGGCCGGGCCAGCGGCAGGGACCGCATGTAGTTGAACGTGCCCGCGGTGCGGGCCTGGGCGACCCCCTGCGGGACGATGACGAGCCCGATCGTCAGGAGCAGCACCGTCGGCGCGCCCGTGGAGAGGAACAGGGCGGTCCCCGGGTCGATGTCGGGGATGATGAAGCCGAACCCGATGATGATGCCGGCGGCGAGCAGTGCCTGGACGACGACGACCAGCGGCAGCAGCGCCCCGATCTGCGCGAGGTTCCAGCGCAGCAGGGTGACGAAGGACGTGCCGATGCCCACCTGTACCGGGGCAGGGGCGGAGGGACGGGCGGTGGTGACCTCAGACATGGGCGGGCTCCTGGGCGGGGGACTCGGTGGTCTCGGTGGTGTCGTCGGGCGAGGTGAGGGCGAGGTAGGCGTCCTCGAGGGTGGCCGGGGCGAGGGAGTAACCGTCGATCCGGCCCTCCTCGCGCAGCGTCGTCGCCCACGCGACGGCACCGGCGGCTGCGTGGGACGGGACGGTGAGCAGCACCCGCCGCCCGACCCGGACCTGACGCAGCACGGACAGCGCCGACGGGTCGAAGGTCACCTCCCCGGTGTCGGGTGGCAGCTGCAGCTCGAGCCGCAGGTCGGTGTCCTGGGTGCCGCGCAGCCGGGCGGGGGAGCCGGCGGCGACGACCCGACCGCGGTCGAGGACGACGAGCTCGTCGACGATCCGCTCCGCCTCGGTGACGTTGTGCGTGACGAGCAGGACGCCGGCGCCCGCGTCGGCCCGGCGGCGCACCGCCGTCCACAGCAGGCGGCGGCGGGAGGCGTCGATGTCGTTGGTCGGCTCGTCGAGGACGAGCAGCGGGGTGGGGGCGGCGACGGTCATCGCGAAGGCGGTGAGGCGCCGGATGCCGCCGGACAGGCCGCGGCCCTCGGGCAGGGCCTGCTTGTCCAACCACGGCAGGATGTCGAGCTCGGCGGCCAGCTCCTCCGCCGCGGCCTTGGCCTGGCGCGTGCTCAGCCCGCGGATCCGCCCGGCGATCTCGATCGCCGCGCGCGGGGTGAGCCCGTCGATCGGGGCCTGCGCCTGCGGCTGGAGCGACACGTGCCGGCGCGCCGCCGCGGGGTTGCGCACGGCGTCCACGTCCCCGACGCGGATCGTGCCGGCGTCGGGGCGCAGCAGTCCGACCACCTGCGACACCAGGGTGGTCTTGCCCGCCCCGTTGTGGCCGAGCAGCCCGACGACCTCGCCCGGGCGCACCCGGAGGGAGACGTCGTCGTTGGCCACGACCTTGCCGAAGCGGCGGGTGAGCCCGGCGACGTGGAGAACGTCTGTCTTCATCGAGGTCCTTCCAGATACCAGCGGTATTCGGATACTGACGGTATCTCGATACCGGTGGTACGTCAACGCCGTAGCATGGGGTGCGATGGACCTTCCCGACCCGATCTCCCGCCGCGACCGGCAGCGACAGACCCGCGAGGCGCTGATCTTCACCGCCCGCATGGTCTTCGCGGAGGACGGCTACCACGGCGCGAGCCTGGAGGAGATCGCCCGCCGGGCCGGCTTCTCCAAGGGCGCGGTCTACTCCAACTTCGACGGCAAGGCCGGGCTCTTCCTCGCCGTCATGGACGCCAACATGGAGATCGCCTTCGAGGCGGCCGACTCCTGGGACCCGTTCGGACGTCCCGAGCCGCCCCAGCCCCCCGCGGTCACCGGTGACTGGGACCCGGAGGAGTTCGCCCGTTCGATGATCGGGTTCTCCCTGGCCACCCTGGAGTTCATCGCGGCCGCCGCGCGCGACGAGGCGCTCGCCCCGGAGCTCGGCAAGCGGCTGCGGCGGTTGCTCGACGCCTACACCGGGATCGCGCGAGAGCAGCGCGCGGAGGGGGACCCGATGACCGCCGAGGAGCTCGGCGTCCTGCTCGCCGCGCTCGACCAGGGGGCCGGCATGCTCACCGTGGGCGGCTCCGGGGTGATGGACCAGCGGCTGCTCCAGGCGGGGATGCGCCGCCTGCTCGACCCCGCCCGGGCGGCCACGACCCCGCCGGACGACGACGGCGTGGAGGGGCTCGCACTGCACTCCGAGGAGATCCAGCGGCGCATCGCCGCGGCGGTGCGGGAGGGGCTGACCGAGCTCAGCGGCGAGCCAGGTCCAGCCGAGTCGGGGTGACCGCGGCGGCGTCGACGTCCTCGGGGCGGGGGATGGTGGTGCCCGGCAGGCTCGCGGCGGCGCTGCCGTAGGCGACGGCAAGGGCGAGCGCGCGGTCCAGTGACAGGCCCCGCTCGGTGCCCAGCAGGTAGCCGAACAGGCTGGAGTCCCCGGCTCCCACCGTGCTCACCACGGTGGTCGGCGGAGCGGGGGCGTGCCAGGCGCCCTCGCCGGTGACGAGGACGGCGCCCGCACCGCCGAGGGTGACGAGCACGGCTCCCACCCCCTGGGCGGTGAGCTCCTGGGCAGCGACCGCGGCGGCCCGGGGATCGCCCTCGAGCGCCTCCGCGTCGGCGCCGGTGAGGGTGGCGAGCTCCTCCCCGTTCGGCTTCATCAGGTCCGGGGCGGCGGCGGGCAGCGCCTCGGCCAGGGCGGCGAGCGGCGCCTCGCTGGTGTCCACCGCCACCCGGGCGGAGGTCTCCCGCAGCCTGCCGACGAGCTCGGCGTACCACCCCGCGGGCGCCCCCGGCGGCAGCGAGCCGGCGAGCACCACCCACGTGGCCTGCGCGGCCAGCTCGACGACGGCCGCGGCGAGCAGGTCGAGATGGCGGCGCTCGACCGCGGCACCGGGGTTGTTGATCTTCGTCGTCGTGCCGTCCGGCTCGGTGATCGTGAGGTTGACCCGCACCGGCCCCGCGGGCTCCTGCGGGCGGCACGCGATCCCGGCGGCGCTCAGCTCGGCGACGAACGGGTCGTCCGCGCCGGCGGGCAGCACCGCCACGGTCGGGACCCCCGCCGCGACGGCGGCACGCGAGATGTTCACCCCCTTGCCGCCGGCCTGGGACGTCATCGAGGCGGCGCGCAGCACGGCGCCCCGCTCCAGGGGACCGGTGAGGGTGATCGTCCGGTCGATGCTCGGGTTGGCCGTCAGGGTGAGGATCATGCCACGACCACCTCTACGCCGTGCGCGGTGAAGGTCTCCAGCGGGACGGCCTGGGGCTCGGCGTCGGTGACGAGGACGTCGACGTCGCCCAGGTCGGCGAAGCTCACGGTGGTGTCCCGGCCCACCTTGGTCGAGTCGGCGAGGACGACGACGCGGCTCGCCGAGCGCACCAGCGCCTCCTTGACCGCCGCCTCCTCGAAGTCGGGGGTGGAGAAGCCGTGCTCGGCGGTGATGCCGTTGGTGCCGAGGAAGGCGACGTCCACCCGCACCCGGTGCAGCGTCTGCGTCGTGATCGAGCCGACGGCCGCCTGGGTGGTGTTGCGCACCCGCCCCGGCAGCAGGTGCAGCTCCACCCCGCTCGCCTGGGCGAGGCGGGCGGCGATCGGGACGCCGTTGGTGAAGGCGGTGATCCGGGCGTCGGGCGGGATGACGTTGACCAGCCGCGCCGTCGTCGTCCCGGCGTCGATGGCCACCGTCCCGCCGTCGCCGGGGAGGTAGCGCAGGGCGGCCAGGGCGATCCGTTCCTTCTCCCGCGCCCGGGTGGCGTCCCGCTCGTCCAGCCGGCTCTCCATCGCCGAGAGGGAGGCCGCCGGGACGGCCCCGCCGTGGACGCGGCGCACCAGGCGCATGCGCTCCAGCGCGCTGAGGTCGCGGCGCACCGTCTCGGTGGTCACCGAGAACTCCTCGGCCAGCTCGGTGACGGCCACCCGCCCCCGGGTCAGGACGAGCCGGGCGATGGCCTGCTGCCGCTCCTCTGCGTACACACTGCTCCCCTCGGTGACCGGACCGGGCCGGCGGGACGTGACCGCCGGCCCGGGCTGATGCTACGGCCGCCGCTCAGGGCTCGACGGTCACCTTGATCGCCGTGCCGCTGCGGACGAGGTCGAAGGCCGACAGGACGTCGTCGAGCGGGATGCGGTGGGTGATGAGGTCCTTGACCGGGACCTGGCCGGAGGAGATGTACTCCAGCGCCCGCCTGTTGTGCTCCGGTGCCGAGCCGTTGGCGCCGTGGATGTGCAGCTGGCGGTAGTGGACGACGTTGGAGTCCAGCGCGATGACCGGGTCGGTCTTCGGCAGCCCGCCGAAGAAGGAGATGCGCCCGTTGCGGGCGGCCATCGCCACCGCATGCTCCTGGGCCACCTTGGCCGCCGTGGCGGTGATGACGACGTCGGCGCCGCGTCCGCCGGTGAGCTCGTAGACCTTCTCCACGACGTCCACCTGGGAGCCGTCGATGGTCCCGTCCGGGCGGGCCACCTCCGCCGACATCGCCAGCCGCTCGGCGTTGACGTCGACGAGGTAGACCTCCCCGGCCTGGTGCACGCCGCGGGCGATACGGATGTGCATGCACCCGATCGGTCCGGCCCCGAAGACGACGACGACGTCGCCCGGCTCGATCCCGAGCAGCTCCTGGGCGTTGATGGCGCAGGCGAGCGGCTCGGCCGCGGAGGCCTCGTCGAAGCCGACGTTGTCCGGGATCCGGTTGAGCCCGTCGACCTTGAGCACCTGGCGGGGGACGACCATGTACTCGGCGAAGCCGCCCTCGTACTGGTAGCCCATCGAGGTCTGGTTCTGGCACACCGCCATCCAGCCCTTGCGACACTCGTGGCACTCGCCGCACGGCACGGCGGCGATGACCTGGACGCGGTCGCCGACCTGCCAGTCGGTGCCGTACAGGCGGGAGACGTCGGCGCCGACCTCGACGATCTCGCCGGCGATCTCATGCCCGATGGTGCGCGGCGGGCTGAGGTTCTGGTGCCCGTTGTGGAAGATCTTGACGTCGGTGCCGCAGGTGGAGCAGTTCCGCACGCGGATCTTCACCTCGTCCGGGCCGCAGGTCGGCTCCGGGTAGTCCTCGAGGCGCACGTCCTCGGGCGCGTAGAAGCGCAGGGCCTTCATCGGTACTCCCAACGGTCGGCGGGTGTGACTTCGGACGCTGTCACCCCATCATAGCCACAAACTCCCACACGTGAATGGTTGGGAAGTGTTGGCTTTTCGTGGGTGGGGCGGTTTAATGGGTCCCGATGCGTGACGTGCATCACCGGTCTCGAGGAGGAGAGATGACCGCATCCACTGACGTGAGGCCCGAGCGCGCGGGCCGCGACCGCGGGGGCCTGCGGGTCGCCGTCCAGAAGCTCGGTACCGCACTGTCCAACATGGTCCTGCCCAACATCGGGGCCTTCATCGCGTGGGGGCTCATCACCGCCCTGTTCATCGAGGCGGGCTGGATCACGCTCGTCGGGGACAGCTTCTTCGGCCGCGCGCCGGCGGACGGCTACGGCTTCGTCGAGACCTTCGGCGGCTGGGGCGCCGGGGAGGGCGGCGGCATCGTCGGCCCGATGATCACCTACCTGCTGCCGATCCTCATCGGGTACACCGGCGGCCGGATGATGTACGACGACAACATCCGCGGAGGCGTGGTCGGCGCCATCGCCACCATGGGCGCCGTCACCGGTGCCTCGGTGCCGATGTTCCTCGGCGCCATGGTCATGGGCCCGCTCGCCGGGTGGTCGATGAAGAAGCTCGACGCCCTGTGGTCCGACCGCATCCGGCCCGGCTTCGAGATGCTCGTCAACAACTTCTCCGCCGGCATCTGGGGCATGCTCCTGGCCATCGTCGGCTTCGTCGCCGCGGGCCCGTTCGTCGAGGCCTTCTCGCGGGTGGCCGGCAACGTCGTCGACTTCCTCGTCGAGAACAGCCTCCTCCCGCTGACCTCGATCCTCGTCGAGCCGGCCAAGGTGCTCTTCCTCAACAACGCGATCAACCACGGCGTCTTCACCCCGCTCGGCACCACCCAGGCGGAGGCCAACGGCCAGTCCATCCTCTTCCTCATCGAGGCCAACCCCGGGCCCGGCCTGGGGCTGCTGTGCGCCTTCATGGCCTTCGGGACGGGGATGGCGAAGGCCTCGGCACCGGGTGCGGCGCTCATCCACTTCGTCGGCGGCATCCACGAGATCTACTTCCCCTACGTGCTCATGA
>NZ_CALGNQ010000261.1 GCF_937958535.1 uncultured Georgenia sp. | reverse complement strand
TCTGGCGCTACCGCTACGACAAGTTCGGCTGGACCACCCGCTCCTCCGAGCTGTACGAGCACGCGCTGCTGCGGCTCGGCTCCCCGCTGTTCCACTTCGGCATCCTCTTCGTCGCCGTCGGCCACTTCATGGGGCTGCTCATCCCGATGTCGTGGACCGAGGCGGTGGGGATCGGGCAGGACTTCTACCACTTCATCGCCACCTACATGGGCTCGCTGGCCGGGCTCATGACCATCGTCGGCCTGGGGATCCTCATCTACCGACGGCGCAAGACCGGCCCGGTCTTCCTCGCCACCACCCGGATGGACAAGCTCATGTACGTCCTGCTCGGGCTGCCGATCCTCCTGGGCATGTGGGCCACCGTGCAGAACCAGATCCTCGCCGGCGGCCACGGGTACAACTACCGCGAGACCATCTCGCCCTGGCTGCGCTCGCTGTTCGCCTTCCAGCCCCAGCCCGAGCTCATGGCCGACGTCCCCTACCAGTTCAAGCTGCACGTCGTCGCGGCGTTCCTGCTCTTCCTCGTGTGGCCCTTCACCCGGCTCGTCCACGCCTTCTCCGCGCCGGTGCAGTACTCGACACGGCCCTACATCGTCTACCGCTCCCGCGACGTCCCCGCGCGAGGCACCCGCGAGCCGGGGCGGGGCTGGGAGCCGGTCGGCACCCCGCAGGACCGACGCCGGCGGCGCACCCCGACGAGCACGGAGCTGTGACCGGGGCTCTCCTCGTCACCTGGCGTTCATGTGGTCGCCGTCACGCAGTTGCCGTCGTCGATCGGGGCTCCTGGTAACGTCCGAACGATGTCCGACGTCGGGAAGGAGATCGGGTGACCGCGCTGCGCTCAGCGGAGTCGCGTGACGAGGGCGCTGCAGGGACGGCGCAGGTCGACCGCGGCGAAGGCCCTCGCGAGCCCGCCGACCGCGCCCTCGCCCGCAAACGGGCCCGGCGCCGGCGGCAGTCGAAGAACTGGTCCCTGTTCCTCCTCTTCGCCGGGCCGAACATCCTCCTCATCCTGGCGTTCATCTACTACCCGCTGGTCAGCAACATCTACTACTCGACGCTCGACTGGCGGCTCGGCTCCCCGCGGGCCACCCCCGTGGGGCTGGACAACTACGTCCGCTTCTTCACCTCCCCCAACGGGGTGGAGGTGTGGCGGGTCACCGGCATCTTCACCGCCGGCGCGGTCATCGGGTCGATGGTCCTCGGCCTGCTCATCGCGCTCGTGCTGAACAAGAAGATCCCCGGACGCACGGTCGCCCGCACCGCCGTCTTCTCGCCCTACGTGCTCTCCGGAGTCGGCGTGGCGATGGTGTGGAACTTCATCTTCGACCCCAGCACCGGCGCCCTGCGGCACATCCTCGGCTTCTTCGGGCTGCAGTCCCCGGAGTGGTACCTCGACGAGAACTGGGCGTTGGCGATGGTCATCATCGTCTACGTCTGGAAGAACCTGGGCTACTGCGCGGTGGTCTTCCTCGCCGGGCTGCAGTCGATCCCGCAGGACCTCATCGAGGCGGCGACGCTGGACCGGGCCGGCCCGGTGCGGCGCTTCTTCTCCATCGTCCTGCCGCTGCTGACGCCCACGGTCTTCTTCCTGTTCGTCACCAACATCATCTTCTCGATGACGAACGCCTTCGACATCCTGCGGACGATGACGCCCACCGGCCACGGGACGAACACGATCATCTTCGAGATCTACCTCCAGTCCTTCGGGGCCTACCAGCGGGCCGGCTACTCCGCCGCGATCGCCGTCGTCCTCTTCCTCACCCTGTTCCTCATCACCGCGGTGCAGCTGCGGTACGTCGAGCGGAAGGTGCACTACCAGTGAGCGACTCCGCGGTGGTCAGCGCCGTGACCGGCCCGGGGGGCATCGCGCCCCGGCCGAAGGAGCGGCGCACCGGCGACTGGGCCAAGGCGTTCGCGCCCCGCAACCTCGCCGACACCATCCTCGCCGGCTACCTGCCGATCCTCCTCGCGCTGCTCATCATCGTGCTCCCGCTGGCCTGGATGGTCCTGTCCAGCTTCAAGCCGCCGAGCGAGATCCTCACGCTCAACCCGACGCTGCTGCCCCAGGAGCCGACCCTCGACAACTACGCGGCCGTGGCCGAGCGGGTCCCGCTGCTCACCGTGCTCCGCAACAGCGTCATCGTCACGGCCGTCGGAGCCTCGATCAAGGTCCTGCTCGCGGTGACGACGGCCTACGCGCTGGTGTTCATCCGGGTCCGCGGCGCCAACCTCATCTTCCTCGGGATCCTCGTCGCGCTCATGGTGCCGCCCGAGGTGTCGATGCTGCCGAACTACCTGACGATCTCCTCGCTGGGCGGCCGCAACACGCTGTGGGGCATCATCCTGCCCGGACTCGGGACGGCGTTCGGCACCTTCCTCCTGCGGCAGCACTTCAAGGCCCTGCCCCGGGAGATCTTCGAGGCCGCCGAGCTCGACGGCGCCGGCCACGTACGCAAGCTGTTCCAGATCGCCGCCCCCGTCTCGGTGCCGGCCATCGCGACCGTGGCTCTGGTGACGATCGTCAACGAGTGGAACAACTTCCTGTGGCCGCTCATCATCATCGACTCCCCGGACAAGATGACCCTGCCGGTGGGCCTCAACCTGCTGCAGTCCATCGAGTCGCAGACCGGCAGCTACGGCATCCTCATGGCCGGCGCGGTCATGGTCATCGTCCCGGTGCTGGTGATCTTCGCGGCGCTGCAGCGCTACGTCGTCGCCGGCCTCACCCAGGGCGCCGTGAAGTGACGTCCGGGGCCACGAACCACCTCCGTCCGACTACTGAAGGAGCACACACATGAGGACACCACTTGTCCGCACGGTCCGCAGCGTGGCGGTGCTGGGCGTCGCCGCGCTGGCCCTGTCCGCCTGCGGGCCGGACACGAGCGGCGGATCGGACGACAACGGCGGTGACCAGGGCGGTGACGTCGACCTCGCCGAGGTCGAGCCCGCCGACGAGATCACCTTCTGGACCAACCACCCCGGTGGCTCCCAGGACGTGGAGAACGAGCTCATCGAGGCGTTCACCGCCGAGACCGGCATCACGGTCAACGTCGTGACGTCCGGCGCGAACTACGAGGAGACCTCCCAGCGCTTCCAGACGTCGCAGGGCAACGCGGAGGTCGACGTCATCGTCCTGTCCGACGCGACCTGGTTCCCCAACTACCTCAACGACGCGCTCACCCCCGTGGACGACCTCCTCGAGGCGGCCGGTGTGGACACCTCCGGGTACGTCGAGGCGCTGTACGAGGACTACCTCTACGAGGGCCGGCACTACGGCGTCCCCTACGCCCGCTCGACCCCGCTCTTCTACTACAACGTCGACCACTACGAGCAGGCCGGCATCGAGGCCCCGCCCGAGACGTGGGAGGAGGTCGCCGAGGTCTCCCAGCGCCTGATGGAGGCCGGGGTGGCCGAGTCCGCCTTCGCCTTCCCGCCGCAGGACGAGTACCCCGCCTGGTGGATGCAGAACATCGTCTGGGGCTACGGCGGTGGCTGGTCCGAGGAGTGGGACTTCTCCCCGGTGGCCTCCCCGGAGACCGTCGCGGCGCTCGAGTTCGCCCAGGCCGCGGTCGGTGACTGGGCCTCGGTCGCCTCGGGCGACCCGGCCGACAACTTCGCCTCCGGTGCCGCGAGCCAGATCGTCCAGTCGACCGGCTCCCTCGGCGGCATCCTCGACAGCGCCACCTTCGAGGTGGGCACCGCCTTCCTCCCCGGTGGCCCGGCCGCCGAGGGCGAGACCCCGACCGGTGGTGCCGGCCTCATGATCGCCGCCGACAGCACCCCCGAGCGCCAGCTCGCCGCGGCCATGTTCATGGGCTTCATGACGAGCCCGGAGTCGACCGCGAAGTTCTCCGCCGCGACCGGGTACATGCCGGTGCACACCGAGGCCGACATGTCGGACGTCTACGCCGAGACCCCGCAGTTCCAGACCGCGGTCGAGCAGCTGAGCCGGGCCCGGGTCCAGGACTTCGCCCGGGTCTTCGTGCCGGGCGGCGACCTGCTCCTGTCGCAGACACTGCAGCGCATCCTCACCACCGACGTCGACGTGGCCGAGGAGATGGCCGCGGTGCAGACCGAGCTGGAGAGCCTGTACGAGTCGGACCTCGCCGCCGAGGTGGAGGGCTGACACCCGGGGCAGACAGCCCGTAGCGCCTGAGCCCGACGCCGAGGCGGACCCCCGCGGTCCCCTCGGCGTCGGCGTCCCCAGCGGGGTCTTCCGCTGTTGCGGTGATGAACTGAGTGTGAAGGCGCATCTGCGGCGCTACTATCGGCGACATGCCGCAGTTCCGGATCGGCCAGGCGGCCTCGCTCCTCGGGGTCAGCGACGACACGGTGCGCCGCTGGGTGGACGACGGCCGCCTGGAGGCGCGGCGCGACGACGCCGGGCGGATGGTCCTGGACGGGGCCGACCTCGCCCGCTTCGCCCAGGAGCTCGCCGAGCGGCGCCGGCTGCCGGAGGTCGGCGGCGTCTCCACCTCCGCGCGCAACCGGTTCACCGGCCTGGTCACCCGGGTGCTGCGCGACGGCGTCATGGCCCAGGTCGACCTCCAGTGCGGACCGTTCCGCGTCGTCTCCCTCATGAGCGCCGAGGCGGTCGAGGAGCTCGGGCTGACGCCGGGCTCGCTCGCCTCCGCCGTCGTCAAGGCGACGACCGTCGTCGTCGAGGCACCGCAGGAGGGCACGTGAGGCGGCGGCTGCCCGTGGGCGCCGCCTGCGCCGTGACGCTCGCCCTCGCGCTGGCCGGGTGCGGCGCGGGCGCGGAGGGCGAACGCCTCACCGTCTTCGCGGCGTCCTCGCTCGGCGGCCCGTTCAGCGTGCTCGGCGTGCGGTTCGCCGAGGAGCACCCGGACGTGGAGCTGACCTTCTCCTGGGCGGGCTCCGCCGACCTCGTCGCCCAGGTCGCCGCGGGCGCCCCGGCGGACGTGCTGGCCACCGCCGACGAGCGGACGATGGCCGACGCCGTCGCGGCGGGGGTGGTCTCCGGCGAGCCCGTCGTGCTCGCGCAGAACACCCTCACCCTCATCACCCCGGACGGGAACCCCGCCGGGGTGACCGGGCTGGACGAGAGCCTGGACGGTGCGGACCTCGTCGTCTGCGCACCCCAGGTGCCCTGCGGGGCGGCGACGCTCGAGCTGGCCGAGCGGCGCGGCGTCACCCTCGCGCCGGTGAGCGAGGAGGGCAGCGTGAGCGACGTGCGCGCCAAGGTCGCCACGGGGCAGGCCGACGCCGGGGTGGTGTACGCCAGTGATGCCGCCCTGGTGGCGGACGCCGTCGACGTCGTGCCCGTGCCCGGGGCCGAGGACGTCGTCAACCGGTACCCGGTGGCCGTCGTCGCCGACAGTCCATCCCCGGACCTCGCCGAGGCATGGGTGGAGCTGGTCAGCGGACCCGAGGGTCGGGCCGCCTTCCGCGACGCCGGGTTCGGGCTGCCGTGACGACCCGTCCGGCGACCGAGCCGGTGGGGCTGCCGCGGTGGCTGCTGGTCCCCGCCGCCGCCGGTGTGCTGCTCGTCGCCGTCCCGGTGGTCGGGCTGCTGCTGCGGGTGCCGTGGGCCGAGCTGCCGCGGCTGCTCGGCTCCGAGGCGTCCCTCGCCGCACTCGGGCTCAGCCTGCGGACGTCGGTCGCTGCCACCGCGCTGGCGACGGCGCTCGGCGTGCCGCTCGCGCTCGTCCTCGCCTGGGCCCGACCCCCGCTCGTGCGGCTGGTCCGCACCGTCGTGCTGCTGCCGCTCGTCCTGCCGCCGGTCGTCTCCGGGCTCGCGCTGCTCACGACGTTCGGGCGGCGCGGGCTGCTCGGGCGACACCTCGAGGTGCTCGGTCTCGACATCGCCTTCTCCACCACGGCGGTGGTGCTGGCACAGGCCTTCGTGGCGCTGCCCTTCCTCGTCCTCTCCGTCGAGGGGGCGGCGCGGTCCACCGGCCGCCGCCACGAGGTGGTCGCGGCCGGCCTGGGCGCCCGGCCCACGACGGTGCTGCGCCGGGTGACGCTCCCGCTGCTCGCCCCCGCCCTCGGCTCGGGGACAGCGCTCGCCTTCGCCCGCTGCCTGGGCGAGTTCGGTGCCACCCTGACCTTCGCGGGCTCGCTCCAGGGCGTGACCCGCACCCTTCCGCTGGAGATCTACCTGCAGCGCGAGACCAACCCGGATGCCGCGGTGGCGCTGGCGCTCGTGCTCGTCGCGCTCGCCGCCGTCATCGTCCTGCTCACCCAGCGGCCCGCCCGGTCCGCAGACCGCGGGCGACGCTCCGACGGAGGCTCGGCGTGAGCGCGCTGGTGCTCCGGGCGGCGGTCCCCGAGCGCGGGGTGGAGCTCGACGTCGAGGTCGCCGCCGGCCGGGTCACCGCGCTCGTCGGGGCCAACGGGGCCGGGAAGTCCACCGCCGTCGCCCTGGCCGCGGGCACGCTGCGCCCGGGTGCGGGGGAGGTGTGGGTCGGGGGTCGGCGGGTCGCCGGCCCCGGAGCCTGGGTGCCGCCGCATGCCCGCCGCATCTCCCTGCTCGCCCAGGAGCCGTTGCTCCTGCCGCACCTCGACGTGCTGGCCAACGTCGCGTTCGGGCCCCGCGCCCGTGGGCTGGGCCGACGCGCCGCCGAGCGTGTCGCCCGGGAGCGGCTCACGGAGGTGGGGGCTGCGGGGCTGGCCGCGCGGCGGCCGCGCGAACTGTCGGGCGGGCAGGCCCAGCGGGTGGCGCTCGCACGCGCCCTGGCACCCGATCCCGAGCTGCTCCTCCTCGACGAGCCGCTCACCGCGCTCGACGTCGCCGCCGCCGCCGAGCTGCGCCAGGTGCTGCGCCGCGTGCTGCGCGACGCCGCCCGCTCCGCCGTCGTCGTCACCCACGACCTGCTCGACGTCCTCGCCGTGGCCCATGACGTCGTCGTCCTCGAGGGCGGCCGGGCGGTCGAAGAGGGGGCGACGGCGGAGGTGCTCACCCGCCCGCGGTCGGGCTTCGCCGCGCGGCTGGCGGGGGTCAACCTCGTCATCGGGCAGGCCGACGGGCCGGCCGCGGTCCGGGCGGGCGGTGACGTCGTCCACGGGGTGGCCGCGAGCCCGGGCGGCCCTGCGGGGGAGGGGAGGGCGGCGGCGACCTTCCCCCCGCGCGCCGTCGCCGTCCACCGGACGCCGCCGGGAGGCAGCCCGCGCAACGCCCTGCCGGTGCGGGTGTCCGGGCTCGAGCAGCAGGGTGCCCTGGTGCGGGTGCGTGGCGAGACCCCGTCGGGCAACCGGCTCGCAGCCGACGTCACCCCCGCGGCGCTCGCCTCGCTCACCGTCGCCGTCGGCGAGACGGTGACCTTCGTCGTCAAGGCCGCCGAGGTCGAGATCTACCCCGCATGACACTGCCGGCCCCTCCCCGCATCTCACCGAGAGCCCACTTTCCACCGACAGCCCA
>NZ_CALGNQ010000260.1 GCF_937958535.1 uncultured Georgenia sp. | reverse complement strand
CCTGGGGCACGCCGCGGGGGCCGTAGCCGTGCTCCGGCGGGATGGACAGCAGCACGCGGGAGCCGATCGCCTTGCCGACGAGGCCGTCGTCCCAGCCGGCGATGACCATGCCCGTCCCGATGGGGAAGGCGATGGTCTGGCCCCGCGCGAAGGAGCTGTCGAAGACGCCACCACCCCAGATCTGGCCGTGGTAGTTGACGACGATCGTGTCCCCCGCCTCGACGGCCGGCCCGTCCCCCGCCTCGAGGACCGCCACCTGGAGGCCGTCGGGGGCCGGGGTGTCGGGGAAGGTCAGGGTGGGGTCGTCACCGAAGGAGCCGGACGCGATGGGCAGGTTTGCGCTCATGGGGCTCGACCCTACGCGGTGCCCACGGCACCGCACGATGGGTGGGCCGGAGCGTCGCGGGTGGGCGCGTGGCTGCGCGTTACCGTAGGACCGCGCCGCCCGCGCAGCCCCCCGACCCACAGGAGCACGTGTGTCCTCACTCGCCCGGTTCAGCCTCGCCAACCGCGCGCTCGTCGCCCTGGCCACCGTCCTCGCCGTCCTCGGCGGGCTGTGGGCGACCTCGACCCTCAAGCAGGAGCTCATCCCGCCGCTCGACCTACCCGTCGTCGGGGCGGTCACCTCCTACCCGGGTGCCTCGCCGGAGGTCGTCGAGCAGCAGGTCACCGACGTCGTCGAGCAGGCGGCGGGCGTCGTCGCCGGCCTCGAGGGGACGTCGTCGACGTCGAGTGCGGGCAGCTCGGTCGTCCTCCTCGAGCTCGAGTACGGCACGAACGTCACGAACGCCCAGCAGGAGTTCCAGGCGGCGATCACCCGCCTCGACCCGGTGCTCCCCGAGTCCGCGGACACCCAGGTCATCTCCGGCGGCATCGACGACCTCCCGGTGGTCCAGCTCGCCGTCGCCGTCCCCGGTGACCAGGACGTCGCGGCCGAGACGCTGCGCACCGTCGTCGTCCCCGAGCTCGAGCGCGTCGACGGCGTCCGCGCGGTCCAGCTCAGCGGGGTGCCGGACCGGCGGGTCACGGTCGACGTCGACCTCGAGGCGCTCGCCGTCGCCGGCCTCGACCCCAGCGCGATCACCTCCGCCCTCCAGGCCAACGGGGCCGTCGTGCCCGGCGGGTCGATCACCGAGGGTGACCGGACGCTGTCCGTCGAGACCGGCGAGCGGCTGACGTCGGCGGAGGACGTCGCCGCGCTCCCGCTCCCTACCGAGACCGGCCCGGTCCGGCTCGACGACGTCGCCGACGTCACCGCCGCGCCCGCGGAGCCGACGTCCTTCAACCGCACCGACGGACAGCCGAGCTTCGGGCTGGCCGTGACCAAGACCCCGGACGGCAACACCGTCGAGGTCTCGCACGGCGTCCAGGAGCTGCTCCCCGAGCTCGCGGCCGCGCTCGGCGACGGGGCCGAGATCACCGTCGTCTTCGACCAGGCCCCCTTCATCGAGGACTCCATCACGGACCTCGCGACGGAGGGTCTGCTCGGGCTCGTCTTCGCCGTCGTCGTCATCCTCCTCTTCCTGCGCAGGTGGCGGCCGACGGGCGTCACGGCGCTGTCCATCCCGCTGTCGCTCATCGTCGCGCTCATCGGGCTGCGGACGGTCGGCTACACGCTCAACCTCTTCACCCTCGCGGCGCTCACCGTCTCGGTCGGCCGCGTCGTCGACGACTCCATCGTCGTCATCGAGAACATCAACCGGCACCTGTCCTACGGCAAGGACCGCCGCACGGCGATCATCGACGCCGTACGGGAGGTCGCCGGCGCGATCACCTCCGCGACGGTCGCCACGGCCGCGGTCTTCGTGCCCATCGGTCTCGTCGGCGGGATGGTCGGTGAGCTCTTCCGCCCGTTCGCCTTCACGGTGGCGCTGGCGCTGCTCGCCTCGCTGTTCGTCGCGCTGACGATCATCCCGGTCCTCGCCTACTGGTTCGTCCGCGGCCCGCGCACCGACGAGGACGCCGCCGCGGTGCGTGCCGCGGCCGAGGCTAAGGAGCGATCGGGCCTGCTCCAGCGCAGCTACGTCGGGGTTCTCCGGGGAGCGCTGCGCCGGCCCTGGCTCGCCGTCCTCGCCGCGGTCGCGGTCATGGCCGGCACCGTCGGGCTGGCCACCCAGCTCGAGACCGAGTTCATCGGCGACTCCGGGCAGAACACCCTCTCCGTGACACAGACGCTCCCGGCCGGGACCTCCCTCGCCGCGGCCGACGCCGCGGCCCAGCGGGTCGAGGAGGTCGTCGCCGAGCTCGACGACGTCGAGACCTACCAGGTAACCGGCGGCGCCGGGGACGCCGCGATGGCGTTCTTCGGCGCGGAGAACGAGACGCTCTTCGCGATCACGCTCGACCTCGACGCCGACGCCACGGCCGCCGAGGAGGAGCTCCGGTCCCGCCTCGCCGACCTCGAGGGCGCCGGCGAGCTCACCGTCGCCACCGGCATGGCCGGGTTCGGCGGGAGCCTCGAGGTCGTCGTCAGCGGCGTCGACGGCGAGGCGGTGGAGACCGCCGCGCAGGACGTGCTCGACGCGGTCTCCGCCGTCGACGGCACGACGGACGTCACGTCCAACCTCGCGGCGGAGCTGCCCACCCTCCTCGTCGAGGTCGACCGCGACGCGGCCGCCGCGCTCGGGGTGAGCGAGGCGCAGGTCGGCCAGGTCGTCTCGGCCGCGCTCCAGGGCACGACCGTCGCGTCGATCGACACCGAGCACGGCCGCAACGACGTCGTCCTCCAGGTCGGTGAGACGCCGGAGACGCGGGAGGAGCTCGCCGCGCTGCCGGTGTCGACGCCGGCGGGCCCGGTGCCGCTCGCCGAGCTCGCGGAGGTCACGGAGGTGGCGCAGCCGGTCTCCATCACCCGCTCCGACGGGCTGCGCAGTGCGACGATCACCGCCACCTCGACCGCGACGGACCTCAGCCGGGTGACGGCGGACCTGCAGTCCGCGCTCGACTCCCTCGACCTGCCGGCCGGCGTCGCGGCGACCATCGAGGGCGTGAGCGCCGAGCAGGAGGAGGCCTTCGCCAACCTCGGCGTCGCGCTCGCGCTGTCGATCGCGATCGTCTACCTCGTCATGGTGGCGACCTTCAACTCCCTCGTCCAGCCCCTCATCCTCCTCGTCTCGGTGCCGTTCGCGGCCACCGGTGCGATCGCGATGCTCGTCGTCACCGGCAGCCAGCTCGACGTCCCCGGGCTCATCGGGGCGCTCATGCTCGTCGGCATCGTCGTCACCAACGCGATCGTCCTCATCGACCTCATCAACCAGTACCGGCGCCAGGGCATGAGCCTGCACGAGGGGATCGAGGAGGGCGGACGCCACCGTCTGGCGCCCATCCTCATGACCGCGGCGGCGACGATCGCCGCCCTCGTCCCGATGGCGGTCGGGGTGACCGGGGGCAGCGCCTTCGTCTCGCAGCCGCTGGCGCTCGTCGTCATCGGCGGGCTGTTCACCTCGACGTTCCTCACCCTGCTGCTCGTCCCGGTGCTCTACCTCCTCGTCGAGCGCCGGGTGGAGCGGCGGGTGGCCCGCCGGGTGGAGCGGCAGCCCGACCTCGTCGCACAGGGGTAGGCGGCGCCCGTGGGGGACGCCGGGGCGGGTCCGCGGCCGTGTCGGACGGCCGGGGCGTCGGCCCGGCGACGCTAGGGTGACCGCCGTGCCCCTCTTCGACATCGATACCGAACGCCTCCCGCACTACCGACCGGACGTCGCCGAGCCGGACGACTTCGACGCCTTCTGGGCCCGCACCCTGGCCGAGGCCCGGGCGCACGACCTCGCCGTCGAGGTGACGCCGGTCGACGCCCACCTGCGGCTGGTCGAGGCCTACGACCTCACCTTCTCCGGGTTCGGCGGACACCGGGTCAAGGGCTGGTACCTGCGGCCGGCCGGGCTGGACGAGTCGCTCCCCGCCGTCGTCGAGTACCTCGGCTACGGCGGAGGGCGCGGGTTCCCGCACACCCGGCTCACCTGGCCGGCGGCGGGGTACGCGTACGTCGTCATGGACACCCGCGGCCAGGGCACCGCCGCGACCAACGGCCACGGCGCCACCCCGGACCCGGTCGGTGCCGGCGTCGCCGCCCCGGGCACGCTCACCCGGGGCGTCGAGGACCCGCACGACCACTACTACCGGCGCGTCTACACCGACGGCGTCCGCGCCGTCGAGGCGGCCCGCTCCCTGCCCGGCGTCGACCCCGCACGCGTCGCCGTCACCGGGGTGAGCCAGGGTGGGGCGATCACCACCGCCGTGGCCGGGCTCATCGACGTCGCCGCCGCCATGCCCGACGTCCCGTGGCTGTCGCACATCCGGCGCGGCGTGGAGATGGCCCCGAGCGGCCCGTACGCCGAGGTGCGGACCTACCTGGCCGCGCACCGCCACCGGGTGGAGGAGACCTTCCGCACGCTGTCCTACCTCGACGGGGTCAACCACGCCCGGCGCGCCCAGGCACCGGCGCTGTACTCCGTCGCGCTCATGGACCCGGTCTGCCCGCCGTCGACCGTCTACGCGGCGGCGAACCACTACGGCGGCGAGGTCACCGTCGAGGTCTACCCGTTCAACGAGCACGAGGGCGGCACCGAGTTCCAGCGCGAGCGCCAGCTCGCCTGGCTCGCCGAGCACCTCTGACGGTCAGGCCTCTCCCGACCGTGTGCCCGTCGGTGCACCGTGTGCCCGTCCTACCGGGCGCGCAGTGCCATGAACGGGCACACGGACGCTCCGGCGAGCCGGCGGACGAGGCTTGAGCGCCCGGTCAGTCGCCGCCCCGCAGGATGGCGAGCAGGCGCAGGAACTCCAGGTACAGCCACACGAGGGTGACGAGCAG
>NZ_CALGNQ010000259.1 GCF_937958535.1 uncultured Georgenia sp. | reverse complement strand
TCTCACCGTCCGCGCGGCGCGATGAGCAACCCGATCTCCCGGCGTACCCAGCACACCCGCTCCCGGCGCAGCTCCTCCCACGTCGAGTAGCGGTACCGGAACACCCGGGCCCGCACCCACACCGGCCGCTCGCCGTCGAACGGGTCGTGGCGCAGCAGCCGCAGCGTCGCGGGGTCGGCCTCGAGCAGCCGGTCGAGGAACGGCAGGAACCAGGTGAGCTGCGCCGACGAGCCGAGCCCGAGGAACCACATGCCCCAGTCGAGCCGCAGGTGGTAGGGCGCGAACTGGCGCGGCCACCGCCCCGGCGGGCCGGGTTTGCCGCGGAACACGTACTCCTGCCAGTCGTCCTCGGTCGGGTCGGTCTCCCGGGTGCCCTCGACGACGACCTCGTCCCGCTGTCGGGTGATCGACCCGAAGGCCCCGTATGCGCCGACGAGGTGGAACGGGTTGAACGAGGCGTTCATCCGCTGCCGCCGCGAGAGCAGGTTGCGGGCGGGCCACCAGCTCAGGACGAGCACCAGCGCCCCCACGGCGATGACGACGACGGTGAACCACAGCGGCGTCGTCGTCTCGCCCGGCGCGGGCACGAGACCGGGCAGCACCCCGGCCACGACGTCGTCACCGACGGCGGAGAAGGCGATGACGATGGTCAGCCAGTTGAGCCAGGCGAAGTTCCCCGACGTCACCAGCCACAGCTGGGTGATGACGACGACGGCGGCCGCCCAGGTCGCCACCGGCTGCGGTGTGAGGACGAGGAACGGCACGACGAGCTGGGTGACGTGGTTCGCCGCCACCTCCACGCGGTGGAGCGGACGCGGCAGGTGGTGGAAGAACCAGCTGAGCGGCCCGGGCATCGGCTGCGTCTCGTGGTGGTAGTACAGGGCGGTGAGGTCCCGCCACGCCGGGTCGCCCCGCAGCTTGATGAGGCCGGCGCCGAACTCCACCCGGAAGAGCAGCCAGCGGAACGCGACCAGCGTGACGACCGGTGTGCCGGTGCGGTCCGAGCCGAGGAACGCGGCGAGGAACCCGGCCTCCAGGAGCAGCGACTCCCACCCGAAGGCGTAGAAGATCTGCCCCACGTTCACGACCGAGAGGTACAGCCCGTAGAGCGCGAGGAACACGAGCATCGGCACCCACGGTGGGCCCTGCTGCGGCAGCCCGACCATGACGGCGACCGCCAGCACCAACCCCGCCCAGCCCACCGCGCGCAGCAGCCGGTCGGAGTAGTGCCAGTGGAACAGGCTGGGGGAGGAGCGCGCCGGCACCCGGGCGGTGAACCGGGGGACCGGCAGCAGCCCGCGCTCCCCGAGCAGCGCCGGGAACTGGTGGAGCACCGCGACGAACGCGACGACGTAGAGCAGCGCGACTCCACGCTGCAGCACGAAGCGTGCCACCTCGTACCCGTCGGCGACGAACCAGTCCACGGCTCTCTCCTGGCAACCATGGAACACGAGCCGCGCGCGACGTGCATCCCGCCGCGTGTGCCCGGGGGAGGGTGGCGGGTGGGCATACTGTGAGCGATCATCCACGACGGGAGGGACGCGCTCGATGGTGCCGCCACAGCGTTCGCCGGCTCCGACCCTCGACACGGTCGCCGCCCGCGCGGGCGTCTCGCGCGCCACCGCCAGCCGGGTCCTCAGCGGTGACCCCCGGGTCAGCGACCGCGCCCGCGAGGCCGTGCGCACCGCGGCGGCCGAGCTCTCCTACGTGCCCCGCCAGGCCGCGAGGTCTCTCGTCACCCGCCGCAGCGACGCGCTCGCCTTCGTCGTCGCGGAGTCGGGGGAGCGGTTCTTCGCCGACCCGTTCTTCGCCGGGGTGCTCCGCGGCGCCCAGGCGGCCGCCGCCGAGCGCCGTCGCCAGCTGCTCTTCGTCGTCGTCGGCGACGACGACGACCGCACCCGCCTCGAGGAGTACGCCGCCGGCGGTCACATCGACGGCGCGATGTTCCTCTCGGTCCACGGCGACGACCCCCTGCCCGGCCGCGTGCAGCGCCTCGGTGTCCCGGTCGTCCTCGCCGGCCGCCCGGCCGGCCGACGCACCGCGCTGCCCTACGTGACGCCGGACAACGTCACCGGCGGCCGGTTCGCCGCGCAGGCACTCCTCGCGCGCGGCACCCGTCGCCCGGCCACCATCACCGGCCCCGCGGACATGACCGCCTCGGTCGACCGGCTCGCCGGCTTCCGCGCCGAGCTGGCCGAGCACGGCATCGAGCTGCGCGACGACCACGTCGTCGAGGGGGACTTCTCCATCAGTGGCGGCTACCGCGCGATGCACCGGTTGCTCGCCGGCGGCGTGGAGCCCGACGGCCTGTTCGCCGCCAACGACCTCACCGCGGTCGGCGCGCTGCGCGCGCTGCGTGACCGCGGTCTGCGGGTCCCGCAGGACGTGGCCGTCGTCGGGTACGACGACGTCCCCCTCGCCGCCGACGCCGACCCCGCACTCACGACGGTGCGACAGCCGCTGGAGGCGATGGGCCGCCAGATGGCCCGCATCCTCATCGACCTCGCCGACGGTCGGCAGGCGACGTCGGTGACCCTCGGCGTCGAGCTCGTCACCCGCGACTCCGCCTGACCCGCGGGACGGACGTCCGGCCGCACCCTTGACACCTGCACGCCGTCGTGGGAACACTGTGGGAGCGCTTCCACAACTACCACGGCAGGGGACGCGGCCAACGGCAGGCGGCGGTCCCCGGGTCAGGAAGGTCTGGCCCGTGCCCGACCAGACGGCCGCCCGGCCGGGAGGAGAGGAACCATGCACACCACACGGAGCAGGGCCGCGGTCGCGGTCGCGGCCATGACGGCGGGCGCGCTCGCGCTGTCCGCCTGCGGGGACGGTCCCAGCGAGGACTCGGCCGCCGCCGACGGCGACGGGAAGACCACGCTCACCGTCTCCCTGTTCGGCACCTTCGGCTACGAGGAGTCCGGGCTCTTCGAGCAGTACATGGCGGAGAACCCCGACATCCGGATCGAGTACGAGTCCACGCAGGGGGAGGACAAGTACTGGCCGGCGCTGCAGACCAAGCTCAACTCCGGCAGCGGCACCGCCGACGTCCAGGGGATCGAGGTGGCCCGGATCTCCGAGGTCACCGCCAACCAGGCCGACCTGTGGACCGACCTGCGCGAGACCGCCGCCGCGGACCGGATCGGCGACTACGTCGGCTGGAAGGCCGACGCCGCCACCACCGCCGACGGACGCGTGCTCGGCCTGGGCACCGACATCGGCCCGATGGCGCTGTGCTACCGCTCCGACCTGTTCGAGGAGGCCGGCGTCCCCAGCGACCCCGACGAGCTCGCCGCCCGGCTCGGCTCGTGGGAGGACTTCATCGCCCTCGGTGAGGAGTTCCAGGCCGGTGCCCCGGAGGGGACCGCGTTCCACGACTCCGCCGGTGGCCTGTACAACGCCATCGTCTCCACCGAGGAGCAGATCTACTACGACCAGGGCGGTGAGCTCGTCCTGGAGAGCAACCCGGCCGTCCGGCGTGCCTTCGACCTCGCCGCCCAAGCGGGGCAGAGCGGCCTGACCGCCCGCCTGGAGCAGTTCGTCGACCCGAGCTGGGACGGTGGTTTCGGCAGCGGCACCTTCGCCTCCATCGCCTGCCCCTCGTGGATGATCGGCTACATCAAGGGCAAGGCCGGTGACGCCGGCGCCGGCAAGTGGAACATCACCACCCTGCCCGGGGGCCAGGGCGGCAACTGGGGCGGCTCGTACCTCGGCATCCCCGCCGTGAGCGAGCACAAGGAGGAGGCGGCCGCGCTCATCGCCTGGCTCACCGACGCCGAGCAGCAGGCCACCGTCTTCGCCAACGTCGGCAACTTCCCCTCCAACACCGGCGCGATCGATCTCGTCGCCGACACCACCGACGACTACTTCAACGGCGCCCCGATCGGTGAGATCTTCAGCAGCTCCGCCGCGAACGCCCCGACCCAGATCCTCGGCCCGGGCGACGGCGTGGCGAAGAACGCCCTGGTCCAGGCGCTCCTGTCGGTGGAGGCCAACGGCGTGAACCCCGACGACGCGTGGCAGGCCGGCGTCACCCAGACGGTCGGCCAGCTGGGCTGACCCCGGCGCGGGCGGGTTGCGTGCCCCCGCCCGCCCGGGGCGCCCCGCCGTCCTGACCCGGCACCGAGGAGGAGCCATGACATCGACCGCGCCGGCCCGGCCCGTCAGTGCCGCTCGGCCGCCCGACCCGCCACCCGCGCCGGACCCGCCGCCCCGACCCACCTGGCGTTCACGGCTCTTCCGGTGGGAGGCGGCGTCCGCGCCCTACGTCTACGTCGCGCCCTTCTTCCTGCTCTTCGCCGCCTTCGGGCTCTTCCCGCTCGTCTACACGGTGTGGGTCAGCCTCCACGAGTTCCGGCTCGGCGCGGAGATGACCTGGGTGGGCCTGGACAACTTCGCCTGGCTGTTCAGCAACCCGAAGTTCTACAACGCGCTGCTCAAGACGGTCACCATCGGCATCCTGTCGACGGTGCCCCAGCTGCTGCTCGCCCTGGGCCTGGCGCACCTGCTCAACTACCGGATGCGGGCCCGGAACTTCTTCCGGGTGTCGATGATCATGCCCTACGCGACCTCGGTGGCCGCGTCCACGCTCGTCTTCGCCCAGATCTTCGGCCGGGACGGCGGCTTCGCGAACTGGCTCATCTCGCTCGTCGGGATGGACGCCATCGACTGGCGCAACGGCAACCTCACTGCCCAGATCGCGATCTCGGTCATCGTGACGTGGCGGTGGACCGGCTACAACGCCCTCATCTACCTCGCCGGGATGCAGTCCATCCCGTACGACCTCTACGAGGCCGCCGCCCTGGACGGGGCGAGCCGCTGGCAGCAGTTCCGGTACATCACCCTGCCCGGTCTGCGCCCGACGATCCTGTTCACCGTCGTCGTCTCGACGATCGGGGCGAGCCAGCTCTTCGGCGAACCACTGCTCTTCGGCGGCGGCATGCCGAACGGAGGCGCGGTCAACCAGTACCAGACCCTCGGTCTGTTCATGTACCAGCAGGGATGGCAGTTCGGCAGCCTCGGCCGCGCGGCGGCGGTCGCCTGGGTGACCTTCCTCCTCATCGTCGTCCTCGTCCTGGTCAACACCGCGCTCGTGCGGCTGCGTACCCGGCAGGGCATCGACGACGGCGGTGAGCGCTGATGGCCACCCTCGCCCGCCCGCTGCCGGCCACGGTCCACCCCCCGGCGCGCCGCCCCCGGCGCGGCACCCACAGCGCCGGGCCGGTGGCCTACGTCGTCCTCGGCGTCACCGCACTGCTCTTCGTCGCGCCGTTCTACTACATGCTCGTCGCCGCGAGCCGGCCGATGTCCGAGATGGTGCAGTCCCCGCCGCCACTCACTCCCGGCCCCTACCTGTGGGACAACATCCGTACGGCGCTGGACCAGCAGAACATCGGGCTCGCGATCACCAACTCGGTCATCGTCTCCGGGACCATCACGGCGGCCACCCTGCTGTTCTGCACCCTCGCCGGGTTCGCCTTCGCCAAGCTCCGCTTCCGCGGGAGGAAGAAGCTGTTCACCCTGACCATCGGGACGATGATGATCCCGCCCACGCTCGGGGTCGTCCCGCTCTACATGGTCATGGCCGAGCTCGACCTCGCCGGCCGGCTCGCCGCGGTCATCCTGCCCACGCTCGTCACCGCCTTCGGCGTCTTCTTCATGCGCCAGTACCTGGTCCAGACGCTGCCCGACGAGCTGCTCGAGGCCGCCCGGATGGACGGCGCGACGTCACTGCGCACCTTCTGGAGCATCGTCCTGCCCATCGCCCGGCCCGGGATGGCCGTGCTCGGGATGCTCACCTTCATGACCGCCTGGAACGACTTCTTCTGGCCGGTCATCGCCCTCAACTCCTCCAACCCCACCGTCCAGGTCGCGCTGAACAACCTCGGCAGCGGCTACGTCCCCGACACCGCGATCATCATGGCCGGCACCCTCGTCGGGACGCTGCCGGTCGTGGTCGTCTTCGTCGCCCTCGGACGCCAGATCGTCAGCGGCATCATGGCCGGCGCGGTCAAGGGCTGACACCCACCCCACCAGGAGAAAGGAGCGGGGCGCCCGGACGCCCCGACCACACCATGACCACCCAGACCCGTCCCGCGCAGGCCCCCACGACCCAGCCCACCCCGGACCCGCGGCTGCCCCACGACTTCGTGTGGGGCGTGGCCACCGCCGCCTACCAGATCGAGGGGGCGGTGGACATCGACGGCCGCACCCCGTCCATCTGGGACACCTTCAGCCACACCCCGGGCAAGGTGGCCGGCGGCGACACCGGCGACGTCGCCGACGACCACTACCACCGCTTCCGCGAGGACGTCGCCCTGATGAAGGAGCTCGGCGTCCAGTCCTACCGCTTCTCCATCGCCTGGCCGCGGATCACCCCGCAGGTCACCGCCCAGACCCTGGGCCCGGTCAACGAGGCCGGCATCGACTTCTACTCCCGGCTCGTCGACGAGCTCCTCGCCGCCGGGATCACGCCGGCCGCCACCCTCTACCACTGGGACCTGCCCCAGGCGCTGGAGGACGCCGGTGGCTGGCCGCAGCGCGCCACGGCCGAACGCTTCGCCGAGTACGCCGCCGTCGTCGCCGACCGGCTGGGGGACCGCATCGGCACCTTCATCACCCTCAACGAGCCGTGGTGCTCGGCCTTCCTCGGCTACGGCAGCGGGGTGCACGCCCCCGGCCGCACCGACCACGCCGCGGTGCTCGCCGCCGTCCACCACCTCAACCTCGCCCACGGCCTGGCCACCACCGCCATCCGCGCGCGCCGGCCCCGGGCGACCGTGGGCCTGACCCTCAACCTCGCCTGGGTCCGCCCGCTCGGGCAGCGGGCCGAGGACGCCGCCGCCGCCCACCGGGTCGACGGCCTGCAGAACCGGGTGTTCCTCGACCCGGTGCTGCGCGGCAGCTACCCGCGCGACGTGCTCACCGCCACGTCGGGCGTCTCCGACTGGTCCTTCGTCCGCCCGGGCGACCTCGACCTCGTCCACCAGCCGCCCGACGTCCTCGGCGTCAACTACTACAGCCCCACCGTGGTGCGCGCCTACGACGGCGTGGGGCAGCGGCAGGAGGCCGACGGCCACGGCGACGGCGCGGTGAGCCCGTGGCCCGCGTGCGAGGACGTCGAGTTCCCGCAGCAGCCCGGCCCGTACACCGACATGGGATGGCCGGTGGACGCGCGCGGGCTCAGCGAGCTCCTCGTGCGGATGCACCGCGAGTACCCCGGCCCCGCGCTCGTCGTCACCGAGAACGGGGCCGCTTTCCCCGACGTCGTCGGACCCGACGGCACCGTCCAGGACGACGACCGCATCGCCTACCTGCGCGCGCACGTGCGCGCCGTCGGGGACGCCGTCGAGGCCGGGGCGCCCGTGCGCGGGTACTACCTGTGGTCGCTGCTCGACAACTTCGAGTGGGGCTACGGCTACGCCAAGCGGTTCGGCATCGTCCACGTCGACTACACGACGCTGCAGCGGACCCCCAAGGCCAGCGCCCACTGGTACGCCGCGCTCATCCGGGCACACCGGGCCTGACGGCGCGGGTCAGGCCAGACCGGCCTCCCGGGCACGGATCGCCGCCTGCACCCGAGAGGTGCAGCCGAGCTTGGCCAGCACCCGCGACACGTGCGTCTTGGCCGTCGCCTCGGTGATCCCCAGCGCCTCGGCCAGCCCCGCGTTCGACAACCCCTGCCCCAGCCCGGCGAGCACCTCGCGCTCCCGCTCGGTGAGGGCGGCGACGTCGGCCGGGACCTCCGGCTCGGTGTGCTCGGGGGCCCGGGCGAACTCGGCGAGGAGCCGGCGGGTCACCTCCGGGGCGACCACCCCCTCCCCGGCGGCCACCCGGCGGACGGCGTCGGTCAGCGTCGCGGCGTCGGCGGTCTTGAGCAGGAACCCGGCCGCACCCGCCCGCAGCGCCCCGAAGACGTACTCGTCGAGGTCGAAGGTGGTGAGCACGAGGACGTCGGCGAGCCCGTCGGCGACGATGGCCCGGGTGGCAGCGATCCCGTCGGTGCCGGGCATGCGGATGTCCATGAGGACGACGTCGGGCCGCAGCGCCCGGGCGTTGGTCACCGCGGCCGCACCGTCGGCGGCCTCGCCCACGACGGTGAGGCCGTCGGCGGCCTCGAGAATAAGCCGCAGCCCGGAGCGGATGGCGGCGTGGTCGTCGGCGATGAGCACCCGGACGGTCACCGGTCCTCCTCGGTGGGGATGGCGGCCCGCACCCGCCAGCGGTCGCCGTCGGGTCCGGCGTGGAACGTGCCGCCGAGCGCCTCGGCGCGCTCGCGCATGGTGAGCAGCCCGACCCCGGAGGACCCCTCCGACGGGACGGTCCCGCAGGATGTTCCCGACGTCGCGACGGGGCGCGCGGCGACGTCGTTGGCGACCTCGATACGCAGCGCGCCGGCGTCGTGGTCGAGCGTGACCTCCACCGGCCCGCCGCCACCGTGCCGCAGCGCGTTGGCCAGCGCCTCCTGGACGATGCGGTAGGCGGCCTGGTCGACGGCCGCCGGCAGCGTCGGCCGCTCCGGCGCGGTGAGCCTCACCGCCATCCCTTCGCCGCGGAAGCCGGCGACGAGCCCGTCGAGCTCGTCCAGCCGGGCGGGACTCGTGCGGGGCTCGTCCCCGGTGCGGAGGAGGTCGATCATCGAGCGCATCTCGCGCAGCGCGGCGACGCTGGAGGTCCGGATGGCCGACAACGCCTCCCGGTCGCGCCGGGCCGGGGGTTCCTCGGCGTCGGGCCGCGGCACGGCCAGTGCCGCCTCGGCGTGGATCGCGATCGCCGACAGGTGGCTGGCCAGCGCGTCGTGGATGTCCCCGGCCATGCGGGTGCGCTCGGCGTGGACCACCTCCTGCTCCCGCAGCTCACCGATCCGGGCGAGGTCACGCGCCCGGGCCGAGGCCAGCGCGGCGAGCTCGGCCTGCTGCCGCACCGAGCGGCCCCACCACAGCGGGGTGCCGAGCAGCGCGAAGAGGAGGAGGGCGATGTTGGCCGTGTCGCGCAGGTCCCCGGTGGCGACGAAGGTCGCCGCCGCACCGCCGACGACGCAGACGACCACGCCGACCCCCAGCCGCCGCAGCGCGCGGGCGCTCACGCGCAGCGCGGCGGAGTAGATGAGGTCGAGCAGCGCGATCGTCACCCCGACGCTGCCGCCGAGCGCGACGTCGACGCCGAAGACCGCGAGGCCGGCGCCCAGGCAGAGCAGCGGCCGGCGCGCCTTGCCGAGCATGACGGCGCAGATCGCGACGAGGGTGAGGAGGAAGACCCACCGGTCGACGTCCGCGACGAGGGGTGCCCGCCCACCACCGAGCGTGCCGACGAGCCCGACCGCGAGCAGGAGCACCCCGACGAGGAAGGTGCTCACCGCGTCGCTGACGACGCGGCCACGCTCCGAGCCGCGCACCCGCTCCCGCCACACCAGTCCCAGCCGTTGCACGCTCCCATCCCAGCACAGCCGCCGGCGGGGCAGGTCCGTCGAAGGATGTACGTCGCACCACGGCCCCGTCGGTCCGACGGCCGACGACGCCCCGCCGTGCCCCGCGGGAGCGTCGGGGGCATGACGACTGCAACCCTCGCCGCGCTGGGTGCCCTCGCCCTCGTCGACTCGACGAGCTTCGGCACGCTGCTCATCCCGATCTGGTTCCTCCTCACCCCGGGGCGGGTGCGCGTCGGGCGCATCCTCGTCTTCCTCGGCACGGTGGCCGGGTTCTACCTCCTCCTCGGCCTCGCCCTCGTCGCCGGGGCAGACGCCCTCCTCGGCGACCTCGCGGGCCTGCTCGACGACCCCGTCGTCGCGCGGCTCCAGCTCGTCCTGGGAGTCGGGCTCCTCGTGGGCAGCTTCTTCATCGGCCGCCGTCGGACGGGTGAGGCCGCCGGGTCCGGGCGGCTGCTGCGGTGGCGTGCCCGGGCGATGGGGACCGAGACCGACGCCGGTGTCGGCGGCCTCGTCGCGCTGGCGCTCGGCGCCGCGGCGCTGGAGGTCGCCACGATGCTGCCCTACCTCGCCGCCACCGGGATCATCGGCTCCTCGGGGCTCGGCGGTCCGGCGCGGGTCGGGGTGCTGGCCGCCTATTGCCTCGTCATGGTGCTGCCGGCGCTGGTCCTCCTCGGCGGCCGGCTCGCGGCGCAGCGGAGCGTGGAGCCGCTGCTCCGCCGCGTGGCGGCGTGGATGGAGCGCAGCGGCGCGGAGACGACGTCGTGGGTGGTCGGCATCGTCGGCTTCCTCGTCGCCCGCGACGCCCTGGGCCGGATGCCCGACCTGCTGCCCTTCCTCCAGGCGCTGTGACCACCTCTCGCCGAGGGCGCGCCCCACCCACGGAGCCCGGTCCGACGGGACCGACAGGCACGGTCACGGACACCCCTCCGCCGGTCGGCGGGATGGCCACCCGCCGACCGGCGGAGGGGATGATTCCTGCCCGGGACGTCGCTGCGCACCGGCGGGAGTCGGTAGCCTGGCCCGATGACCAACGCGAGCACCATCGTTCCGCGCGCCGACGGCCGCGCCCCCGACGAGCTCCGTGAGGTCCGGTTCACCCGAGGCTGGCTGGAGCACGCCGAGGGCAGCGTCCTGGTGGAGTTCGGCTCCACCCGGGTGCTGTGCGCGGCGTCGTTCACCGAGGGCGTCCCGCGCTGGCTCCGGGGCTCGGGCCAGGGCTGGGTGACCGCCGAGTACGCGATGCTGCCCCGCTCCACCAACACACGCAGCGACCGCGAGTCGGTCAAGGGCAGGGTCGGTGGCCGTACCCACGAGATCTCCCGGCTCATCGGCCGTTCGCTGCGCGCCGTCATCGACGTCGGCGCGCTCGGGGAGAACACCATCGTCCTGGACTGCGACGTCCTCCAGGCGGACGGTGGGACGCGCACCGCCGCCATCACCGGCGCCTACGTCGCGCTCGCCGACGCCGTCACGTGGGGGCTCGAGCACGGCGCCATCGAACAGCGCAGCACCCCGGTGCTCACCGACTCCGTCGCCGCGGTGAGCGTCGGCATCGTCGACGGACAGCCCGTCCTCGACCTGCCCTACGTCGAGGACGTCTCCGCCGAGACCGACATGAACGTCGTCGTCACCGGCTCCGGCGGCTTCGTCGAGGTGCAGGGCACCGCGGAGCGCAAGCCCTTCGAGCGGCACGAGCTCGACGAGCTCCTCGACCTGGCGGTCACCGGGGCGGCCAAGCTCACCGAGCTGCAGCGGGCGGCGCTCGCCGCACCGCTGCCGCGCCGGTGAGCGGCGGCGCCGTGGCGCCACGGCTCGTCCTCGCCACCCACAACGCGCACAAGGTCGCCGAGCTCCGGGCCATCCTCACGCCGGAGCTGCCCGACCTCGACCCGGCGTCCGTGGTCGGCGCCGCCGACCTCGAGGCCCCCGAGCCGGTGGAGGACGGCGTCACCTTCGCCGAGAACGCCCTGGTCAAGGCCCGGGCCCTGGCCGCCGCCACCGGCCTTCCGGCCGTCGCGGACGACTCCGGCCTCGCCGTCGACGTCCTCGGCGGGGCTCCGGGCATCTTCTCCGCGCGCTGGGCCGGGCGGCACGGTGACGACCGGGCCAACCTCGAGCTGCTCCTCGCCCAGCTCGCCGACGTCCCGGCCGCCCACCGTGGCGCGCGGTTCGTCTGCGCCGCCGCGCTGGTGACTCCCGACGGCGAGGAGGTCGTGGAGACCGGCACCATGCCGGGGCGGCTGCTCACCGAGCCGCGCGGCAGCGGGGGCTTCGGCTACGACCCGATCCTCCAGCCGGAGGGGGAGACCCGCTCCGCGGCCGAGCTCAGCCCGGAGGAGAAGAACGCCATCTCCCACCGGGGCAAGGCCTTCCGGGCGCTCGTCCCGCACATCGTGCGCGCCCTCACGCGCTGACCGTCGCGTGCCCTCAGGCGCTGAGCGTCAGCTCAGCGGGACGCCGTCGGCGCTGCGGGAGTAGCTGCCCACCTTGTCGGTGAGGAGCAGGATGATCTCGACGATCACCCACACCCACAGCGGCACGAGCAGGAAGATGCCCACGACGAGCCACGCCGTCAGCGTGCCGAGGACCCCGATGCCCAGCTGGACGAACCCGCGGCCGTTGTAGCCGAGGTAGAAGTTGTGGATGCCGTACACGCCGAAGAAGAAGGCGAGCACCGCCGCCACGAAGCGTGACTTCTGGGCCACCGCGTAGGGGTACGGCGTCGGGTAGGCCTGGCCGTACGGCCCCGCCGCGGCCTGCTGCCCGTAGGCCTGGGGCGTCTGTTGCCCGTAGGCCTGGGCCTGGGGCGCGTGCTGCCCGTAGGCCGGGGAGTAGGGCACCTGCTGCCCGTCGGCGGCCTGGTGCGGCGGCCCGTAGGGGGAGGGGAGCTGCCCGCCGGGGTAGGCCTGCGGCCGGTACGGGTCCTGGGACGGGGAGGACGGTTCCGGCTGCCCGTAGGGCGCCTGCCCGCCGTACTGCGGCTCCGTGGCCTGCGAGTACGGGACGGGGAGCGACGCCTGGGGCACCGGCGGCACAGGCAGGTCGGGGAAACGTTCGGTCAATCGTGCTCCTCGGCGAGGGGGTGGAGGCTGGAGGGGCCTCGACCGTGGGGCCCACCCGGCTACACATACCACGCCGGGACCGCTCACCGAGCGCGCCGGCGGTGGGGAGGACTCCCCATGACGAGCCGGGCCACCAGCCGCCAGCCGAGGAACAGCGCGCCGAGCACCCCGAGCGCCACGAGGAGGAACGGCACCGCCGTCCCGCCACCGAGCGCCGCTCGCAGGGCCATCCCGCCGGCCCAGGTGACCAGCCAGGCGACCACGCCTCCGGGCCACAGCCGTGTCGGGCCGTGCCGGACCAGCGCCGTGGCCACGAGACGCGCGACGAGGAAGGGCAGCGCCACCTCGAGCACGTCACCGAGGGAGCGGCCGCCCTCATGCGCCCCGCGGCCGAGGTAGGCGAAGAGAAGGACGGCGGCCGCGTCGAGGAGCGTGGCGAGCCCCCGCCGCGTCCAGGTCTCGTGGGGGTCGCCGGATGCGACGGTCCTCGGTGCCGGGCGGCTGGTCACTGCAGCCGGCCCACGTGCCCGAGCGCCTGACGCAGCAGCGTGCCGTGGCCGTCGACCAGCTCCGCCTGCACCTCGGGCAGCAGCGCCTCGTTGGGGGTGAACCACCCGACCTCGAGGGTGTCCTGCTGGGGCTGGCAGTCGCCGTCCACCGGGATGACGTAGGCCAGCGACACCGCGTGCTGGCGGGGGTCGTGGAACCCGGCCCCCGGCGTCGGGAAGTACTCCCCGACGGTGAAGGGCTGCGGGGAGAGCGGGATGCGCGGGAGGCACAGCGCCCCGAGGTCCTTCTCCAGGTGCCTGGTGAGGGCCTGACGGAGGGTCTCGTGGTACAGCACGCGACCGGAGACCAGCGCCCGGGTCAACTTGTCCCCGGTGACCCGGAGCAGCAGCCCGACCTGCTGCACCTGGCCCTGGGCGTCGACCCGCACCGGGACGATGTCGACGTAGAGCATCGGGACCTGGCGGCGGACGCGGTCCAGGTCCTCCGGCGGCAGCCAGGGGGTGATGTCGTCCGAGGCCAGTCCGC
>NZ_CALGNQ010000258.1 GCF_937958535.1 uncultured Georgenia sp. | reverse complement strand
GGGAAGGGTCAGGGTGATCCAGGTGGTGGTTCAGCCTGACTCTCTGCGACACACATATCTCTGGCCGGCCCTACCTGACGTCGACGGCGCGCCACCTGACGCCGACCGGCACCCTACTTGACGTCGACGGGCAGGGAGCGGCGGTTGCCGCGGCGCGGGCGGTCGGGGTTGGTGCCGGCCGCCTTGAGGTCGGCGCGCAGGTTCTTCGGCAGCGAGAAGGCGATGTCCTCCGTCGCCGTGCGGATCTCCTCGACCTCGCCGTAGCCGAGCTCACCGAGCCGGGTGATGACGTCGCGGACGAGGATCTCGGGCACCGAGGCGCCGGAGGTCAGGCCCACCGTCGTCGCGCCCTCGAGCCAGGCCTCGTCGATCTCGTCGGCCGTGTCGACCCGGTACGCCGCGCCGGCACCCGCCTGGAGCGCCACCTCCACCAGCCGCACCGAGTTGGAGGAGTTCGCCGACCCGACGACGATGACGACGTCGGACTCCGGGGCGAGCTTCTTCACCGCGACCTGGCGGTTCTGCGTGGCGTAGCAGATGTCGTCGCTGGGCGGGTCCTGCAGCTTGGGGAAGCGCTCCCGCAGGCGACGCACCGTCTCCATGACCTCGTCCACCGACAGCGTGGTCTGGGAGAGCCACACGACGTTGTCCGGGTTGCGCACGACCACCTGGTCGACCTCGTCGGGGGAGTTGACCACCTGGATGTGGTCCGGCGCCTCCCCCTGGGTGCCCTCGACCTCCTCGTGGCCGTCGTGGCCGATGAGGAGGATGTCCATGTCGTCCTTGGCGAACCGGACGGCCTCCTTGTGCACCTTGGTGACGAGCGGGCACGTGGCGTCGATCGTCGCCAGGTTGCGGGCAGCGGCCGCGGCGTGGACCGCCGGGGACACGCCGTGCGCGGAGAAGACCACCCGGGCTCCCTCGGGCACCTCGTCGGTCTCGTCGACGAAGATCGCCCCGCGCCTGCTCAGCGTCTCGACGACGAACTTGTTGTGGACGATCTCCTTGCGGACGTAGATCGGTGCGCCGTAGTGCTCCAGCGCCTTCTCCACGGCGTCGACGGCCCGGTCGACACCCGCGCAGTAGCCGCGCGGGGCCGCGAGGAGGATCCGCCGTCCCGGCACCGCCTCGGCACCCGGCGTGCGCGCAGGGACGGCGTCGGGGAACGCGGAAGCTCCGGCGAGGGACCGGACCTCGGGGCGGTCCGGCGAAGCCTGGGCAGCAGAAGGCACGGTAGTCACAGGGCCAGGGTACGATGCGGCGCCCGGAACGTCGCCTTTCCGGTGGCATGCTGTGAGGGATGCGACCCGACGTCCCCCTCCCCGAGCGTGCCAACCAGACGACGCCGGAGCGTCCCTGGCCGGTCCGCCTGCTGTCGACCAAGATCGCCGAGTACGTCGCCCGGATGTCACCGCTGTGGGTCGAGGGCCAGATCGTCCAGCTCAACCGCCGCCCCGGCGCCGGCATGGCCTTCCTGACGCTGCGCGACACCGACGTCGACATGTCCCTGGCGGTGAAGATCTTCGCCCGCGACCTGCCCGACGTCGCCGAGGGCGCCCGCGTGGTCGTCCACGCCAAGCCGGACTTCTACCTGAAGAACGGCTCGCTGTCCCTGCACGCCCGGGAGATCCGCGCCGTGGGGCTCGGGGAGCTCCTCGCCCGGATCGAGCAGCTCAAGCAGGTGCTCGCCGCCGAGGGGCTGTTCGCGGCCGAGCGCAAGATCCCGCTGCCCTTCCTGCCGCGCGTGGTCGGGCTGATCTGCGGCCGGGAGTCCAAGGCCGAGCACGACGTCGTCGTCAACGCACGGGCCCGCTGGCCCGGGGTGCGTTTCGAGATCCGGGAGGTCGCCGTCCAGGGCGTGGGCACGGTCGCCCAGGTGAGCCGGGCGATCGCCGAGCTCGACGCGCTGCCGGAGGTCGACGTCATCGTCATCGCGCGCGGCGGCGGGTCGGTCGAGGACCTCCTGCCCTTCTCCAACGAGCAGCTCGTGCGGGCGGCCGCCGCCAGCCGCACCCCGATCGTCTCCGCCATCGGGCACGAGACCGACACCCCGCTCCTCGACCTCGTCGCCGACTACCGCGCCTCCACCCCGACCGCCGCCGCCAAGCGGGTGGTCCCGGACGTCGCGGAGGAGCGCCGCACGCTGCTCGTCGCCCGACAGCGCCTGCGGGCGAGCATCACCGGCCGCCTGCGCGCCGAGCGCGCCCTGCTCGACTCGCTGCGCTCCCGCCCCGTGCTCGCCGATCCGACGACGATGGTCACCACCCGCGAGCGGGACGTCGCGGCGCTCCTCGACACTCTGCGGCAGACCACGACGGCGCACCTCGAGCGGCACACCCTCGCCGTCGACTCCCTGCGCCGCCACCTGCGCGCTCTGTCCCCCCTCGCGACGCTGGAACGCGGCTACGCCGTGCTGCGCACCGCGGACGGGCACGTCGTGCGCGACGCCGCCGAGGTCACCGCGGGCCGGCTGCTCGACGCCCGGGTGGCGCGCGGCCGGCTGGCGGTGGAGGTGCGGTCCGCGCACCCGGAGGCGACACCCGGCTCTGCCACACTGGAGCCATGAGCACCCCCGACGTCGAGTCCCTCTCCTACGAGCAGGCCCGGGACGAGCTGCAGGACGTCGTGCGGCGGCTGGAGACCGGCGCCGCCTCCCTGGAGGAGTCGATGCAGCTGTGGGAGCGGGGGGAGGCGCTCGCCGCCCGCTGCCAGCAGTGGCTCGACGGCGCCCGGGAGAAGCTCGAGCAGGTCCAGCAGGCGACCGCACCCAGCCCGGAGGAGGAGTGAGCCAGCCGCACGTGCTCGTCGTCGGGGAGAGCCTCATCGACATCGTCGAGCGGCCCGGCCACGAGCCCGCCGAGCACGTCGGCGGGAGCCCGGCGAACGTCGCGGTCGGGCTGGCCCGCCTGGGGCGGCCGGTGGAGCTGACGACCTGGTTCGGGCGCGACGCCCGCGGCCGCCGCATCCGGGAGTGGCTGGAGGCCGACGGCGTCGTCGTCACCGCCGGCTCGGACGGCGCGCAGCGCACCTCCACGGCCCGCGCGCGCCTCGACCCGACCGGTGCCGCGGACTACGACTTCGACCTGTCCTACGACGTCCCCGACGCCGCCCCGACGGCGCGGCCGGCGCACGTCCACATCGGCTCGATCAGCGCCACGATCGAGCCCGGCGCCGGCAAGGTGGCCCGGCTCGTCACCGCCCTCGCCCCGACGGCCACGGTGAGCTACGACCCCAACGCTCGGCCCGCGATCATGCCCGGCCCGGCCGTGAGCCGGCGGCTCGTCGAGGGGCTCGTCGCGCGGGCCGACGTCGTCAAGGTCTCCGACGAGGACATCGCGTGGCTGGCGCCGGGCGAGGACGTCGCCGACGTGCTGCGTGCCTGGGTGGCACTGGGCCCGGCCCTCGTCGTCCTCACCCGCGGCGGTGACGGGGCGCTGGCCCTGACCGCGTCCGGGGACGAGGTGGCGGTCACCGCGCCGCGGGTGAACGTGGTCGACAGCGTCGGGGCGGGCGACTCCTTCATGGCCGGCCTGCTCGACGGGCTGGCCCGCGCCGGGCTGCTCGGCGCCGAGCGCCGCGAGCGGCTGCACGCCGTGCCCGCCGGGACCGTGCGCGACGTGCTCCAGCACGCCGCCCGGGTCGCCGCCGTCACCGTCTCCCGGGCAGGGGCCGACCCGCCCACGGCGGCCGAGCTCGCCGCGCTGCCGGACTGAGCCGCACCGCCCCTTCAGATCACCGGGGCGCCGTCCTCCAACACCTCCGTCACCAGGGCCGCGATGGCCGAGCGCTCCGAACGGGTGAGCGTGACGTGCGCGAAGAGCGGGTTGCCCTTGAGCATCTCGACCACCGCCGCGACGCCGTCGTGCCGGCCCACCCGCAGGTTGTCGCGCTGGGCGATGTCGTGGGTGAGGACCACCTTGGAGTGCTGCCCGATCCGGGAGAGCACCGTGAGCAGGACGTTGCGCTCCAGGGACTGCGCCTCGTCGACGATGACGAAGGCGTCGTGCAGCGAGCGGCCGCGGATGTGGGTGAGCGGCAGCACCTCGAGCAGGCCGCGGGAGAGCACCTCGTCGAGCACGTGCCGGTCGACGACCGCGGAGAGGGTGTCGAACACCGCCTCCGCCCAGGGGTTCATCTTCTCGGTCTCGGTGCCCGGGAGGTAGCCCAGCTCCTGGCCCCCGACGGCGTAGAGCGGGCGGAACACGATGATCCGACGGTGCTCCCGGCGCTCGAGGACGGCCTCCAGCCCGGCGCACAGCGCGAGTGCGGACTTGCCGGTACCCGCCCGGCCGCCGAGAGAGACGATGCCGATCTCCGGGTCGGTGAGCAGGTCGATCGCCACCCGCTGCTCGGCGCTGCGCCCGTGCACCCCGAAGACCTCCCGGTCCCCCCGGACCAGGGCGAGCGTGCCGTCGGGCCGCACCCGTCCGAGCGCGGAGCCGCGGCCGGAGTGGAGGACCACCCCGGTGTGGCACAGCTCGTCGAGGAGGTTGTCGGCCATCGCGAGGCCGGCGATGTCGAGCCGCTCCTGCCCGAACAGGGTGGCCATCTCCTCGTCGGTGAGGTTCGCCGTCGTCATCCCGGTCCAGCCGGACTCGACGACCTGCTGGGCCCGGTACTCCTCGGCGCGCAGGCCGACGGCAGAGGCCTTGACCCGCATCGGCAGGTCCTTGGAGACGACGGTGACGTCCCTCCCCTCGGCGGCGAGGTTGGCCGCCACGGACAGGATGCGGGTGTCGTTGTCGCCCAGCCGCATCCCCGAGGGCAGCACCTCCGGGTCGGAGTGGTTGAGCTCCACCCGCAGCGTGCCGCCGTCGGTGCCGACCGGGACGGGGACGTCCAGGCGGCCGTGGTGGACGCGCAGGTCGTCGAGGAGACGCAGCGCGGTGCGGGCGAAGTAGCCCAGCTCGGGGTGGTGGCGTTTGGCCTCCAGCTCGGTGACGACGACGATCGGCAGGACGACGTCGTGCTCGGCGAACCGCCCGACGGCGTAGGGGTCGGAGAGCAGCACGGAGGTGTCGAGCACGTAGGTCAGGCGCTGGGCCGCGGCCTGCGGCGCGGCGGGCAGCTGCGCCTGCGCGAGGTCGGCGAGCGGGTCCGACCGGTGGGTGACGGTGGTCATGGGGGGCTCCCTGCGGCGCACCGACGAGGGACGGGGGCGCCGGGCGTGGCGAGTCGGACGGGGGACCTGCCGGCGGTGGGGCCGGCGGCCCCTCCTGCCTCCAGCGACGCAACCATCGGCGGGCCTCCCGGAGGGCGGCGGGTGTGCCGCCCGTCACACCGCACGCTAGGGCCGCTGCACCCGTGACGAGGGGCGACACTCCCGGGCAGGGGGCACTTCGTGCCGGGAGTTCACCGGCTCGTCACCCGCCGGACATGTCAGCGGCCCATCCGCCGCTCACGCTGGGCGTAGTCGCGCAGGGCGCGGAGGAAGTCGATGTGCCGGAAGTCCGGCCAGTACGCCTCGCAGAAGTAGTACTCGCTGTGGACGCTCTGCCACAGGAGGAAGCCGCCCAGGCGCTGCTCGCCGGAGGTGCGGATGACGAGGTCGGGGTCGGGCTGACCCTTGGTGTAGAGGTGGTCGGCGATGTCCTCGATGCTCACCGCGTCGGCGGCCTCCTGCAGGCTCAGGCCGCGCTCGGCGTAGGAGGCCAGGAGCGAGCGCACCGCGGCCGTGATCTCGTAGCGTCCGCCGTACCCCACCGCGACGTTGACCCCCATGCCGGTGACGTCGGCGGTGCGCTCCTCGGCGCGGGCGAGGCGCTGCGCCACCGGCTCGGGGAGCAGCTCCAGCGCCCCGACGACGCGCAGCCGCCACCGGCCGGAGTCGGCGAGCGTGTCCACCGCCCCGGCGATGATCTCGAGCAGCTCGGCCACCTCGTCCGGGTCACGGTGGAGGTTGTCGGTGGAGAGCATCCACAGGGTGACGATCTCCACGCCCGCCTCCTCGGACCAGCCGAGGAGGTCGGCGATCTTGTCGGCCCCGCGGCGGTGGCCGTGCGAGGCCGGGTTGCCCAGGGCGCGGGCCCAGCGCCGGTTGCCGTCGAGGATCACGCCGATGTGTCGCGGGGTGGCCGACCGGTCGAGGTTGCGGGCGAGACGTCGCTCGTAGAGCCCGTAGAGCAGGCGAGGGGGCCGCATGGTCGTGGCGCACTCCTGTCCGACGGCGGTGGGGTCGGGGTCAGGCTACTCCCCGGCCGGGCTCCGCCCGGGCCGGGCACCCCCTCCACGACCGGAGGTTACGGTACCGTAGGTTCGTCCGTCGCCCCGGTTCGGAAGGAGGGGTCGATGAGCCCCGACGCCACCCCCGACCCGCTGCGCAGCGCCGCCGACGCACTGGGCGAGCGCGCCGACGCGCTGGCCGCTGCGGTCAAGCCCCGGCTGCGCGGCTGGATCCACGCCGGTATCGCGCCGCTGGCGCTGGTGGCCGGCGTCGTCCTCGTCGTCCTCGCGCCGCCCGGGAGGGCGACCGTGTCGACGGCGGTCTTCGCCGCCTCGGCCGTCCTTCTCTTCGGGTGCAGCGCGGTCTACCACCGCGGGACCTGGTCGGCGCGGGTCGCCGCGGTGCTCCGCCGACTGGACCACTCGAACATCTTCCTGCTCATCGCGGGCACCTACACGCCACTGGCGGTGCTGCTCCTGCCCGAGGACACCGCCCGGGTGCTGCTCACCGTGGTGTGGGTCGGGGCGCTCGCCGGGATCCTCATGCGGGTGTTCTGGCTGGGCGCACCGCGCTGGCTCTACGTGCCGATCTACCTCGCCCTGGGCTGGGTCGCGGTGTGGTTCCTCCCCACGTTCTGGCGCACCGGCAGCCCGGCGATCGTGTGGCTCGTCATCGCCGGAGGCCTGTGCTACACCGTCGGCGCCCTGGTCTACGGCACGAAGCGGCCCAACCCCAGCCCGCGCTGGTTCGGCTTCCACGAGATCTTCCACGTCGGCACCGTCGGCGGGTACGTGTGCCACTTCGTCGCGGTGGCACTCGCCGCGGCAGCCGCGGCCTGACCCGCCGGGCAGACCGCGCCGCGGGAGGTCAGCGGACCGGACCCGGGCCCGACCCGGGCGCCGCGTCCTCCCCGGACGGGGCGTCCTGCCCCGGAGCGACGTCCGGCCCGGACGGCGTGGGCTCGCCGGACGGACCGCCCTCCCCCGGCTCGGCGGCCGCCGCGGCCTGCTCACGGCGCAGCGTCTCGTGGTCGACCCGGCGCATGTGCTTGACCAGCGACCGGAACAGCAGCCACCCGGCGAGCGCCAGCGCGAAGAACGCGATGAACCCTCCGATCCCCGGGGTCACCGTGTAGATCGTGTGCTCGGTCGGGGTTGGGCTGGGCGACGGCGTCTGGGCCGCCAGCACGAGCAGCGGTCCGAGCAGGGGCGAGGTCACGCGACCAGCCTACGCAGCCCGGCGAAGAGGTCGTCCTCCGGCAGCTCGACCGGGACCCGGGAGTGGGCCAGCTCGAACTGCTCCCACGGCCACACCTCTCGCTCGATGTCGCGGGGCACCTCGAAGAAGAAGCCGTCGGGGTCGATCTGGGTGGCGTGGGCGCGCAGGGCCTCGTCGCGTCGCTCGAAGTACTGCTCGCAGCGGATCCGGGTGGTGACGGTGCGCTGCGGGCGCCGCGAGGCCCGCTCGAGCCACTCCTCGAACGGCGAGACCAGCCCGCGCTCCTCCATCGCCGCGGAGATCGCCCGGATCCGGTCGACGGAGAAGCCGACGTCGTAGTAGAGCTTGGAGACCTCCCACGCCGGGCCGGCGTCGGGGAACTGCTCGGGGTCGGCGGCCGCGTGGTAGGCGGCCACCGAGATCTCGTGGCAGCGGATGTGGTCGGGGTGCGGGTAGCCGCCGTTCTCGTTGTACGTCGTCATGACGTGCGGGCGGAAGCTGCGCACCTCGCGGACCAGGGCCTCCACGGCCTCCTCCAGGGGCACGAGGGCGAAGCAGCCCTCGGGCAGCGGCGGGGGCGGGTCGCCCTCGGGCAGGCCGGAGTCGACGAACCCGAGCCACACGTGCTCGATGCCGAGCGCCTCCGCGGCGGCGGCCATCTCGCGCCGCCGGTAGGAGGCCATGTCGTCGAGGATCGCGGTCTCGTGCGCCAGCTTGGGGTTGAGGATCGAGCCGCGCTCACCGCCCGTGCAGGTGACCACGCGGACGCGGTGGCCCTCGGCGACGTACTTCGCCATCGTGGCGGCACCCTTGCTCGACTCGTCGTCGGGGTGTGCGTGCACCGCCATGAGGCGCAGCTGCTCGCTCACTTCTCCATCTCCTCTGCTCGGGCCGCCCACGATTCTCGCCCCCGCTGCTGCCGCGGAGCAACGCGATAGCCCGGGGTGGACAATGGACGGCGTGACATCCGACGACGACACCCGGGCGGCTCTCGAGGAGCGCTACGGACCGACCCCCGACGCCGCGACCCGACGGCGCCGCCGTCTGCTGCTCGTCGTCCTGGCCGTGGTCGCCGTCGTCGGGTTCGTCGTGCTCGCGGTGATCACCACCGACGAGGCCGTGCACACCGACGACGTGGGCTTCTCGGTGGTGGACGACTCTGCTGTCGAGGTTACCTTCATCGCCCACATGGACCCGGGCACGACGGCGGAGTGCACCGTGCTGGCGCTGAACGAGACCTTCAACCAGGTGGGGGTCGCGCGTGTGCCGGTGGGCCCCTCCGAGGGCCGCAGCACCCTGGTCACGGCGCGCGTCGCGACCTCCGAGCCCGCCGCCGGGGCGCGCATCGCCGGCTGCCGCGCGACCGCCGACGAGGTCGGCTGAGGGAGAAACTTCCCCGGGTGGTACGACCGTTCGACGGGTTCTTGCTATTCTTCCCTCATCGCCCCGCGCGGCGAGCAGCGTTGCGTCCGTCGTTGCGGCGCGCGTTGGGAGGACAGGACCCCTGGAAGCCTCGGCCCGTTCGAGCGGCCGGGGCTCATGATTTTTGTTGGAGGAGGAGACGTGGCCGAGACAGCGACCACCTGGCTGACCGCGGAGGCGTACAACCGCCTGAAGGCGGAGCTCGAGTACCTCACGGGACCCGGCCGCGCCGAGATCACCGAGCGTATCGAGGCCGCCCGCGCCGAGGGAGACCTCAAGGAGAACGGCGGCTACCACGCGGCCCGCGAGGAGCAGGGCAAGATGGAGGGACGCATCCTCCAGCTCACCGAGCTGCTGCGCAACGCCCAGGTCGGTGAGGCGCCGGCGGACGACGGCATCGTGGAGTCCGGCATGGTCGTCACCGCGACCATCGCCGGGGAGAAGGAGACCTTCCTGCTCGGCTCGCGCGAGGCCGCGCAGGACGTCGACATCGAGGTGTTCTCGGAGAGCTCCCCGCTGGGTGCCGCCATCGTCGGCAAGAAGGCCGGCGAGAAGACCTCCTACGTGGCCCCCAACGGCAAGTCGATCTCGGTGGAGATCCACGAGGTCAAGCCGTTCACCGGCTGAGCCCGACCTCCGGCGGGGCACGCGCGGCAGCGGCCGCGGGTGCCCCGCCGTCGTCTATCCCACCGACTGGTAGATGATCCCGTAGCCCGCGGCGCGCAGGGTGGCGAGCACCTCGCGGCAGTGGTCCAGGCCCTTGGTCTCGAGCTCGACGCGGAGGCGGACCTCGGCGACGCCGAGGTCGACGGCGGTGCGGTCATGGCTGATGCTCACGACGTTGCTGCCCGCAGCGGCGATGCTGCCGAGCAGCTCGGCGAGCGAACCGGGCTGGTCGGGGACACGCACCTCCATCTGCAGGTAGCGGCCGGCCGCGACGAGCCCGTGGCGCAGGATCCGGTACAGGACGAGGGTGTCGACGTTGCCGCCGGAGAGGATCGCCACCACCGGGCCGGGCAGGTCGACGTCCCCACCGAGCAGCGCGGCGACGCCGGCGGCGCCCGAGGGCTCGACGACGAGCTTGGCCCGCTCGCTGAGCACGAGCACCGCCCGGGCCAGCGCCTCCTCGCTGACCGTGCGGACCTCGACGCCGTACGCGCGCGCCAGACCGAGGGTGAGCTCGCTGGGGGCGGGCACGGCGATGCCGTCGGCGATGGTGCCGAGCTGCCGCAGCGCCACCGGGTGCCCGGCGGCGAGCGACTCGGGGAAGGCGGCAGCACCCTCCGCCTGGACCCCGACGACCCGGGCGGCGGAGCCGCGCGCCCGCACGGCCGCCGCCACGCCCGCGAGGAGCCCGCCCCCGCCCGTGGGGACGAGGACCGTCCCGACGTCGGGAACCTGGTCGAGCACCTCGAGGCCGAGCGTGGCCTGGCCGAGGACGACGTCGCGGTGGTCGAAGGGCGGGATGAACACGCGGCCGGTCTCGGCGGCCTCCCGCTGCGCGGCGGCCAGGGCACCGCTGAGGTCGGTGCCCACCTGGCGCACCTCCGCGCCGTAGCCGCGAGTGGCGGCGAGCTTGGGCAGCGCGGCGTTCTGCGGCATGTAGACGACGGCGGAGATGCCGAGCTCACGGGCGGCCAGCGCCACCCCCTGGGCGTGGTTGCCGGCGCTGGCAGCGACGACGCCGCGGGCCTTCTCGGCGTCGGTGAGCCGGGCGATCCGCACCGACGCGCCGCGGAGCTTGAAGGAGCCGGTGCGCTGGAGGTTCTCGCACTTGAGCACCACCCGGACACCGGCGACGTCGCTGAGCGAGGCGCTCTCCTCGACCGGCGTGCGCGTGGTCACGCCCTCGAGCAGGGCCGCAGCCTCCTCGATCTCGGCGAGGTCGATCCCGACCGTCATGGGCCGCTGCCCGCTCCGGGTTCCCGGCCGGGGCCGGCGTCACGGGTGGCCGGCTCGGACGCGTCGACCGAGGCGTGCTCGGCCGCCCGGTCCTCCTCCGGGTCGGCCGTCGTGCGCTCGAAGGAGTCCTCGATGGAGCGGAAGAGCGTGCCCGGCGGACCGCCGGGGCGGTGCCAGTCGGTCGCCACCCGTGGGTGCTTGTCGTGGCCGTGGAGGTAGAGGACCACGGTGTTGACGACGGCGGCGATCGGCACGGCGAGCAGCGCACCGAGGACGCCGGCCACACCCGTGCCGGCGGTGACGGCGAGGAGGACGGCGACCGGGTGGAGCGAGACGGCGTTGCCCATGAGCCAGGGCTGCAGGACGTTGCCCTCGATCTGCTGCACGAGCAGGACGATGGCGAGCATGATGACCGCCGTCTGGACGTCCTGGTCGACGAGCGCGACGAGGACGGCGACCGACCCGCTGACGAGGGCACCGACGATCGGGATGAAGGAACCGAGGAAGACGAGCGTCGCCAGCGGGAGGACGAGCGGCAGCCCGAGGATCCAGGCGCCGATCCCGATGCCGACCGCGTCGACGAAGGCGACGAGGATCTGCGTGCGGGCGTAGCCGCCCAGCGTGACCCAGCCGCGGATCCCCGCCTCGTTGATCCGCTCACGGGCGCGGGCGGGGGCGAGCCGGACGAACCACTGCCAGATGTGGCGGCCGTCCTTGAGGAAGAAGAACAGGCAGAAGAGCGCGATGACGGCGCCGGTGATGACCTGCGTGACGGAGGTCGTGGCGGCCAGCGCCCCGGAGATCAGCGCGTCGGAGTTGGACTCCAGCTGCGCCAGCCCCTCGTCGAGCCAGGTCTGCAGCTGCTGCTCGTCGATACCCAGCGGGCCGTCGGAGAGCCAGGAGACGAGCTCGTTGAAGCCCTGGACGGCCTGGTCGGCGAGGTCGGCGAAGCCGACGATGACCGACCGTCCGGCGGCGGTGAGCAGCCCGACGACGAACAGCAGCGCCCCGACCAGCGTCGCCGCCGAGGCCAGCGTCCGCGGGAAGCGCAGCCGCTTACGCAGCCAGGTGGACACCGGCTCGAGCAGCACCGCGAGCAGGATGGCGACGACGAAGGCGACGACGACCGTCTTGAAGGTGATGATGAGGTAGCCGAGGAGCGCGGCGGCGGCGGCGATGACGAGGATCCGCCACGACCACGCCGCGGCGGCCCGCACCGCGTAGGTCACCGAGTGCTCGGCCGGGTCGGCGTCGTCCCGGCGAGGTGTGTGGACGACCGCCACCGGGACCGGGTCGGTGTCGCGGCGGTTGGCGGTGATCCGGGATAGCCACCCGGCCGGCTTGTCGGTCATGGTCCCCGCATTCGGTGAGGTGGGAGGGTCGAGGCCCAGCCTACTGAGTGGGTGTCCGCCGGCAGCCGCACGCGCGCGCCCCCGGGCGGCTCGGAGGGAATACTCAGGTTCGTGTGGTGTTGTCATCAGTAGCGCCGGCTGCCGTCCCCCCGCGGCAGTCGGCGCCCCACTCTCCAGGAGGTCGGCTTGATGTTCTTCCGCCCCACACCCCGCATGGTCACGGCCGAGGAGGCCCTGCCCGGGCGCGCCGCCCCGGCCTTCACCGTGCCGGAGCGGCACGAGGTGCTCGGCACGCCGCTGCGTGGTCCCTGGCCCGAGGGCACCGAGGTGCTCTACGTCGCGATGGGCTGCTTCTGGGGTGCCGAGCGCATCTTCTGGCGGCTCGACGGCGTCGTCACCACCGCGGCCGGGTACATGGGCGGCTTCACCCCCCACCCGACGTACGAGGAGGTGTGCACGGGCCTCACCGGGCACACCGAGGCGGTGCTCGTCGCCTACGACCCCTCCCGCACCGACCCCGAGCGGCTGCTCAAGGCCTTCTGGGAGAACCACGACCC
>NZ_CALGNQ010000257.1 GCF_937958535.1 uncultured Georgenia sp. | reverse complement strand
CGCGGGTCGACCTACCACGTGAAGAACTCTCTGCGTGGTGGGGACGCCGACGTGGTGTTCAGCTACGGCCGGGCCGGTGACCAGGTGCTGGTCGGTGACTGGGACGGTGACGGCAAGGACACCTTCGCGGTCCGCCGCGGTGCCTCCTACCACGTGAGCAACTCGCTGCGTGGTGGGCCGGCGGAGCGGGTGGTCACCTTCGGTCGCGGCAACGACGAGGTGCTGGTGGGTGACTGGGACGGCAACGGGACCGATACGCTCGGCGTGCGCCGACCCGTCGGCCCGGCGCCCGTCTCCGCCCACACCGCCACCGGTGGCCTGGTGATCGGGGCAGCTGCCTCCGTCAGCTGAGCCGCCGACGGCGACAGCTGGGTCCTCCGTCGCCGGGGGACCCAGCTGTCGCCCCAGCGGCGCCGGCGCCCTCGAGGCGCCGGCGCGGCTCTCCCTGGGGGAGGGGGAACCGACCGCGGCACACCGCCCCTCACGGAACCGGAGACGCTTCCAGCGGCTTGGTGACGTAACTGTTACAATTCCTGCCACACTTTTGATTGACGGTCATCCAAATGCTCTCGTACAGTGAGGCCATGGTCACAGCGGACCCCACACCCCCCCTCCTTCGCCTGACGGGCATCGTGAAGCACTTCCCGGGCGCGAAGGCGCTCGACGGCGTCGACCTCGAGGTGCGCGCCGGCGAGGTGCACTGCCTGCTCGGCCAGAACGGCGCCGGCAAGTCCACCCTCATCAAGGTGCTTGCCGGTGCCCACCAACCCGACGCCGGGGAGATCCGGCTCAACGGCGAGGTCGTCACCATCGACTCCCCGATGGCCGCCCTCGAGCTCGGCGTCGCGACGATGTACCAGGAGCTCGACGTCGTCGACGGTCTGAGCGTGGCCGAGAACATCTTCCTCGGCCACGAGATCACGCGCGGCGGGCTCCTGCGCCGCCACGAGGCCCACGCCCGGGCCCGGGACCTGCTCAAGCGCCTGGGCCACCCGGAGATCTCCCCGGGACGTGAGGTCGGGCGCCTGTCCGCGGCGGGCAAGCAGGTCGTGTCGATGGCCCGTGCGCTGTCCCGCGACGCCCGCGTCATCATCATGGACGAGCCCTCCGCGGTGCTCGACCCCGAGGAGGTGGAGAACCTCTTCCGGGTGGTGCGCGCGCTGTCCGCCTCGGGTGTCGCGGTCATCTACATCTCCCACCGCCTCGAGGAGATCCGCCAGATCGGGGACCGCATCACCGTGCTCAAGGACGGGCGGACCGTGGCGGAGAACCTCGCGGTCGCGGACACCCCCACGGCCGACCTCATCCGGCTCATGACCGGGCGGAGCGTCGAGAGCGACTTCGGCGGCGGACGCGGCGACCACGAGCGGGGCGAGCCCCTGCTCGAGGTCGAGAACCTCTCCCTCGCCGGCGTCTTCGAGGACGTGTCCTTCACGGTGCGGGCCGGGGAGATCGTCGGGCTCGCCGGCCTCGTCGGTGCCGGACGCTCGGAGATCCTCGAGACCGTGTACGGCGCCCGCAAGGCCACGGGCGGTACGGTGCGGGTCCGCGGCAAGGCGCTGCGGCCCGGCTCGGTGCCCGCGGCCGTCGCCGCCGGGATCGGGTTCGCCCCGGAGGAGCGCAAGAGCCAGGGCCTCCTGCTCGACGAGCCCGTGTTCCGCAACATCACCCTGTCCACCTTCGCCCGCTTCGCCCGCTCGTCCTTCCTCGACGAGCGCGCCGAGCGGAAGGTTGCCGCCGAGCAGATCCGCTCCCTCCAGCTCTCCCCGCCCGACGGCGAACGCAAGATCCGGACCCTCTCCGGCGGCAACCAGCAGAAGGCGATGCTCGCCCGGTGGCTCGTCCACGGCTGCGACATCCTCCTGCTCGACGAACCGACGCGGGGTGTCGACGTCGGTGCACGGGCGGAGATCTACACCCTCATCCGGCGACTCGCCGCGTCGGGGGCCGCGGTGCTCCTGGTCTCCAGCGAGATCGAGGAGGTCCTCGGCCTGGCCGACGACGTCCTCGTCATCGCCGAAGGCCGGGTGGTCCACCACGGACCTGCTGACCAGATCGACGAGCACGGCGTGCTCGACCTCGTCATGGAAGGAACTCACGCATGAGTGAGAACGCAGCGGCAGAGACCTCCGCGGCCGGGGCGAGCTCCCCGGCCCTGCCGCCCACCAACCGCGACCTCGCCCCGGAGGCCGAGAACGCGACACCGACGCAGAGCCGCGCCCGACGCCGGTTCGGCGGATCCGGGCTGGCCCGGAACCTCGGGCTGGTCATCGCGTTGCTGCTGCTCTGCGTCGCCGGGTACGTCACGGCGGGCGAGCGCTTCCTCAGCGCGGACAACTTCACGACGGTCGTCGCCTTCGCCGCGACGGTCGGCATCCTCAGCGTCGGGATGACCTTCGTCATCACCGGCGGCGGCATCGACCTGTCCGTCGGCTCGGTCCTGGGTCTCGCCACGGTGTGGGCCACCACCCTGGCGACCCAGACGATGGCCCAGGACACGCACTGGATCGTCATGGTCTTCACCGCGCTCGCGGTGGGGACCGCAGCCGGACTGGTCAACGGCATCGTCGTCGCCTACGGGCGCGTGGTCTCCTTCATCGCCACCCTTGCCATGCTCGTCGGCGCCCGCGGGCTGGCGGAGATCATCTCCGGCCGCCGGACGCAGATCATCAACGTCACCCCGTTCAAGAGCTTCTTCGGTGGGGACGTCCTGGGTCTGCCGATGATCGTCTGGGTCTTCGTCGTCGTCGCCGCGCTCGGCTGGGTGCTCCTCAACCGCACGACCTTCGGGCGTCGCACCATCGCGGTGGGCGGCAACCCGGAGGCGGCTCGCCTCGCCGGCATCAAGATCCAGCGGCACACGATGTACCTCTTCGCGCTCGCCGGCTTCACCGCCGGGATCGCGGCGGTCACGATGATGGCCCGCACCGGCGCCGGGACGTCGACCCACGGCATGCTCTTCGAGCTCGACGTCATCGCCGCCGTCGTCGTCGGTGGCACGCTCCTCGTCGGAGGCCGCGGCACCATCGTCGGCACCGTCCTGGGCGTCCTCATCTTCGCGACCCTCAACAACATCTTCGTCCTGAACAACCTGTCCACCTCGGTCCAGTCGGTGGCCAAGGGCGCGATCATCGTCCTGGCCGTCCTGCTCCAGCAGCGCTTCGCCAACAAGGCCTCCGGCTAGTCCCCAGTACCCCCTCTATATCCCTGTCAGCACCGCTCCATCCGTTCAAGGAGGAACCTCATGTCCGCACGCACGACCACGCGTCGCCGGTTCGCCGTCGCCGCAGGTGTCTCTGCCGCCCTGCTCCTGGCCGGCTGCACCGGCAACACGCCCGAGGAGGTGGAGGACACCAGCACCGGCAACGGTGACACCGGCTCGGCCACCACCCAGCAGGCCAGCTCGAACAACGACGAGGTCGGGGAGACCGTCACCATCGGCTTCTCCGCCCCCGCGGCCGACCACGGCTGGATGGCGGCGATCACCACGGCAGCGCAGCGTGAGGCCGAGAAGTACGAGGACATCGACCTGCGCATCGCCGAGGGCACCAACGACGTCAACCTGCAGATCAGCCAGGTCGAGACGTTCATCAACGAGGGTGTCGACGCCATCGTCATCCTGCCCTTCGACGGCGCCGCGCTCACCGGTGTCGCGCTCGAGGCCATGCAGGCCGGGATCCCGGTCGTCAACGTCGACCGGGAGTTCTCCGACCCGAACGCCGCCCGCGTCACCATCCTCGGTGACAACTACGGCATGGGCGTGAGCGCCGGCCAGTACATCTGCGAGCGGCTCGGCGGCCAGTCCGACGCCGTCATCGCCGAGATCGCCGGTATCGACAACCTGCCGCTGACCCAGGACCGCAGCCAGGGCTTCGCCGACGCGCTGTCCGAGTGCGGCCTGGAGGTCTCCAACCGGGTGGCCGGCGACTTCACCGTCCAGGGCGGTGAGTCCGCGACGGCCAACCTGCTCCAGGCGGCCCCGCAGATCGACGCCATCTGGAACCACGACGACGACCAGGGTGTCGGCGTCATGCAGGCGATCGAGAACGCCGGCCGCGACGAGTTCTTCGTCGTCGGCGGTGCGGGCTCGGCCAACATGATGCGGGAGATCCAGTCCGGCGACTCCCTCGTCGAGGCCACCGTCATCTACCCGTCCACGCAGGCCGCCGACGGTATCCGCCTCGCCCGCCTGCTCGCCCAGCAGAAGGCGATGGCGGACCTCGTCGAGGTCGAGGTGCCGCGCCTCATCCAGCTGTACGCGCCGGTCGTGACGGCGGAGAACGTCGACCAGTACATCGATTCGGCGTTCGAGTCCTGACATGACGAGATCCCCGGGGGTGCGCACGACCGTGGCACCCCCGGGGATCGTGCACCACCTGAGCTAAGGAGCGAGATTCCAATGAGCGAGGACAGGCCGCGCATCGGCGTGGCGATGATCGGGTACGCCTTCATGGGGCGGGCCCACTCCCAGGCGTGGCGCAACGCGCACCGCTTCTTCGACCTGCCACTCGAGCCCCACATGGCGGTGCTCTCGGGCCGCAACGAGGAACGGGCGACCGCCGCCGCGCGCCAGCTGGGATGGGACGCCGTCGAGACCGACTGGCGCCGGGTCATCGAGCGTGACGACGTCGACATCGTCGACATCTGTACACCGGGAGACACGCACGCCGAGATCGCGGTCGCCGCCCTCGAGGCCGGCAAGCACGTCCTCGTGGAGAAGCCGATGGCCAACTCGGTCGCCGAGGCCGAGCAGATGGCCGCAGCAGCCGACGCAGCGCGCGCCAACGGCGTGCGGGCGATGGTCGGCTTCACCTACCGGCGGGTCCCCGCGGTCCAGCTCGCGCGTCGGCTCGTCGCCGAGGGCCGGATCGGGGAGGTCCGCCAGGTCCGCGCCCAGTACCTCCAGGACTGGCTGGCCGACGCCGATGCCCCGCTCTCGTGGCGGCTGGACAAGGAGAAGGCCGGCTCCGGCGCACTGGGCGACATCGGCGCCCACATCATCGACCTCACCCAGTTCGTCACCGGCCAGCGCTTCCGCGGCGTCTCCGGGATGATGGAGACGTTCGTCAAGGAGCGTCCGGTGGCCGAGAGCTTCAGCGGCCTCCACGGCACCGCCGGCACCGAGCGCGGCCCGGTCACCGTGGACGACGCCGCCCTGTTCACCGCCCGGCTGGAGAGCGGGGCACCGGCGGTCCTCGAGGCGACCCGCTTCGCCTGGGGCCGCAAGAACGCGATGCGCATCGAGGTCAACGGCTCGACCGGCTCCATCGCCTTCGACTTCGAGGACATGAACGTCCTCCACTTCTACGACGCCACCGCACCGGCGGCCGAGGCCGGCTTCCGCCGCATCCTCGTCACCGAGCCCGTCCACCCGTACATCGAGGCCTGGTGGCCCGCGGGTCACGGGCTGGGGTACGAGCACGGCTTCGTCCACCAGGTGGTCGACCTCGTCCGCGCCATCGCGGCGGGGGAGGACCCGACCCCGTCCTTCGCCGACGGGCTGCACGTCCAGCGCGTCCTCGACGCCGTCGAGCGGTCCAGCGCGCAGCACAGCACGTTCACCGAGATTGGAGACTGACATGGCTCGACCGATCACGCTGTTCACCGGTCAGTGGGCCGACCTCCCCTTCGAGGAGGTGGCCCGGCTCGCCGGCGAGTGGGGCTACGACGGCCTGGAGATCGCCTGCTGGGGTGACCACCTCGACCCGTGGCGAGCCGCCGAGGACGACGCCTACGTCCAGAACCGGCTCGACATCCTGGAGAAGAACGGACTCAAGGTCTACGCCATCGCCAACCACCTCAAGGGCCAGGCGGTGTGCGACGACCCGATCGACGAGCGCCACCGCGACATCCTGCCCGACCGGATCTGGGGCGACGGCGACCCCGAGGGGGTGCGCCGGCGCGCCGCCGAGGAGATGAAGATGACCGCCCGGGCCGCCGCGCGGCTCGGCGTCAAGACGGTCACCGGGTTCACCGGCTCGTCCATCTGGAAGTTCGTCGCGATGTTCCCGCCGGCCTCCGAGGAGCTCGTGGAGGCGGGCTACCGCGACTTCGCCGACCGGTGGAACCCGATCCTCGACGTCTTCGACGAGGTCGGGGTGCGCTTCGCCCACGAGGTCCACCCCTCGGAGATCGCCTACGACTACTGGACGACGGTGCGCACCCTGGAGGCCATCGGCCACCGCGAGGCCTTCGGCCTCAACTGGGACCCGAGCCACTTCATGTGGCAGGACCTCGACCCGGTGGCCTTCCTCCTCGACTTCAAGGACCGGATCTACCACGTCCACTGCAAGGACTCCAAGCGCCGGCTCAACGGCCGCAACGGCCGCCTCGGCTCGCACCTGCCGTGGGCCGACCCGCGGCGCGGCTGGGACTTCATCTCCACCGGCCGCGGTGACGTGCCGTGGGAGGACGCCATGCGGATGCTCAACCACATCGGCTACGACGGACCGCTGTCGGTCGAGTGGGAGGACGCCGGCATGGACCGCCTCATCGGCGCCCCGGAGGCGCTGGAGTTCGTGCGCAAGCTGTCCTTCAAGCCGTCCGAGGCTGCGTTCGACGCCGCCTTCAGCACGCGCTGACCTCGCTGCTCGGGCCCCGGGTGCCGCCGGTCGGCACGCGGGGCCCGAGATGCTTCCTGCGCCCCACCGACGTACGTTGGCCCCCGGACCGAACCGGGGGGATCGACGATGACCATGCGACGACGGACGGGGACGGCAGCGGGCCTCACACTCGGCCTGCTCCTGGTCGCGGCGCCCGCCGCGGGAAAAGGGGCCGAGGTCGACGGCTACGGTGACCGCTTCTACCTCACCAACGAGTGGCGCGGAGTGGTCCACGAGAGCTTCGCCTACGGGCGGGACGACGACCGCCTGTTCGTGGGGAACTGGGACGGCCGCGGCGGGGACACCCTGGCGGTGCGCCGCGGCAAGACCTACCACTTCAAGAACAGCCTCTCCGGCGGTGCGGCGGACCGCGTCGTGAGCTACGGCCGCTCCGGAGACATCGTCTATATGGGCGACTGGGACGGCGACGGCGTCGACACCCCGGTCGTGCGCCGGGGCGACGAGTACCACTTCAAGAACTCCCTCTCCAGCGGCGAGGCCGACATGGTCGTCACCTACGGCCGCGACGAGGACACCGTCCTCATCGGGGACTGGGACGGGGACGGGCGCGACACGCTCGGGGTGCGGCGCGGCAAGGTGTACCACCTGAAGAACTCCATCAGCGGCGGTGACGCCGACAGCGTCGTCCCCTACGGCCGCGCGGACGACCGCGTCGGCGTCGGTGACTGGGACGGGGACGGGCGCGACACGCTCGGGGTGCGGCGCGGCAACCAGTTCCATGTCCGCAACACCCTCAGCGGCGGCGAGGCCGACATCGTCATGACCTTCGGCCGCAGCTCGGACAAGGCGATGGTCGGCGACTGGGACGGCGACGGCAGCGACACCGTCGGCCTGCGCCGGGTGTACGAGGAGCCCGAGCTCAGCGACCGCGACGCCTACGACGCCCGGATGGTGGAGATCATCAACGAGGTGCGGGCCGAGGCGGGGGCCCCGCCGGTGGACGTCGTGCCCGAGCTGCGCCCGGCTGCGCTGCGCCACTCGCAGTGGATGGCATCCCAGGGCGTCATCGAGCACGCGGACTCCGCGACCATCCGCAGCGACGCCGAGGAGGTGGGCTGCACCGCCGGCGGTGAGCACATCGTGCGCACCTACCAGCGCGGCGGCGCCGACCCCGACCCGCAGGACGCCATGGACTGGTACATGAACTCCCCGGTCCACCGGGCGGGCATCCTCAACCCGAACAACACCCATGTGGCCGTCGGCACGGTCAAGGCCGGGGACCTGGTGTACAACACCCAGCGCTTCGTCCGGAACTGCTCCTGACCCCCACCACGGCCGGCGGAGCAGCCACCCACAGCCCAGGCGGAGCAGCCACCGACGGCCCAGGTGGAGCAGCCACCGACAGCTGACTTCCCACCGAGAGCTCACTTCTCACCGAGAGCCCACTTCTCACCGAGAGCTGACTTCCCACCGAGAGCTCACTTCCCACCGAGGGCTCACGTCCCACGGACAGCCCACCTGCCGACGTCAGCGCCTCCCCGGCCCGCCGACTACTAGGCTGCCCCAGGAGGAGCCGGCATGGGAGGGGAGCACGTGGGCAGGTCGCTGCACGTCGTCGTCGCGACCCGCATCTTCGCCCCCGAGCCTGCCGCCGCGTCCCTGCGCCTCGGCGCGCTCGTCCGGGCGCTCGCCGACGCCGGGCACCGGGTCACCGTCCTGACCACGACGGCGCCCGGCCGCTACGTCCCCCCGCCCGGGGTCCGGGTGCGGCGGTGGCCGGTGCTGCGCGACCGGGACGGCTACGTCCGCGGCTACCTCCAGTACCTCAGCTTCGACGTGCCCCTCGCCCTGCGCCTCCTGCTCACCCGGCGCCCGGACGCCGTCGTCGTCGAGCCCCCGCCCACCACCGGGCTCGTCGCCGCTGTGGTCACCCGCCTCCGCCGGCGCCCGGTGATCTACTACGCGGCCGACATCTGGTCCGACGCCGTCGTCACCGCCGGGATGCCGGGGCTCGTGGCCACGGTGCTGCGGGCGCTGGAGGGGTGGGTGCTGCGCGCCGCGCACCGGGTGGTCGCCACGTCCACCGGAGTGGTGGAGCGGGTCCGGGCGCTCGGTGCGGACGCGACGCTGGTCGGCAACGGTGTGGACACCGAGGTGTTCCGGCCCGACGGACCCGCCGTGCAGGACGACCACCCCTACCTCGTGTACACCGGGACCGCCTCCGAGGTGCACGGGGCGGACGTGTTCACCCGGGCCATGGGCCGCGTCGCCGCCGCGCGACCGGACGCCCGGCTGGTGTTCATCGGACAGGGGAGCGACGTCGCCGCGATGCGCCGGCAGGCGGAGGCGCTGGCACCCGGCGCCGTGACCTTCCTGCCCCGGATGGCACCGCAGGAGGTCGCCCGGTGGATCCGCGGGGCGCGCGCGGCGCTGGCCTCCGTGCTCCCCGGCCCTTACGCCTTCGCCTTCCCCTCCAAGCTCTACGCCGCTGCCGCCTGCGGGACACCGGTGCTCTTCGCCGGGGTGGGCCCGGCCCGGGAGCTCGTCGCCGAGGGCCGTCTGGGACAGGCAGTCGACCACGACGTCGACGCCGTCGCCCAGGCCATGGTCACCGCCCTCGACGACTCCGCGGGGGAGTCGCGGCCCGACTCCCCGGAGCGGGCGCGACGCGCGGCGTGGGCGGCCGAGCACGTCTCCGCCTCGGCAGCCGCCCGGCGCGTGGTCCAGGTGGTCGAGCAGGCAGCGAGGAGCCCCCGGTGAGCGAGACGACCCTGCCCCGGCACGACGACGGGCGACCCGTCCGCGTCGTCGTGCTCGTCTACAACGACGCGCACGCGGACTCGCGCGTGCTCAAGACCGCCCACTCGCTGCGCCGCGCGGGTGCGCAGGTGACCATCCTGGCGGTGGCGCGTACCCACCTGGGCTACCCGCCGACAGTGGAGCGGCTGCCGGACGGCGCCGAGCTCGTGCGCCTGCGTGAGCCCGGGTTCATCACCTGGGTCCCGCGCCTCAAGCGGGCGCTGACCCGCGCCCGCGCCCTGGCCCGCCGCGTGCGCGCCCGCCCCGGCGGCGCGCTCCCGAGCGACCCACCTCCCGGCTCACCGCCCACCGCCGGCGACGCTGCGGACACCGCGCCCACCGCCGACCCGCGCCCGGCGCTGCGCAGCGCCCTCCTCGCCCGGCTGCTCGACCCGGTCGACCGGCTCGCACGCACGATGATCCTCGTGCACTACTGGGCGCTGGCCGTCCGCGAGGGACGCCGCCGGAGCCCCGACGTCGTCCACGCCAACGACGGCAACACCCTCGCGCCGGGCCACCTCATCGCCCGCCGCGCCGGCGCGCGTCTCGTCTACGACTCCCATGAGCTGTGGCGCCACCGCAACGTGCGCGACCGGCCGGTCGGCAAGCACGTCGAGGCGGTCATCGAGCGGTACGTGGCCAGGCGCGCCGACGGCGTCATCACCGTCTCGCCGTCCATCGCCCGGTGGCTGCAGCGCACCTACCGGCTGCCCGAGGAACCCGTCCTGGTCCGCAACATCCCGGTGGCCACCGCGCCGCCCGACCCCGCCGTGGGCCGCCTGCGCGAGCTCGCGGGTCTGGGACCCGGGGCCCGCGTCATCGCCTACGGCGGTCGGATCACCACGAGCCGCGGCCTGGAGGAGACCATTGCGAGCCTGGCGCTCCTGGCCGACGACGTCCACCTCGTCGTCCTCGGCTACGGCGACGCCGGCTACCTCGCCGCTCTCGAGCGCCGCGCCGAGGCCGTCGGGGTACGGCACCGGGTCCACTTCGTCGGCAAGGTCGCCCCCCACGAGGTCACCGGCGCGCTCGCCGACGCCGACCTCTCCGTCGTCTTCGTGCGCCCGACGTGCCTGTCCTACGAGTACTCCCTACCGAACAAGCTCTTCGAGGCCATCCACGCCGGCATCCCGGTCGCGGCGGCCGACCTGCCGGACACCCGCGAGGTCGTGGAGCGCTACGGCGTCGGGGAGATCTTCGGGCTCGTCGGCGACGGCCGACCGCCGGCCGCCACGGGCGCCGAGGCGACCGCCATGGCCGGGACGATCAGCCGCATCCTCGCCGACCCCGCCCGTTACCGGCAGGCCGCGCGCGCGGCCGCCGCCGAGCTCACCTGGGAGGGGGAGGAGCGGCGGCTGCTCGCGCTGTACCGCCGGCTGCTGGGCTGACCAGGCAGGCACCGCCCACGCGCACCGCAGGCCGGGCCCGGCGACCGCGTCGCCGCGACGACCCCCGCCCGTACACTCGCCAGGGTGAGGAACGTGCTGAGCGTCGTCCGCCCCCTGCTCAGGGTGCTGCCACCCGGCAGCCGGCGCTTCCTGCTCACGTACGGGGTCCTCACCGCGGCGCTCGCCCTGCTCGACCTCGTCGCACTCGGGCTCGTCGGCACCCTGCTCCAGTCGGTGCTCAGCGGCGGGGAGACCTCCCTGCCGCTCGTCGGTGACCTCGGCTCGACGACGGGGCAGGTCACCGCGCTCGTCACCGTGTGTGTCGTCATCGTGGTCAAGGGCGTGTGCGCGGTCGCGCTACTGCGCCTCGCCACCCGGCGCTTCGCCCGTCACGAGGTGGCGATCGGTGACCGGCTGCTCGCTGCCTACCTCGCCTCCCCGTGGGAGGACCGGCTGGCGAAGAACACCTCCGAGCTGGTGCGCACCGTCGATGTCGGCGTCGGGGTGACGGTGGCCGGTGTCCTCATCCCGTCGATGACCCTGTTCGGCGAGGTCGGTACGATGCTCGCCGTCGTCGTCGCTATCGTCGTCTTCGACCCGCTCGTCGCGGCGGTGACCATCGTCTACCTCCTGCTCGTGGCGGCGCTCCTCGCCGGCGTCATCTCCCCGCGGGCCGTGGCGAGCGGGCGGGAGAACCGCACCTGGTCCCAGCGCACGGTCCGGGTGCTGTCGGAGGCCCTCGGGGCGCTCAAGGAGGTCACGCTCGCCGGGCGGACCCCCGACGTCCAGGAGCGCGTCCACGCCACCCGGACCCAGTCCTCCCGGGCCCGGGCGGAGGCGAGCTTCCTCGGGCAGGTCCCGCGCTACGTGCTGGAGACCGCGCTCATCCTCGGCTTCGCGCTCATCGCCGGCGTCGGCTACCTCGCCGGGGCGGGCAGCGGCAACGGCGTCGCGCGGGCGGTCGCCGCCGTCGGGATGTTCGGCGTGGCCGGGTTCCGGCTCGTCCCCTCCCTCACCCGGATGCAGACCGTCCAGTCGACGGTGAACTCCAACGCCGCGTACGCGCGGCAGGTGGTCGCCGACATCACCGACTCCGAGGCGTTGCTCGCCCGGCGGGCCGCCGAGCGGCCGCAGCACGAGCTCACCGTCGAGCACCCCGACATCGTGCTCCACGAGGTCACCTTCACCTACCCCGGTGCCGACGTCCCGGCCCTGGACCGGGTGAGCCTGCACATCCCGGCCGGCTCCCACGTCGCCTTCGTCGGGGCGTCCGGGGCGGGCAAGTCGACGATGGTGGACATCCTCCTCGGCCTGCTGGAGCCGACGTCCGGCCACGTCGAGGTCGGCGGGGAGCGGCTGGAGCTGGTGCTCGACTCCTGGCGGCGTCGCATCGGCTACGTCCCGCAGGACGTCTCGCTCTTCGACGCCACGGTCGCGGAGAACGTCGCGCTGACGTGGGACGTGGAGAAGGTCGACGAGGCCCGGGTGCGGACCGCGCTCGCCCGCGCGCAGCTGCTCGAGACGATCGACGCGCGTGAGGGCGGCATCTACGCCCGCATCGGCGAGCGCGGCGTGGCGCTCTCCGGCGGCCAGCGCCAGCGGCTCGGTATCGCCCGTGGGCTGTACAACGACCCGCGGGTGCTCGTCATGGACGAGGCGACCAGCGCCCTCGACACGGCGACCGAGGCGGCGGTCACCCGGGCGATCGACGACCTGCACGGCGACGTCACCGTCATCACCGTCGCGCACCGGCTGGCGACGATCCGCGACTCCGACATCGTCTTCTTCCTGCGCGACGGCCGGCTCGTGGCCCAGGGCACCTTCGAGGAGGTCGTCGCCCAGGTGCCCGACTTCGCCGAGCAGGCGGCGCTGGCCGGCCTC
>NZ_CALGNQ010000256.1 GCF_937958535.1 uncultured Georgenia sp. | reverse complement strand
GTGGTCGACGGGCGCGCTCCGTGCGTGGTCGGCGGGCGCACTCGGTGCGTGGTCGACGGGCGCGCTCCGTGCGTGGTCGGCCGACGTGGTCGCGGCGGCAGGCGCGCTCCCGGCCGCAGCACGCTCCGGCGCGGGCACAGCGCCCGCCGCCCGCCGGGGCCCGGCCGCCAGGACGGCGGCCAGCGCACCGGCGTCGGAGCCCGGCGCGGGCCGGAGGTAGACGCGGTCGAGGACCGGCATCAGGGCGGCGTTGCTCAGTGCGAGGTGCCCGACGAGCCGCTCGCCGTCGATCGGGGCCACCGCCTGCACCTGGGTGCGGTGTCGGCGCAGGGCGGCGAGCACCCGCTCGGCGACGGGCCGCACGTCGAAGGACGCGGCGAGCTCGTGGGAGGGGACGGCGACGCCGGGCAGCTCCTCACCCAGCTCCGGCACCGTGAGGACGGTGCCGTCGGGTGCGTGCCGGGGCGGGTGGCCGGCGAGGGTGTCACGCAGCTCGGTCATCGCGGCACGCAGGTGCGCCTCGTCCTGGGCCACCCAGAGCACGGTCGGCACCCGCCAGGGCGCCAGCGGCGCGAGCGGGTCGGGGGCGTCGCCCACCGGAGGGACGTGCTGCGCGCCGGCGAGCTCGACGGCACGCATCGTCACCCGGTGGGCGTGCACGTGGTCGGGGTGCCCGTAGCCGCCGCCGGGCTCCTCGGTGAGCACCGCCGTCGGGCGCAGGTGGCGGATGACGACGGCGAGGAGGCGAGCGGCGACCTCGACGTCGACTGCGCTGAACGCGTCGGGCCCGGCGCTCTCCGCTGGGCCGGCGATGCCCGGGCGCACCCAGCGCATCCCGGAGTCACGGAAACGGGCGGGCCGGGCGCCGTCCAGACCGGGGACCTGGTCGAGGAGGAGTAGCCGGTGGACGCCGAGCTCGGCGAGCGCCGCAGAGAGCTCCTGCTCACGGCGGCGGGCGAGCCGGTCGGGGTCCGCGGTGAGGTGGCCCAGCTCGGGCGGGATGACCTCTCCCTGCTCGCCGCGGGTGCAGGTGACGACGGAGACGTCCACCCCGGCGGCGACGGCGAGGGCGAGCAGGCCGCCGGCCCCGATCGTCTCGTCGTCGGGGTGCGCGAAGACGGCGAGGAGGCGGTGCTCGGGCGGCGTCGTCATCCCGTCATTGTCGCCCACAGGTGTCGCCCTACCCGGCCTTGCGTGCCCGGGCGGCGGCCTTGGCGCGCTCCACCTGGTCGAGGATGACCTTGCGGACGCGCACCGCCTCCGGGGTCACCTCGACGCACTCGTCGTTGCCCGCGAACTCCAGGGACTCCTCCAGCGTGAGGCGCCGCGGCGGGACGAGGTTCTCGAAGGTGTCGGCGGCGGCCGCCCGCATGTTCGTCTGCTTCTTCTCCCGGGTGACGTTGACGTCCATGTCACCCCCGCGGGCGCTCTCGCCGACGACCTGCCCCTCGTACACGGTCGAGCCCGGCTCGACGATGAAGGAGCCGCGCTCCTGGAGGTTGATCATCGCGTACGGGGTCACCGTGCCGGCACGGTCGGAGACCATCGACCCGGTGGAACGGGCGTCGATCGGGCCGTGCCACGGCTCGTAACCGGCGGCGATGGAGGACGCGATGCCGGTGCCCCGGGTCTCGGTGAGGAAGCGGGTGCGGAAGCCGATGAGGCCGCGGGCGGGGACGAGGAACTCCATGCGCACCCAGCCGGTGCCGTGGTTCGACATCGTCTCCATGCGGCCCTTGCGCTGGGCGAGGAGCTGGGTGACGGCGCCGAGGTACTCCTCCGGCACGTCGATGGTCATCCGCTCCATCGGCTCGTGGACGGTGCCGTCGATGGTCCGGGTGACCACCTGCGGCTTGCCGACGGTCAGCTCGAAGCCCTCGCGCCGCATCTGCTCCACGAGGATCGCCAGCGCCAGCTCGCCACGCCCCTGGACCTCCCAGGCGTCGGGCCGCTCGGTGGGCAGCACCCGCAGGGACACGTTGCCGATGAGCTCGCGGTCGAGGCGGTCCTTGACCTGGCGGGCGGTTACCTTGGCGCCCTTGACCTTCCCGGCGAGCGGGGAGGTGTTGATGCCGATGGTCATCGAGATGGCCGGGTCGTCGACGGTGATGAGCGGCAGCGGGCGCGGGTCGTCCAGGTCGACGAGCGACTCCCCGATGGTGATGTCCTCGATGCCGGCGACGGCGACGATGTCCCCGGCGTCGGCGCGGTCGGTGGGCACCCGGTCGAGCGCGACGGTCCGCAGCAGCTCGGAGATCCGCATCGGCTTGACGTCGCCGTCGCGGGTGGCCCAGCCGACGGTCTGCCCCTTGTGCAGCGAGCCGTTGAAGATGCGCAGCAGCGCCAGCCGGCCGAGGAACGGGGAGGCGTCGAGGTTGGTGACGTGTGCCTGGAGGGGTGCGCCCTCGTCGTAGCTCGGGGCCGGGATGGTCTCGAGGATGGTCGCGAAGAGCGGCTCGAGGTCGGGGTTGTCCGGCAGCTCGCCGTCGCGCGGCTGGGCGAGGGAGGCGCGGCGGGCCTTGCCGGAGGCGTAGACGACCGGTACGTCGAGGATGGCGTCGAGGTCGAGGTCGGGCACCTCGTCGGCGAGGTCGCCGGCCAGACCGAGGAGGAGGTCGGTGGTCTCGGCGACGACCGCGGTGATCCGGGCGTCCGGCCGGTCGACCTTGTTGACGACGACGATGACCGGGAGCTTGGCGGCGAGCGCCTTGCGCAGCACGAACCGGGTCTGCGGCAGCGGGCCCTCGCTCGCGTCGACGAGGAGGACGACGCCGTCGACCATGGACAGCCCGCGCTCCACCTCGCCGCCGAAGTCGGCGTGGCCGGGGGTGTCGATGACGTTGATCGTCACCCCGTCCGGTGCGCCGTGGGCCGCCGCGGCGGGGCCGGCGTACCGCACCGTGGTGTTCTTCGCGAGGATGGTGATGCCCTTCTCGCGCTCGAGGTCACCGGAGTCCATCGCCCGCTCGTCGACGTGCTGGTGGTCGCCGAACGCCCCCGACTGCCACAGCATGGCGTCGACCATCGTGGTCTTGCCGTGGTCGACGTGGGCGACGATCGCGACGTTGCGCAGGTCGGGGCGGACGGGCATACGCGGACTCCTCCGTGGTGGGGCGCCCGGCGGCCGACGTGCGGCGCGCGGCAACGGCCGGGCTGAAGGGCACCCGAGGCCCGAGTGCCGCCGGTAAATGGTACTCCCGCGGGCGCCCGGCGCACCGAAGGTGTGACGAGCCCCCCACCCACCCGCCTTGCTCCCCGCCCGCCTTGCTCCCCGCCCGCCCCCGCCCCGGTGTCTCGTCCTTCTGAATCGTGCGTCGCCCCTGGGAGCACGCCGAACTGAGCGAAAAGGACGAGACACCCGGGGTGGCGACACGGCCGACTCACCGCGGGCGGCACTGCTCCACGGGGCAGACGGCGGCCGCCC
>NZ_CALGNQ010000255.1 GCF_937958535.1 uncultured Georgenia sp. | reverse complement strand
ACCCGACCGTCACCTTCGACTACTTCCGGGTGGTCGGTGACGAGGAGCCCGAGCCGAGCGGACCCGAGGTGTCGGTCGAGGCCGACACCCGGTGTGTCGTCGGCAAGGTGGTCGAGACCGTCAAGGTGACCAACGAGTCGGAGACGCCGGTCGAGGCGGTCATCTCGACGGCCTTCGGGTCGAAGACCGTGACGGTGGCGCCGGACAAGACGGTCTCCGCCACCTTCAGCACCCGGCAGGCGGCGGTGCCCGCCGGTGAGGTGACCGTGACGGCGAGCGCGGACGGGGAGGTCACCACGGTGACCGAGCCGTACGCGGCGCGCTCGTGCGGCTGATGCTCGCTGACCGGCTTCGGCCGGCTCGGTGAGTCCGCCGGGGGGCGGGCCGGAGACTTCCGGCCCGCCCTTCCGGTCTGCTCGGCGGGGTCGGGCTCCGACATCCCGACCCCGCCGAGCGGGCTGCCGCACGGCCTGCCGCCCCCGGTCGTCCCGGAGGGTGACAAGGTCTTGAAAGAGCCGATGTGTGCGGTAACATGGCGCGCGGCGGGAAGTGTCCGCCGCACGCGACGATGACGTTGGGAGTGCATGGTGAAACGCCAGATCGAGGCCGGCGTACCCGCCGAGATCGACAATGCGAACCCCGGGGGACGACGGCAGGGCGACGTGCCGCGCAGGAGCGGTGCGTAGCGGCGGAAGGCCGGTGGCACTGGTGCCACCACGCAGGAACGGTGGCCGGACGGACCGGTCGCTCGTAGGTTCGGCTCGGTCTCGTGCCGGCCGGGAACTGGAGAGAGACGGATGAACAAGAAGGGTCTGCTTACCCGTGCCGGTGTCGGCGCGACGGGAGCACTGCTGCTCGTGGGTGGCGCCGGTGCGGCCGTCGCCGACGAGGTCACCGGCGAGGACGTCGAGGTCAGCGTCGAGATCGAGGCACTGGAGCCTGTCGGTGCCCTGACGATGAGCGTGGCCGCCGACTCCACCTCGCTCACCGAGGTGGACTCCGGTGACCCGGAGATCCGTCAGTTCGACGGTGCCCTGCCCACCGTGACGGTCACCGACGACCGTGAGGAGGTGCCCGACGGCAGCTACTGGTACGTCACGGGCCAGTCCTCCGCCTTCACCGCTGACGGCGTCCCGGAGATCGGCGCCGAGCACCTGGGCTGGCGCCCGCACCTGCTCACCGAGGGCAACGGTGAGGTCGCCGAGGGCGAGGAGGTGCTCACCGTGCTCGACGAGGGCCCGGACGCGGTCGGCCTCGTCGCGGAGGAGCTGCTCGCGCTGGCGATCGACGCCACTGAGGCGCATCCCGTCGGTGAGTGGGAGGCGAACGCGGACCTCTTCCTCAAGACCCCGGTCGACGTCGCCCCGGGCAGCTACTCCGCCACCATCACCCTCACCCTCTGGGAGGATGGCGCCTGAGCGGTCGCCCGACCGACCGACCATCACCCGGGTCGGGGCCGTGCCGGTGCGGCCCCGACCCTGACATCGTGGAACAGCCCGTGCCTCCTGCAGCCAGTCCCCCCGTCTCCCGTCCCGTGCGGGCAGCCCTGCTCGCCTGTGCGCTCGTGCTGCTCGCCGCCCTCGGCCTCGCCGTACCGGCCGCCGCCACCGACGAGCCGCCGCCGGTCCGCTGGTCCACGACCCCGGCGGACGCCTCCGGGCCCGACGGTCGACGTGCCGTCGAGCACACGCTCGACCCCGGCGAGACGGTCGAGGACCACCTTGCCGTGCGGAACCTCAGCGAGGAGGAGGTGACCTTCGCCCTCGCCGCGGCGGACGGCTTCTACACCCGCACCGGCCGCTTCGACATGCTCGCCTCCGGCGAGGAGTCCGTGGCGGCGGGCACGTGGGTCACGCTGCCCGAGTCCGTCACCGTCGCGCCGGGGGAGACCGAGGTCGTGCCCTTCTCCATCACCGTGCCGCCGAACGCCGAGCCTGGAGACCATGCCGCGGGGATCACCGCCTCCGTCCGCACGGTGCAGTCGGCCGAGGACGGCACGAACGTCGGCGTGGAGAGCCGGATCGGCTTCCGGGTCACCACCCGCGTGACCGGCGAGCTCGCCCCCGTCGCGGCCGTGGAGAACGTGAGGGCGACGTACAACGGTACGTGGAACGCCTTCCGGCCCGGTTCCGTGACCGTGACCTTCGACGTCGTCAACGAGGGGAACGTCCGGCTGTTCGTCGACGGTACCGCCGCTGCCGGTGGGGCGGAGGTCAGCATCCTCACCGACGACAAGAAGCACGAGGTCCTCCCGGGCGACACCCGCACCCTCACCGTGGTCGTCGACGGCGTGTGGCCGTGGTTCGCCGTGCCCGTCGAGATCACCGCGGTCCCCGAGATGGTGGCGATGGACGGCACAACGGCCGAGCTCGACCCCGTCGTCGCCTCGGCCCTCGCGTGGGCGATCCCGTGGCCGCAGCTCCTCCTCCTCGCCGGGGCGGTCCTCCTCCTCGGTGCGGTCTTCTGGGGGCGGCGCCAGTCGCGCCGGCGTCTCGAGCGCATGCTCGCCGAGGCGCGCGACGAGGGGCGGCGGGCCGCCGCCGAGGGAGTGTCCACCCCGTAGCCCGCGGGGCCCCGCACCCTTGCGAGCCGCCGCGCGGGCCGCTACACTCAACTGAGTGTTAGCGATAACAGTGTTGCGCACCACACCCTGACCGCGCGGAGCCGCGCGGGTCGACGTGCGCGTCGAGAGCGATGCGGAACTGCAGATGACTCGAGGAAGAGATCGGCTGACCCGTCGGCTGAGCGCCGTGCTGGCGACGACGGCGCTCGTGGCGGCGGGGATCGGCACAGCGAGCGCCCCGGCCGCCGCCGCCGCGCCGCTGGCGGGCACCGAGGTGCTCGACCTGCCCTTCGACGGCACGCTCGCGGACGCGAGCGACCACGGCAACCCGGTGGCCGTGCGCCGCGGCACCGAGAGGTACGTCCCCGGCGTCGCCGGCTCGGCGTTCCAGTTCGACGGCGCCACCGCCCTCGACCTCGGCACCGGGGCCCACCTCCAGCCCGAGGACCTCACGCTGTCCTTCTGGTTCAAGCCCTCCGAGCCCATGGGCACCGGCGAGCAGGTCATCGCCTGGAGCAAGACCGTGTACAACTCCGACGGCTGGTACCTCGCCTCGGAGAACAACAACCGGCCGCTCGCGCTGTCGATCGGCCCCGCAGGCAGCCAGCCCTACAAGGTCTCCGTCCGGACGTCCCGGGCCGCGTTCTTCCCGACGGACGCGTGGACGCACGTCGTCGTGGTCTACGACAGCGAGACGAAGGACGTCGCGATGTACCGCAACGGCGTCAAGCAGGCCACGGCGGTCGACTACCCGGTGAGTGGCACGGCGACGGGCGTCCTCGGCTCGGAGGCGACGTCGATGAAGACCCTGGGGTTCAACGGTCCCCAGTACAACGGCTCCTTCCTCCGCGGAGCGGTGGACGACTACACCCTGTACGACGCCGTCGCGACGACGAGCGACGTCGTCGACCTCTACCGCGCGCACGTCCCCGACTTCGACCCGGCCGCGGTCGCCCGTGCCGACCTCGACCTCCTGTCCCTGCCCGCGACCGCCGTCACCGACTCGCTCACCCTCCCCGCCACCGGAGCGACGGGCACCGAGCTGAGCTGGGAGGCGGACTCGCCGTACTTCACCATCGGCGACGGCGGCGTCGTCACGGTGACCCGCCCGGAGGGCGACGCCGTCGACGTCGTCGTCACCGTGTCCGGCGTGTACGGCGGCAGCGAGCCGGTCACCCGGACCTTCGTCGTCACAGTCCCATCGGCCACCGCGACGTCCGTCTACCTCGAGGACACGCACCTCGGCGACGTCGACGTCCACGACCCGTACCTCGAGAACCTCCACGAGCTCAACGTCGAGTACCTCCTCAGCCTCGACGCCTCCCGGTTCCTCTACTCGTGGTACGTGCAGGCCGGCCTCACGCCGCCGACCCCGACCGGCTACGGCGGCTGGGAGCGTGCGACCGGAACCCGTTTCCAGGGCCACTTCTTCGGCCACTACCTCACCGCGCTCGCGCAGTCCTACGCCTCCGAGGAGGACCCGCGGACGAGGGCCGAATTGCTCGAGCAGCTGACCACCGCCGTCGACGGGCTCGCGGAGGTCCAGGCCGCGTACGCGCTGCGCGACCCGGCGAACGCCGGCTACGTCGCCCCGTTCCCCACGTCCGTCCTGCCCGGCGGCGGGAACGGCCTGCTCGTGCCGTTCTACAACCTCCACAAGGTGCTCGCGGGCCTCATCGACGTCCACGAGTACGCGCCCGCCGACATCGGGACGACGGCGCTGGAGGTGGCGAGCGACTTCGGCGCGTGGGTCGACGGCTACGCGGGCGGGCTGCCCGACCCGGGGGCCGTGCTCCACATCGAGTACGGCGGGATGAACGAGGCGCTCTACGAGCTGTTCAGCATCACCCACGACCCGGTCCACAAGCAGGCGGCCGAGTACTTCGACGAGGTGACGCTCTTCCGGCAGCTCGCGGCCGGCAGCGACGTGCTCGCCGGGCTCCACGCGAACACGACGATCCCCAAGCTCGTCGGCGCGCTCAAGCGCTACACGGTCTTCACCGACGACCCCGAGCTCTACGCCATGCTCACCGAGGCCGAGAAGGCCGAGCTCGACATGTACCGGGCGGCCGCCGAGAACTTCTGGCAGATCGTCGTCGACCACCACACCTACGCCAACGGCGGGAACAGCTACTCCGAGCACTTCCACGCACCGGACACGCTGTGGGAGCAGGGGACCTCCGGCGTCACCTCCGGGTACGGGGAGAACTCCACGTCCGAGGGCTGCAACGCGTACAACATGCTCAAGCTCACCCACGAGCTCTTCCAGGTGACGAAGGACCCGAGGTACGCCGACTACTACGAGTGGGCGTACATCAACTCGGTGGTGAGCACGGCGAACCCCGAGACCGGCATGGTCACCTACTTCCAGCCGATGACGGCCGGTTACTCCAAGGTGTTCGGCAACCCGCTCGACGAGTTCTGGTGCGACCACGGCACCGGCATCGAGAAGCTCACGATGCTCGGCAGCTCGTTCTACTACACGAGCCCGCGCTCGGTGTACGTCACCCAGTTCCGCTCCTCGACCTTCACCGCGGCCGAGCACAACATGGTGCTCACCCAGACGGCGGACGTCCCGCGCACCGACACCGTGCGCCTCACCGTGGACGCGCTCGACGGTGGGGAGATCGAGCCCGGCACGACGCTGCGGCTGCGCGTGCCCGCGTGGCTGGCCGACGAGCCCACCCTCCTCGTCAACGGGGTCTCGCGCGACGTCACCGCGGAGCACGGGTTCGTCGTCGTCGACGTCGCGGCCGGGGACGAGCTCGAGTACACGCTCCCGGCCGAGGTCACGGTCATCGACAACACGGAGAACCCCAACTGGGTCGCCTTCGCCTACGGCCCCGTCCTGCTCGCCGCCCCGGTGAGCCACGAGAACGTCGGGGCGTCCTACCAGGCCGGGGTCATCGTGCGGATGAGCACGCCGCAGAAGGACGTCGTCGACTCCCTCATCGTCGAGGACGCCGAGGCGTGGAAGGCGCGGATCCGGGAGAACCTCGTGCGGGTCGAGGACGGCGCCAAGCCCGACGGCACGCCGATCATGCGCTTCACGCTGCGGAACGTCGACGCGGCCGCGGCCGAGCTCGTCCTCGAGCCCTACTACAGCCTCTACGACGCCCGCTACCTGCTCTACGCCAACCTCGTCGAGCCGGACTCCGCCGAGGCGCAGGCGATGATCCGCGCGAGCAAGGAGCGGCTGCGTGAGCGCGAGGTCACCATCGACCAGCTCGTGTCCTTCGACAACAACAACAGCGAGGCCGGCAAGAACGTCCGGTCGAACCGGTCGAGCGTCGGCACCTTCTCCGGGCAGCAGTTCCGCCACGCGGAGCCCGCCGCCGACGCGTGGTTCTCCTACGACATGACCGTCGACCCGGAGCTCGACGCCAACCACCTGTGCGTGCGCTACTACGGCGGTGACGTCGGCCGGACCTTCGACGTCTACCTCAACGACGAGCTCCTCAAGCACGAGCGGGTGACCGACGCGCACGGCGCGACCTCCTTCTACCTCCAGTGCGACGAGATCCCCCGCGCCGTCCTCGACGAGCCGCTCGCCAAGGTCGACTCCTCGGGCAACCCGGTCCTCGACGAGGACGGGAACCCGGTCCCCGTCGTCCGGGTCCGCTTCCAGGGCACCGGGGCCAGCCACGTGGGCGGTGTGTTCGGCGTCCACATCCGGTCGGCCACGGCCTACGCCACGGACGCCGCGCTCTCCGCGCTCGCCTTCGACACCGGCACGCTCGAGCCGGAGCTCACCGCGGGCGTCCACGACTACGTCCTGCGCGTCCCCGCCGGCACCGAGGCGGTCGGGCTCACCGCCCGTCCCGCGGTCCCCAGCGGACTCGTCCACGTCGACGGCGTGCTCGTCGACGACACCCGGACGCGGACGGTGCCGCTCACCGGCGCCACCACGACCGTCGAGGTCACGGCGTACGCGCAGGACCACGAGACCGCCGTGACCTACACGGTGACGGTCGTCGCCGCGGACGACCCCGAGCCGGCCGTGACCGTCGAGGCCGAGACCCGCTGCGTCGTCGGCAAGGTCGTCGTCACGGCGCGGGTGAGCAACGCGTCGGCCGAGCCGGTCACCGCCGTCGTCACGACGCCGTACGGGGCGCGGACGCTCACCGTGCGACCCGACGGGGCGGCGTCCGCCGCCTTCACCACCCGTCTCGCCTCCGTGCCGGCCGGGGAGGTGAACGCGGACGCCGAGGGACACCCGAGTGCGACCGCGGCCTACGCGGCTCACGCATGCGGCTGACGCACGACGCAGCACCACCGGACCCCCACCGAGCCGAGGGCTCGGGCAGCACCCCCCACCGACGTGCGGACCGCACGTCACCCGAGGAAGGAAACCCATGAGACGACGTCGAACAGTGGCCGCTGTCGCGGTCGCGGCACTCGGCGCGGGCCTGCTCGCGGCCGTGCCCGGCGCGGCAGCCGCCGAGCTCCCGACCGACGGGCTCGTCCTGCACTACCCCTGACGGGGGAGGGCGGGACGACCGCCCAGGACGCGTCCGGCAACGGCCACCACGGCCAGATCGTCGGCGGCGCCGAGCTCGGCGCCGGCGGCGTGACGCTCGACGGCAGCGACGACCACGTGCGGCTGCCCAACAACATCACGGCCGGCCTGGACGCGATCACCGTGTCCCTGGACGTGCTGCTCGAGCCGCCCCACAGCGGCAACTATTTCCTGTTCAACCTCGGCAACACCGCGGTCGGCAGCCCCCAGCAGGGCAACGGCTACCTCTTCGTCACCGACACGCCGAACGTCGCCCGCGGCTCGATCTCGCCCGTCGCCTGGGGCGCCGAGCAGAACGTCCTCGGCACCCAGAAGTTCGCCCGCGGCGTGTGGCAGCACGTGACCTTCACCCTCGCGGACGGCACCGGCACCCTCTACGTCGACGGCGAGGCCGTCGGTCAGAACACGAACATCACGATGACGCCCGCCGAGATCGGCAACGGTGTCACCACCGCCAACTACATCGGGCGCTCCGCCTACGACGCCGACCGGCGGGTCGACGGCAGCATCAAGGACTTCCGGATCTACGACCGGACCCTCACGGCGGAGGAGATCG
>NZ_CALGNQ010000254.1 GCF_937958535.1 uncultured Georgenia sp. | reverse complement strand
AGCCGATCCCCGCGGAGGACGGCGCGGTGCGGGCGCTGAGCACCGCCGCCGACGAGCTCGGCGGCCTGGCCTTCGAGCTCGAGCGGACCGAGGACGGCGGCGAGGCGCTGTGGGAGGTGTCCGTCGCCGTCGGGGACGACGACGTCGAGATGCTCCTCTCCCGGGACGGCAACGCCATCGTGCGGCAGAGCGGGAGCGACGCGCTGGACGACGAGGACCGCCGCCGGCTGGAGGAGGCGTCCGTCGCCGCTGGTGAGGCCGCCCTGACCGCGGCCCAGCACACCGGCGCGGCAGTGGTCGAGGTCGACCTCACCGACGACGGCGGCGCCGTCGTGTGGGAGGTCGAGCTGCGGACGACCGACGGCGCGAGCACCGAGGTACGGGTGGATGCCGTCACCGGCGAGGTGCTGTGAGAGGCAGCACCGGCACGGCTTGACCGCCGGCCGGGAGGACCGGCCGGCGCGTGTGGCGGAGGGCGAGGGATTCGAACCCTCGGTGGGTTGCCCCACAACGGTTTTCAAGACCGTCACATTCGGCCGCTCTGTCAGCCCTCCCTGCCGCCGCCTCTCGGCGCAACGGCGCCACCAGTCTACGCAGCGCCCGTCGGGCCGGATGGTAAGGATGTGGCATGCGTGCCATCACCGTCACCGCGGACTCCCGTCTCGAGCTCACCGAGGTCCCCGACCCCTCGCCCGCACCCGGTGAGGTGGTGGTCGACGTCGCCGCCGCGGGTGTGAACCGGGCGGACCTGCTCCAGCGGGCGGGCCACTACGCCCCTCCCCCAGGGGCCAGTGACATCCTCGGACTGGAGGTCTCGGGCACCGTGCGGGAGGTCGGCGACGGCGTCACCGGCTGGCGGGAGGGGGACCGGGTGTGCGCCCTGCTCGCCGGCGGCGGCTACGCCGAACGGGTGGCGGTGCCCGCGGGCCAGCTGCTCCCGGCGCCGGACGGGCTCGACCTCCGCGACGCTGCGGCGCTGCCCGAGGCGGTCTGCACCGCCTGGTCCAACCTCGTCGACGTCGGCCGGTTGCGTGACGGGGAGACGCTGCTCGTCCACGGCGGCTCGGGCGGGGTGGGGTCCGCCGCGATCCAGCTCGGCCGCGCGCTCGGGGCGCGGGTCCTCGCCACGGCCGGCGGGCCGGAGCGGGCCGCCCGGTGCGAGGAGCTCGGCGCCGACGTGGGGATCGACCACCGGGGTGAGGTCCCCGCGGCCGTCGCCGCGGCCACCGACGGCCGGGGCGCCGACGTCGTCCTCGACGTCCTCGGCGCGGGCGGTCTGGGCGACAACGTGCAGATGCTCGCCCGTGGCGGGCGGCTGGTCGTCATCGGCACCCAGCGCGGGCGCCGCGGCGAGCTCGACCTCATCGCGCTCATGGCGCGGCAGGGGAGCATCCACGGCACGTTGCTGCGGCCCCGGCCGGTGGAGGAGAAGGCCGCCATCGTCGCGGCGGTGCACGAGCACGTGTGGCCGATGCTCGCGGACGGCCGGTTCCGCGCCGTCGTCCACGAGCGCATCCCGTTCACCGAGGCCGGGCGCGCACACGAACTGCTCGACTCCGGCGCGGTGTTCGGCAAGGTGGTCCTGGTGACCGACGCCCGCTGACCGCCTCGCGCCGGTCCGGCGTCAGAGCAGGGGCCGGCGGACGTCCAGCAGGCCGCGGGCCAGCGCGGGCGCCAGGGCGGGCGCGAGCGGCAGCCGCGGGATCAGGGTGGCCTGGAGGGCGTGGTAGATGTCCGGCTTGCCCGGCCAAGTGCGGGCGCTCGGCCGGTTCTGCGCGTCGAGCTCGTGCCGCCAGGCGCCGGGGCGCTGGATGAGCTGGGTCGCGGCGTAGTCCCACACCCGTTGGTACCACTCGGCGTACTGCTGCTCCCCGGTGACGAGCTCGAGGGCGGCGGCCGCGCCGACCGCCTCGCACGCCACCCAGTGCATCCGCTCGTGGACCACCGGCTCGCCGGCGAAGTCCACCGTGTAGACGAAACCGTCTGCGCCGTCGACCGCCCACCCATCGACCACGGCCCGGTCGAACAGCGCCCGGGCCGCCTCGAGCAGCCAGCCCTCGGTGGGCCGCTCCCGGACGATCAGCGCCTCCCGCAGGTGCAGCGCGAGGCGCGCCCACTCCAGCCAGTGCCCGACGGTCGCGCCGAAGGGGCGGAACTGGTGGGCCCGGTCGTCGGTGTTGTAGTCGAGCAGCGGCTCCCAGCCGGCGGAGAAGTGCTCGGGGATGCGCCAGTCCTGCTCCCGGGCGTAGCCGTCGAGCACCCTGCGGGTGATACGCAGCGCCCGGTCGAGCCACACGTCGTCACCGGTGACGTCGGCGGCGGCGAGATAGGCCTCGACGGTGTGCATGTTGGCGTTGACGCCGCGGTACTCCTCGGCCACGGTGAAGCCGCGGTCCCAGGACTCGAGCACCGCGCCCTCGTCCTCCCGCCAGAAGCGCTCGGTGCTCACCGCCAGGGCCTCGTCGAGCAGCTCACGCCCCCCGGGCCGGCCGGCGGCCGTCACGGAGGCGGCGGCGAGCACGACGAACGCGTGCGCGTAGGCCTCCTTGGCCTCGTTCACCGGCCCGTCGGTGCCGACGGCGGAGAACCAGCCGCCGTGCTCGGCGTCCCGCAGCCGGGTGGTCAGTGCCCTCATGCCGTGGTCGGCGAGCGGAGCGGCACCCGGGATGCCGAGGAGTGTCCCCAGGGCGAAACAGTGGGTCATCCGGCAGGTGAGCCACAGCTCGACCGGACGCTCGGGGTCGACCGCGCCGTCGTCGTCGAGGTACCCGAACCCCGCGGGGACGGCCGCGGCGCGGGCGAAGTCGAGCAGCGCGCGGGCCTCCGCGTCGAGCCAGCGGCCGTGGGAGGCCGTGCCGAGCCAAGCCATGAGAGGGAGCTCCTTCGGTCGAGGTGCCCCGACAGCCTAGCGGGCAGCCGTGCTCAGCCCTTGACCGACCCTGCCAGCAGCCCGCGGACGAAGTACCGCTGCAGCGTGACGAAGACGATGAGCGGGACGACGATCGAGACGAACGCGCCCGCCGTCAGCAGGTGCCAGTCCTGCCCGCGGGAGCCCGCCATCTCCGACAGGCGCGCCGTCAGTGGCTGCACGGCGTTGTTGCCGCCGGTGAAGGTCAGCCCGACGAGCAGGTCGTTCCACACCCAGAGGAACTGGAAGATCGCGAAGGCCGCGATCGCCGGCACGAGGAGCGGGAGCATGACCCGGAGGAACACCGTGACGTGCCCGGCGCCGTCCACGCGGGCGGCCTCGACGAGCTCGCGCGGGATCTCCGACATGAAGTTGTGGAGCAGGAAGGTCGCCAGCGGCATGGCGAACGCCGAGTGGGCCACCCACACCGCGAGGTAGGGGAAGACCTCGGCCGCCCCCGTCCCGGCGAAGATCCGCAGCAGTGGGATGAGGGACATCTGCAGCGGCACGATCTGCAGGGCGAAGACGACGACGAAGAGGGTGTCGCGCCCCCGCCACCGCAGGACGGAGAAGGCGTAGGCCGCCATCGTCGCGAAGGTGAGCGGGATGAGCGTCGCGGGGACGGTGATGACGACGGAGTTGAGGAAGAAGCCGGCGAGCGCTCCGGAGGACGCGCGTCCGAAGAGCACCTCCTGGTAGTTCTCCAGCGTGAAGGAGGGGCTGGTGAGGAAGGTCCACCAGCCGGTGGTGCGGATCTGCGCCTCGGGTCGGATGGAGCTGATGAACAGCCCGGCCGTGGGCACGGTCCACAGCACCGCGATGAGGACGGCGGCGGCCGAGCCGATCCGCGTGCCGAGCATCGCCTTGGCGCGGCTCGCCGCCGGCCGGCGCACGGTCCGCATCGGGTCGGGCAGGCTGCGTCCGGTCCTCGGTTCGGCGACGGCCGGGTTCGCCGGCATCACGCTCATGCTCCGCGCACCTCCCGGTTGCGGACCATCTGCCGCACGTTGAACACGACGATCGGGACGACGAGGACGAAGATCGCCACGGCGAGCGCCGAGCCGACCCCGTTGTTGCCGAAGGTGAAGGACTGGTCGTACATGAGGTTGGCCAGCACCTGGGTGTCGAAGCGCGCGCCGGTCATCGTCCGCGGGATGTCGAAGATCTTCAGCGTCGCGATGGTGATCGTGGTGAGGACGACGACGAGCGTGGGCCGCACGCTCGGCACGGTGATGCGGCGGAACATCTGCCAACCGCTCACGCCGTCGAGCCGCGCCGCCTCGACGATGTCGCTCGGGATGGCCTTGATCGCGGCCGACAGGAGCACCATGGCGAACCCGGCCTGGATCCAGATCATGACGACGATGAGGAAGAAGGTGTTCCACGGCGAGTCCTGCAGGAAGCGCACCGGCTCGAACCCGAGCCCGACGATGAGCGCGTTGAGCAGGCCGATCTGCTCCTGCGCGGCGCCGCGGTACTCGTAGACGAACTTCCAGATGATGCCGGCCCCGACGAAGGAGATCGCCATCGGCATGAAGAGCAGCGACTTGGCGAGCCGCTCGAAGCGGGAGCTGTCGACGAGGACCGCGTACACCAGCCCGACCGTCGTGGACACCAGCGGCACGAGGAGCACCCAGAGGAAGGTGTTGAGGAAGCCCTGGAGGGAGTCGGGGTCGGTGAGCACCCACGCGTAGTTCGCCAGGCCGACCCACTCCTCGGAGCGGCGGTCCATGAACGACATCACCGTGGTCCGGACCGCCGGGTAGACGAGTCCCAGGCCGAGCAGGAAGAACGCCGGGCCGCCGAACGCGAGGATCATCCACAGGGTGCGGGTGCGTCCGGTGAACCGGTCGGCCAGGCGGGCCGCACCGAGGATGACGGCGACGACGACGGCGAGGGCGAGGACGGCCAGCACCATCTGGCCGATCTTGGAACCGAGGAAGAAGTCCATGCGCACCTCCGTGCGACGCGGGGCGGAGCGGGGCCTGCGCCCCGGCCCCGCCCGCGTCGCGGTCAGGTCACGGCCACGAGGCCTGGACCTGGTCCAGGACCTCCTGGGTGTCCGCACCGTTGATCCAGTCGACCATGCCGCTCCAGAAGGACCCGGCACCGACCTCGGACGGCATGAGGTCCGAGCCGTCGAAGCGGGCGACGGCGGTGTCGTCCTGGAGCAGCTCGATGGCCAGGCGCAGGACGTCGGAGGATGCGAGCGCCGGGTCGACGGCACGGTTGGCCGAGGTCACCCCGCCGATCTCGACGCGGGTGTTGGCCCACTCGCCGGAGGCCATGAAGGCCTGGACGGCCTGGGTGGCCGCGTCGTCGTTGAAGGCGCCGACGAACTCGCCGGCGACGAGCAGCGGGCTCTCGTCGGCGGTGAAGCCGGGCAGGTAGAAGGCGAAGACGTCGCCCTGCGGGCTGACCTCGGTGCCCTGGGGCCACTGCGCCTCGTAGAAGGAGGCCTGGCGGTGCAGGAAGCAGTCGCCCTCGAGGATCGGCAGGCCGCCGTCGTTGAAGGACGTCGTCGCGATGGAGCGGGAGTCGCCGATGCCGCCGTTGACGTAGTCGTCGTCCTTGAGGATGGCGCCGGCGGTCTCGACGGCCTCGACGATGACCGGGTCGTTGAACGGGACCTCGTTGACCACCCACCGGTCGTAGACGTCGGGGCCGGCGGAGCGCAGGACGACGTCCTCGATCCAGTCGGTGGCGGGCCACCCGGTGGCGCCGCCGGACTCGATGCCGGCGCACCAGGGCTTGACGGAGTCGGAGCCGTGGTCGGCGGCGATCTGCTCGGTCAGCGCCATGAGCTCGTCCCACGTCTCGGGGACCTCGTAGTCGTTCTCCGCGAAGGCGCTGGGCGAGTACCAGACGAAGGACTTCACGCTGGCCATGAGCGGGGCGGCGTAGAACTCGCCGTCCACCGTGCCGTAGGCCTTCCAGTCCTCGCTCCAGCCCTCGTCGACCTTGGCCTCCACGGCGTCCGGCGCCGGGACGACGTGCCCCTCGCGGACCATCCGCTCGAGCAGGCCGGGCTGGGGGAAGATCGCCAGGTCCGGCGCGTTGCCGCTCTCCGCCTGGATGACGACCTGCTGCTCGAACTCCCCGGAGCCGTTGTGCTGGACGGTGATGCCGGTGCACTCGGTGAAGGCGTCGAAGGTGTCCTGGAGCTGGTCGGCCTCCTGCTCACGGATCGAGCTGAACAGCGTGACCGTCTCGCCGTCGAAGCTGCCGTACTCCGCGAAGGCGGAGCAGTCGGTCTCCTCCGCCTCCGCTCCCGCCTCGGGGGCTGCTGCGCCCCCACCGATCCCGCCGCCGAGGTCGTCCGCGCCGCCGCAGGCGGCCAGGAGCAGGGCCAGCGTCGCGGTCGCGGCGCTGAGCACGCCGGCACGCCGTCTGAGAGTCGTCATCGATCTCCTCCACCGTCATCGGTCAGGACACGTATCCCCCATCAAACGACGGTCGGGCGTTTCTGTCGGCGTTTCAGGAACGGATGTCGATAACGATCCCGTCACGAGGCGCCGGTCAGCGGCCGAGCAGGGCGTGCAGCACCGGGACGACGCCGTCGTCGTGCACCGACCCGGTGACGAGGTCAGCCGCCGCGCGGGTCTCCTCGTCGGCCCACTCCATGGCCACCCCGAGGGCGGCCCACCGGAGCATCTCGATGTCGTTGCGGCCGTCGCCCACCGCGACGGTCGCCGCGCGCGCGGTGCGGGTGCGCTCACGGAGCATCTCCAGTGCGCTGGCCTTCGTGACGCCCTCGGGGGCGATGTCGAGCCAGGCGGTCCAGCCGACGGCGTAGGAGACACCGTGCAGCCCGACCCGGTCGACGAGGGCGTGGAAGTCGTCCGCGGACAGGTGCGGGGCCCGGATCGTCACGCGGCTGGCGGGCGCGCTGCACAGCTCCTCGAAGTCGACGACGGTGACTTCTCCGCTCAGCTCCCCGAACGGGAAGGGGCTGCTCACCTTGAACCCCTTGCCGAGGTCCTCGACGGCGAACAGGCCGTCGGGCAGCTCCTCACGCAGCAGGCGGAGGGTGGGCTCGGGGTCGAAGGTGACGACGTCGCTGATCTCGTAGCCGTGCGGGAGCGCGGGGTCCAGCCGCAGGCAGACGGCGCCGTTGGAGCACACCGCCCACCCGTGCCGGATCCCCAGCTCCTCCAGGACGGGGAGCACCGCGGAGACCGAGCGCCCGGTGGCCAGGACCACCTGGGTCCCGGAGTCGCGCAGCTCGGCCACGGCCTCGCGCACCGCCGTCGTCATCCGCTGCTCGTGGTCGACGAGCGTGCCGTCGATGTCGAGGGCGACCATGAGCTCGGGTCCCGCCGCGGGGAACGCCGGGGGGAGGTGGTCGCGGACGACGTCGGCGGTGAGGGTCATGCGCGGTCCACCGGGGTGAGGACCTCCAGCCCCCCGAGGTAGGGCTGCAGCCCCGCCGGGACGCGGACCGAGCCGTCGGGGAGCTGGTGGTTCTCCAGGATCGCGACGAGCCACCGGGTGGTGGCGAGGGTGCCGTTGAGGGTGGCGACCGGCTCGGTACCCGCGGGTCCGCGGTGGCGGATCCCCAGCCGGCGGGCCTGGAAGGTCGTGCAGTTGGAGGTGGAGGTCATCTCCAGGTACCGCTCCTGGCTGGGCAGCCAGGCCTCGCAGTCGAACTTCCGGGCCGCGGAGGCGCCGAGGTCCCCGGCGGCGACGTCGATGACCCGGTAGGGCAGCTCGACCTTGGCGAGCATCTCCTCCTCCCAGGCGAGGAGGCGCTCGTGCTCGGCCTCGGACTCCTCCAGGGTGGTGAAGCTGAACATCTCCACCTTGTTGAACTGGTGGACGCGGATGATGCCGCGGGTGTCCTTG
>NZ_CALGNQ010000253.1 GCF_937958535.1 uncultured Georgenia sp. | reverse complement strand
GCGACGGGCTCGGCCGACCGACCAGGGGAGCACAACGTGACCGAGGAGCAGGTGAGGACGCCGCAGGAGGCACCCGAGGGGAGCGTCCTCGACGTCTTCCTCTCCGGGCCGCTGTTCCTCGACATCGTCTTCTCCGGCATGCCCACCGGCCCGCGCCCCGGCACCGAGGTGTGGGCCAGCGGAATGGGCTCGCTGCCCGGCGGCATCGCCAACCTCGCCGTCGCCACCAGCCGCCTGGGGCTGGCCACCGGCCTGGCCACCGGCTTCGGGGGCGACGTCTACGGACGCTGGTGCTGGGACATCCTCGCCGACGAGGCGATCGACCTGTCCCGTTCCGTGCGCGTCCCCTCCCTCCACACCTCCGTCACCGTCTCGATGGCCTACGACGGCGACCGGGCGATGGTCACCCACGGCCACCCGCTGCCGGTGGGGTACGACGAGCTCATCGGAGAGCCGCCCACCACCCGCGCCGTCATCATCGACCTCGACGACACACGCGCGGAGGAGCGCTGGTGGCGCGCCGCAGCCGCGGCCGGGGCGCTCGTCTTCGCCGACGTCGGCTGGGACCCCTCCGAGCGCTGGGACCCGGCCCGGCTGGACGCCCTGGACGACTGCTACGCCTTCCTGCCCAACGCCGCGGAGGCCACCGCCTACACCGGCACCGACTCCCCGCGGGCCGCCGCCCGTGCGCTGGCCGAACGCGTCCCCCTCGTCGTCGTCACGCTGGGCGCCGAGGGCGCGCTGGCGGTCGACGCCGCCACCGGCGAGGAGTGCCACGTCCCCGCGCTCGACGTCGAGGCGATCGACCCGACCGGCGCCGGCGACGTGTTCCTCGCCGCCTTCGTCCGCGGCACGCTGTCGGGCTGGCCGCTGGAGCGGCGCCTGCGCTTCGCCGCCCTGTGCTCCGGCCTCACCGTGCAGGGCTTCGGCGGCTCTCTCGCCGCCCCCGGCATCGGCGACCTGCACGACTGGTGGGGCACCCTCGACGCCGCCCACGGAGCCGGCGACCCGGCCGCCGCCGAGCTGCACGAGCACTACCGGTTCCTCCCGGACGTCCTGCCCGCCCGTCCCGGCCGGGTCACCCGCCGCGCCGAGGCGACCTTCGCCCTCGAGTCCGACCTCTAACTTATGAACCACACACCGACGGCGGCCCCACCGCCCGACGACCAAGGAGAACGATCATGAGCCGACCACGGATCCGCCGGACCGTCGTCACCGCCGCGGTGGCGCTGCTGGCGCTCGCCGCCTGCACCCCCGGCAGCGGCGGCGGGGACAGCCCGGACGAGCCGGCGACCACCGGCGGCGAGACCGCCGAGGAGGTCAGCACCGACATCTCCGAGCTCGGCGACGTCACCCTCGTCGTGTGGGACCAGGAGGTGCGCGGCGGGCAGAACGAGCAGATGGAGCAGCTCAACGCCGCCTTCATGGAGCGCTACCCGAACGTCACCATCGAGCGCAACACCATGTCCAACGACGACCTCACCACCACCCTGCGGCTGGCGCTCACCGGCGACGACGCCCCCGACGTCACCCAGGTGAACAACTCGCGCTCCCAGATGGGCCAGTACGTCGCAGCCGGCCAGCTGCGCAACCTCGACGACTACGCCGAGGCCTACGGCTGGACCGACCGCTTCTCCGACTCCGTGCTGCAGAACACCCGCTACTCCGCGGACGGCGTCACCTTCGGCGAGGGTTCCATCTGGGGCCTCCCGCAGGTCGGTGAGGTCGTGGGCGTGTACTACTCCAAGTCCAGGCTCGAGGAGCTCGGCCTGGAGGTGCCGCAGACCTGGGCCGAGTTCGGTGAGCAGCTGGCCACCATCCGCGAGGCGGGCCAGACCCCGCTGCTCCTGGGCAACCTCGACCAGTGGCCGGCCGCGCACGTCTTCGGCCCGGTCCAGGGCGCGCACGTCGACCCGGACGAGATCCGGGCGCTGGGCTTCGGCAACGCCGGCGCCAGCTGGGAGACCGACGAGAACCGGGCCGCCGCGGAGGAGCTCGCGGCGTGGGTCGAGGCGGGCTACTTCAACGACGGCTTCAACGGCGCCGACTACGACGCCGTGTGGCAGTCCTTCACCGAGGGCGAGGGTGTCTACCTCATGGCCGGCTCCTGGCTCGGCCCGGACATCGAGGCCGCGATGGGTGAGGACGCCGGCTTCTTCGCCCCACCGCCCGTCGAGGCCGGCGGCCCCAGGGTCACCACCGGTGGCACCGGCATCCCGTTCGCGGTCACGGCGTCCTCGGACGTCCCCGACGTCGGCGCGGCGTACATCGACTTCATCACGAGCGAGGAGGCGATGGCCGTCCTCGCCGAGACCGGCAACATGCCCGTGGTCGAGACGTCCGAGCACATGCCCGACGGCGGGCTGCAGGCCGACATCTACGCCGCCTACAGCGAGGTCACCGAGGAGGGCGCCCTCGTGCCCTACCTCGACTGGGCCACCCCGACGATGAGCGACACCCTCGGCCAGAGCCTGCAGTCCTTCCTCGGCGGACAGCTCGACGTCGACGGGCTGCTCGCCGCGCTCGAGGCCGACTACAGCGAGTTCGTCGCCTCCACGCAGTGAGCACCCGGGAGCGGACCACACCCACCGCGCGGGCGGCCCGACCGGGCCGCCCGCGGCGGCTGGGCCTCTTCGGCCTGACCCCGTACCTCTTCCTCGCCCCCGCATTCGTCGTCTACGCCACGTTCCTGCTCTACCCGCTCGGCCGGGCCGCACAGATCTCCCTGTACGACTGGGACGGGCTGACGCTGGCCACCTTCGTCGGCCTGGAGAACTACGTCGACGTCGTCACCGACCCCCGGTTGCGGGAGGCGTTCTGGCACGCCCTCGTGCTCATCTTCTTCTTCGCCGTCCTGCCGGTGGCGATCGGGCTGGTGCTCTCCGCCGTCCTCGTCCGCGGCCGGGTGCGCGGCCTGCCGTTCTTCCGCACCGTCGTCTTCCTGCCGCAGGTCGTCGCCATGGTCGTCGTCGCCGTCGCCTGGCGGCAGATCTACGCCCCCGACGGCACCCTCAACACCGCCCTGGAGGCGATCGGGCTCGGCGCGCTCACCCGTGCCTGGCTCGGCGACTTCACCTGGACCCTGCCCGCCGTCGGCTTCGTCGGCACCTGGGTGTGCACCGGCCTGGTCACCGTGCTCCTCATGGCCGGCATGGCCCGCATCCCCAACGACCTCTACGAGGCCGCCACGCTCGACGGCGCCGGCGCGGTGCGCTCCTTCTTCGCCATCTCCGTGCCCGCCGTGCGCGCCGAGATCGTCGTGTCGCTGACGCTGACCATCATCGCCGCGCTCAAGACCTTCGACCTCGTCTACGTCACCACCTCCGGCGGCCCCGGGACGTCGACGACGGTGCCCAGCTACGTCGTCTACCGGCGTGCCTTCATGGAGGGCGACGTCGGGTCGGCGGCTGCCGTCGCGATCGTCCTCACCGCCCTCATCTTCCTCATCAACCTCGCGGTCAACCTCATCGGGGAGCGGGAGCGATGAGAGTCTCCACCGGGGAGCGGGTGGGCAACTACCTCATCCTCATCGTCTTCGCCGCCTTCGCGCTCGGCCCGATCCTCACCATCCTCGGCACCGCCCTGTCGCCGGAGACCCCGCAGGACGCCGCCACCGGCCGCCTGCTCCACTGGGAGAACTTCGGCCGGGCGTGGGAGCAGGGCCGCTTCGGGGAGTACCTGGCCACCTCCGTCGTCGTCGCCGTCATCGTCGTGACGAGCGCGGCCGTGCTGTCGATCATGGCCGGCTACGCGTTCGGCGCCTTCACCTTCCCCGGCGCGCAGGTGCTCTTCTACGTCTTCCTCGTCGGCATCATGGTGCCCACCGAGGCCATCGTCGTCCCGCTCTTCTTCGACTTCCAGGCCGTGGGCCTGACGAACACGGTGTGGGGCATCGCCCTGCCCCAGGTGGCCCAGTCCGTGGCGTTCGGGACCTTCTGGATGCGGGCGTACTTCCGCGGGGCCAACCGCTCGATCATCGAGGCCGCGCGGCTCGACGGCGCGGGCCACCACCGGGTGCTGTGGCAGGTGCTGCTCCCGGTGGCCCGCCCGGCCATCGTCACGCTGCTCCTGCTCACCTTCATGTGGACGTGGAACGAGTTCCTCATCCCGCTCGTCATGTCACCGAACCAGGAGCTGCGCACCGCGCCGCTGGGCCTGGCGCTCTTCCGGGGGCAGTACACCCAGGGCACCGTCCTCCTCGCCGCGGGGGCGATCCTCGTCGCGCTGCCGACCGTCGTCCTGTACCTCTTCCTCCAGCGCCACTTCATCCGCGGGATGCTCGAGGGCGCCGTCAAGGACTGACGGGGCCGGCCGAGCCGGTCCGAGCTGCCGGGCGAGGCGGCCCGAGTCGTCAGGGCGAGGTGGCCTGGGCGGGCCGGGCGAGGCGGCCTGAGCCGGCTGGGCGAGATGGCCCGAGCTGCCGGGCGAGGCGGCCTGAGCGGCCCGCGTGAGGCGGCCCAAGTCGGCTGGGCGAGGTGCTCCGAGCCGCCCGTCCTGCTTGCGCCTGCGGGCCCGCCTCGCTACGTTCGTCGGCATCGCGCCCAGCGCAGGGCGACGCGTACAGACGAGGCCGTCTGTCCGACCAGGGGGTAGAGATGAAACGAGCTGTCGCCGCGGCCGCGCTCGCAGCGCTCGGGGTCGCCGCCCTCGTCCCGGCGGCGTCCGGTGCCGACGACCCGCCGCTGACGGTCGCCGAACCGAGCGTCGCGACCGAGGTCGACCCGACGAAGATCGACGTCATGGGCATGTGGGCCCACCCGGACGACGACGCCGGGTTCACCACCCCGTGCGGCGTGTGGCACGACCGCTACGGCGTGCGCTGCGGGCTCATCATGCTCACCCGCGGCGAGGGCGGCTCCAACTCGGTGGGCAACGAGTCCGGGCCGGCGCTCGGGCTGCGCCGGGAGAACGAGGACCGCGCCTCGCACTACCGCTCCGGCACCGTCGACATCTACAACATCGACGCCGTCGACTTCTTCTACAACACCAGCGCCGCGCTCACCGCCGAGGTGTGGGGCGACCAGGACATCAAACGCCAGGTGGTCCACGTCATCCGCCAGACCCGGCCCGAGGTGCTCATCGGCTTCTCCCCGGCACCCGCCGGCCACGGGCACCACCAGACCGCGGGGCGGCTCATCTGGGAGGCCGCCGCGGCCGCCGCCGACCCGACGATGTACCCCGAGCAGCTCACCGGACCCGACGCCGTCGACGTCTGGCAGGTCAAGGTCATCACCTCCGGGGCGAGCACCCAGGGGGAGGGCGGCACCGACGGCCCGCAGTGCAACACCGGCTTCGTCCCCGCCCCGACGAACCCGTTCACCGTCGTCGGCACGTGGAGCGGCTACGACTCCCCGTACGAGTGGCTGCCCGGCAACATCCAGGGCCAGGAGCCGGGAACGCCGATGACCTGGGCGCACGTGGGGCGCGAGGGCAACCGCGCCCACCCGACCCAGGCCCGCGTCAAGCAGGTGGACGTGTGGGAGCCGCAGTGCCTGCGCTACGGCATCGCCCACTCTCTCGTCCCGTTCCAGCCGAACGGCACGGAGGCCAACGCCCGCGACGACGCCATCCTCTTCGGCACGGTGCTCCCGGACCCGGGCGGTATGCCGCTGGGCAGCACGTACACCATCACCCCGGACGCCTGGTTCCAGGCCCCCGGCGAGCCCTTCGAGGTCACCGTGGCGAGCCGGTCCGGCGGCGCCACCGTCGCCGCCGGCGAGGTCACGCTCGAGGTCCCCGAGGGGTGGACGGTCTCCGAGCCGCAGCAGCTCGGGCCGGTCACCGCCGAGGACGAGGCGAGCGTCACCTTCACCGTCACCCCTGGTGAGGACACCGCCTTCGGCCGCTACCGCCTGGCCGCGCACTTCGACAACGGCGAGGTCACGGCCTACAACGACACCCGCGTCGACGTCATCGCCGGGGTCGAGGGGCGGTTCGAGCGCTGGGGCAACTACGCGGCCTACGACGAGTGGGCCGAGGAGTACACCTTCGTCGCCGGCCGCTCCGCCGCCGAGACGCAGATCGGTGCCGGGGAGTCGGTGACCGTGCCCGTGGTCGTCACCAACCGCACGGCGCTGCCGGCCGACGGCGAGGTCCGGCTCGACGTCGGCGAGGGCTTCGCCGCCTCCGACCCCGTGGCGTTCACCGACCTCGCCCCGGGCGGGCAGACCCGGGTGGAGCTCGTGCTGACCCACACCGACCCCGGCGACCCCGGCGGCTACGTCGCCGAGATCCCGGTGGTCACCACCGTGACCGACGGACCGCAGAGCAGCGAGACGCTGCGCACGTACGTCGTGCCGACCACCGTCGTCCCGCAGGCCGAACAGGCACCCGCCGTCGACGGCGTGGCCGACGACGGGTACGGCGACCCGATCGACATCGGCCGCCGCTGGGAGGGGCAGGAGTGCGCCCCGGACGGCACCGACTGCGGCGCCGGCAGCACCGCCCGCCTCGCCTGGCACGACGACGCGCTCTACGTCGTCGCCGAGGTGGTCGACGACGTCGCGAGCGCGGCCGCCACACCGGAGCGCTGCTTCGGCCATTGGCTCGTCGACTCGGTCGAGGTGCTCCTCGACCCGCAGGCCACGTCCCGGGACACCTCGACGACCTTCAAGAGCGGGATCATGCCCTTCACCGACGACCCGGAGGGCACCGCCGGGCAGGGGCCGGACGGTCCGTGCTGGAGCCGCGACGCGGACAATCACCAGGGCTTCTCCTCCGGTCCGCTGGCCGACACGGTCGAGGACGGGCCGAACTCACCCGGCCAGGAGGTCGCCGTCGCGGCGACCCGGACGGAGGACGGCAGCTACGAGGGCGGCCGGTGGACGGTCGAGGTGAAGATCCCGCTGGCCAACCTCCCGGCGGCGGTCAGCGCCCCGAGCGCCGCCCCCACCGGGGTGCCGGGGGAGACCGCGGTCGACCCGACCTACCTCGGGCTCAACATCACGCCGTACGACTCCGACAACCAGGACTTCATCGGCGACACCCGCAACGCATGGTCACCGTTCGGCAGCCAGCAGTCCGAGCCCTACCGGTGGGGACACGCCTACCTCGAGGGCTACCAGCCGCCCGCCGACCGGCCCACGGAGCCACGGGAGCCGACCATCCCGGACACCGCCCTGCGCGGTGTCGAGTCACCGCAGACGATCTACCAGTCCGCGACGCGCGGGGTGACCATCGCCGGGCTGCCGGCCGGCCGGGCGCTCGACGTCACCGACGTCGAGATCGCCAACCCCTCGGTGACGCTCTCCCTCGCCGCGCAGGAGCCCGGCACGGTCCGCGCCTTCGCGTGGACCGGCGACCCGGCGATGGTCCCGGTGTGGGTCTCCAGCTGCCCGGGCGACGAGCTCGGCTTCTCCACCTGCTCTCCCGAGGACGTCGCCGCCGCGCCGTGGGCACCGGACATGGGCGGGCGGCTGCTCGGCAGCGTGGTGGCGGACGTCGAGCCGGGCAGCAGCACGGTGACGATGGAGCTCGACGCCGCCGCCCTGGAGCCGCTGCGCACCGACGGGGCGATCCTCGTCTCGTGGGAGTCCGCCGAGACCGGCGGGGTGAACGCCTGGCACTTCGCCGTCGTCGAGGGCGAGGTGCCCACCGAGGAGCCCACCGAGGAACCGACCGGGGAGCCCACCGAGGAGCCGACGGGGGAGCCGACCGGCCCGGGCCCGACGGACACGCCCACCGACCCCGCCCCGACCGACGGGGCGACCACGCCCCCGGCCTCCGGCGGGGGCGGGCTGCCCACCACCGGTGCGGACGTCACGACGGTGCTGCTCGTGGCGCTCGCCCTGGCGCTGGTCGGCGGCGCGACGACCCTCGGGGTCCGGCGGCTGCGGCGCAGGTGACATCCGCGGCGGCGCGGCCGGTCCGGTCGTGCCGCCGGGGGCGTGCTGCCGGGACCGCGTCGCTGGGACCGCGCCGCGACGACCGCTCAGTGGGCGACGAGCGTGGTCTGGAAGGTGTAGCGCGAGGCGCGGTAGATGTGGGTGCCGAGCTCGACGATGGTGTCGGTGTCCGCGATGGCGACACGCTCCATGGTGAGCACCGCGGCACGGGCCGGCTCGTGAAGGATCCGTGACTCGGCGGCGGTGGCCTGGCGGGCCCCGATGGTCTGGTGCGCCAGGCGCAGCCGAACGCCGCGGGCACGCAGGGAGGCGTAGAGGCCGTCGGCCTCCAGGTCCTGTCGCGAGGGCGCGAGGTCGGCCCGGATGACGTTGGTCATCAGGGCCAGCGGCTCGTCGTCGGCGTACCGCAGCCGCCGCACGTGGACCACCTCCTGCCCGACGTCGAGCTGGAGCCGGCGGGCCGCCTCCGCGTCGGCCGGGCGTACCTCGTAGTCGAGGACCTCGGTGCGCGGGCGGCGGCCGGCGGCGGCGAGGTCGTCGTGCAGGCTGGTCAGCTCGACAGCGCGACGGATGATCTCCGGCGCCACCTCGGTGCCCACGCCGCGCTTGCGCACGAGCATCCCCTTGTCCACCAGCTCCTGCAGCGCGCGGCGGGCGGTGGGCCGGGACACCCGCAGCCGGTCGGCCATCGCCAGCTCGTTCTCGATCCGGGTGTGCGCGGCGATCTCCCCGGAGACGATGGCCTCCTGCAGCACCGACGCGATCTGGTGGTAGAGCGGGACGGGGCTGGTGCGGTCCAGGTGGACCCGGGGGCGGTAGACCTCCGCCGGCCGCTCCGGCACGGGCGACGTCGTCATGGTTCTCCTCGGCGCCTTGTCGGGACAATTACACATAATGCCATCTCCGCGACCCGGCGCCATGCCCGCCCGTACCGTGGTCCCCCGGGCCGGCCTCCGGTCGCCCCCGGTCACCGCCGGGGCGTCCCTGGCCGCTCGTGCCCCGACCACCCTCGGGTCTTTGTCCAGACAAACGGTTGACCGCTCCCGGCGGCTGGGTGAGAATCGTGGACACCGACCGAGGAGAGTGCGATGGGGAGCTCGCGGCGTCTGGACGTCCTGACCTTCGGCCGGTGCGGCGTGGACATCTACCCGCTGACCACCGGCGTGGGCCTGGAGGAGGTCGAGACCTTCGGCAAGTTCCTCGGCGGCAGCCCGACGAACGTCGCCGTCGCCGCCGCCCGGCTCGGCCACAGCGCCGCGACGATCACCGGGGTGGGCGACGACCCGCTGGGCCGCTACGTCCGCCGTGAGATGGTCCGCCTCGGCGTGAGCGACGAGTTCGTCATCACGGCACCCGAGCTCAACACCCCGATCACGCTGTGCGAGATGTTCCCGCCGGACCACTTCCCGCTGTACTTCTACCGCGAGCCCACCGCTCCGGACCTCCAGGTGCGCCCCGAGGACGTCCCGGTCGACGCCGTCCGCGAGGCCGGGGTCATGTGGTTCTCGGTGACCGGGCTGTCGGAGGAGCCCTCCCGCTCCGCCCACCTCACCGCCCTCACGGCGCGGGGCCGCCGCGCGCACACGGTCCTCGACCTCGACTGGCGGCCGATGTTCTGGGACTCCCCGGACGAGGCCCGCGGCCTGGTGCGTGACGTCCTCCCCGGCGTGACGATCGCCGTCGGCAACCGCGAGGAGTGCGAGGTGGCCGTCGGGCAGAGCGAGCCCGACCGGGCCGCCGACGCGCTGCTCGCCGCCGGGGTGGAGCTCGCCGTGGTCAAGCAGGGCCCGCGGGGCACCCTGGCCAAGACCCGGGACGAGCGGGTCGAGGTCCCGCCCGTCCCCACCGAGGTGGTCAACGGTCTCGGCGCGGGCGACGCCTTCGGCGGGGCGCTGTGCCACGGGCTGCTCGCCGGCTGGCCGCTGGAGCGCACCATCGCCGCGGCCAACGCCGCCGGCGCGATCGTCGCGGCCCGGCTCGAGTGCTCCACCGCCATGCCCACCGAGGAGGAGGTCCGCGAGGTCCTCGACGGCGGTGCCCACCCCCACGAGGTCGAGCGACGGGTGGTCTAGATGCTCACCGTCGAGGAGATCCGCGACCTGCGCATGCACGAGCCGGAGCGGGTCGCCCGCGCCCTGGCGCAGCGGCCGCGCGGGCGGCTCCCGGGGCCCGGGGAACGGCTCATGGTCATCGCCGCCGACCACCCCGCCCGCGGCTCGCTGGCCGTCGGCCACGACCCGATGGCGATGGGGGACCGGCGCGAGCTGCTCCGCCGCTGCGTCGCCGCCCTCGCCCGCCCGGGTGTCCACGGCTTCCTCGGCACCCCGGACCTCGTCGAGGACCTCACCCTGCTCGGTGCGCTGGACGGCAAGCTCGTCTACGGGTCGATGAACCGGGGCGGGCTGCGCGGCGCCGGGTTCGAGATGGACGACCGGTTCACCGGCTACACCGTCCGCGCCGTCGTCGACTCCGGGCTCGACGGCGGCAAGGTGCTGCTGCGGATCGACCCGCAGGACCCCGGCTCGCTGCGCACCCTGGAGTCCACCGCCCACGCCGTGGACGCGCTCGCCGCCTCCCGCCGGGTGGCGCTGGTCGAGCCCTTCCTCTCCCGCCGGGTGGAGGGCCGGTCGACGAACGTCCTGACCACCGAGGCCGTCGTCACCGCCGTCGCCATCGCCGCCGGCCTCGGCGGCACCTCGGCCTACACCTGGCTCAAGGTGCCGCTCGTCCCCGACATGGAGGCGGTGGCCGCTGCCTCCACCCTGCCGACGCTCGTCCTGGGCGGTGAGGTCGGCGACGACGTCGCGGCCACGGTCGAGGGCTGGGCACGGGCGCTGCGTGTGCCCGGCATCCGCGGGCTGGTCCTGGGCCGCACCCTGCTCTACCCCCCGGACGACGACGTCGAGGGCGCCGTCGACAGGGCGGTGGCGCTGCTGTGACCCGCGACCTCGTGCTCCGGGCCGGGCAGACCGCCCACGGCCCCTACACCCTCGACCTCACCCCCGAGCGTGCCGGGTGGCGCTTCAGCGGGCTCAAGGTCGTCGAGCTGCCGGCCGGCGGGAGCGTGGAGCTGGCCACCGGCGAGGACGAGATGCTCGTCCTGCCGCTCGCCGGCGGGTGCGCCGTCGAGGTCGAGGGGCAGCGCCACGAGCTGACCGGCCGCCCGGACGTCTTCACCGCCGTCACCGACTACCTCTACCTGCCCCGGGACACGACGGCGCGGCTCAGCTCGGCGGCGGGCGGCACGGTCGCGCTCCCGACGGCACGCGCCGAGCGGCGACCGGCCGTCTCCTACCAGGACGCGGGCCGGGTGCGCACCGAGCTGCGCGGCGCCGGGCAGTGCTCCCGCCAGGTGAACAACTACGCGCTGGGCAACGACGTCGAGACCGACCACCTCCTCGTGTGCGAGGTGCTCACACCGGGCGGCAACTGGTCCTCCTACCCGCCCCACAAGCACGACGAGCACACCGAGCACGAGCGTGAGCTGGAGGAGATCTACTACTACGTGGTCCGGCCCGGGCCGGTGGGCCCCGGCTTCGCCGTCCACCGCACCTACGGCACACCCCGGCGCCCGGTCGACATCACCGCCGAGGTGCGCACCGGCGACGTCGTCCTCGTCCCGCACGGCTACCACGGCCCGGCCATGGCGGCCCCCGGGTACGACCTGTACTACCTCAACGTCATGGCCGGCCCCGCCCCGGACCGGACCTGGCTCATGACCATCGACCCCGCCCACGACTGGGTACGGGACACGTGGGAGGACCTGCCGGTCGACCCCCGGCTGCCGATGACCCGTCCCGTCCCGCCACGTCCGCCCGAGCCGGAGGAGCGACGATGACCGACACGACCAGCCCCGGGACCGTCCGCCTGACCGTCGGGCAGGCGCTCGTGCGCTTCCTGTCCGCCCAGCACACCGAGCGTGACGGCGTGGAACGGCCCCTCTTCGCCGGCGTCCTGGGCATCCTCGGCCACGGCAACGTCGCCGGGGTGGGCCAGGCCCTCCTCGAGAGCGTCCTGGAGCCGGAGCCCGGCACCCGGCCGCTGCGCTTCTACCAGGCCCGCAACGAGCAGAACATGGTGCACACCGCCGTCGGCTACGCCCGGACCACCAACCGGCTGCAGACCTTCGCCTGCACCGCCTCCATCGGCCCCGGCTCGACGAACATGCTCACCGGCGCGGCACTGGCCACCATCGACCGCATCCCGGTGCTCCTGCTGCCCGCGGACCTCTTCGCCACCCGCCGGGTGGACCCCGTGCTCCAGCAGCTGGAGAACGAGCAGACCCTGGACACCTCCGTCAACGACGCCTTCCGCCCGGTCTCCCGCTTCTTCGACCGGATCCACCGCCCCGAGCAGCTCCCCGCGAGCCTGCTCGCCGCGATGCGGGTGCTCACCGACCCGGCCGAGACCGGTGCGGTGACGCTCTGCCTGCCCCAGGACGTCCAGGCCGAGGCCCACGACTGGCCCACCGAGCTCTTCCGCCGCCGGGTGTGGCACGTGCCGCGCCCGGTGCCCGAGCCGGCAGCCCTGGAGCGGGCGGCCGCGCTCGTCCGGGAGGCGCGGCGGCCGCTCGTCGTCGCCGGCGGCGGGGTGGTCTACTCCGAGGCGAGCGGCGCGCTCACCGCGCTGGCCGACGCCACCGGCATCCCGGTCGTCGACACCCAGGCGGGCAAGGGCGCCATCGCGTGGGACCACCCGTGCGCGGCCGGTGGCGTGGGCGCCACCGGCAACGCCGCCGCCAACGCGCTGGCCGCAGCGGCCGACGTCGTCATCGGCGTGGGGACCCGCTACACCGACTTCACCACCGCCTCGCGCACCGCATTCCGCCACCCCGCGGTGCGTTTCGTCAACATCAACGTCAAGGCCTTCGACGCCGCCAAGCACGCCGCCGAGATGGTCGTCGCCGACGCCCGCGAGGGCCTCACCGCGCTCACCGCGGCGCTCACCGGGTACCGGGTCGCCGCGGAGTACTCCCGGGAGGTGACCGAGCGTGTCGCCGACTGGCAGCGGGTCACCGAGGAGTGCTACCACCGCGGCCACGGCCCGCTGCCCGCCCAGACCGAGATCTTCGGCGTGCTCAACGAGCTCATGGGGGAGGAGGACGTCCTCGTCAACGCGGCCGGGTCGATGCCCGGCGACCTCCAGGCGCTGTGGCGGGCGCGCAGCCCGGTGCAGTACCACCTCGAGTACGGCTACTCGTGCATGGGCTACGAGATCCCCGCGGCGCTCGGCGTCAAGCTGGCCCGGCCGCAGAGCGAGGTCGTCGCCGTCGTCGGCGACGGCAGCTACCAGATGGCCCCGCAGGAGATCGCCACCATCGTCGCCGAGGGCGTCAAGGTCGTCCTCGTCGTGCTGCAGAACCGCGGCTGGGCCTCGATCGGGGCGCTGTCGGAGTCCCACGGCTCCCAGCGCTTCGCCACCGAGTACCGGGTACGTGACCCCGAGACCGGGATGCTCGACGGCCCGCCGGTGCCGGTGGACCTCGCCGCCAACCTGCGCAGCTACGGTATCGAGGTGCTCGAGCCGGGCTCGGTCGCCGAGTTCCGCGAGGCCTTCGGCAAGGCGGTGGCTGCCTCCGCCACGACGGCGGTCGTCGTCGAGACCGACCTGCGTGGCCCGGCGCCGCCCTCGTCGAGCTGGTGGGACGTCCCGGTGGCCGAGGTGTCCCGGCTGGAGAGCACGCGCCGCGCCCGTGCGGAGTACGAGCGCGACCGGCGCGCCCAGCGCCACCACCTGTGACCCCGGGCGGGCCCGACCCCGCCGGAGAGGAGAGAGCCATGCGGATCGCCGGAGCACCCATCAGCTGGGGGGTGTGCGAGGTGCCGGGGTGGGGCCACCAGCTCGCCCCGCAGCGCGTGCTCACCGAGATGGCCGAGCTCGGCATCACCGCCACCGAGCTGGGGCCGCAGGGCTGGCTGCCCGTCGCCCCCGCCGAGCGGGCCGCGGCGCTGGCGCCCTACGGGCTCACCGTCGTCGGCGCGTTCGTCCCCGTGGTCCTCCACGATCCCGGGCACGACCCGCTGCCGGAGGTGGACCGCGAGCTCGACGCCTTCGCCGCCACCGGCGGGCAGGTCCTCGTGCTCTCCGCCGCCACCGGCCAGGAGGGGTACGACGAGCGCGCCGAGCTCGACGAGGTGGGGTGGGCCACGCTGCTGGGCAACCTCGACCGCCTCGCCGACCGCGCGGCCGCACGCGGGATGCAGGTCAGCCTCCACCCGCACGTCGGCACCATGGTCGAGCGGGAGGAGGAGGTGCGGCGGGTCCTGGCCGGCTCGGACGTCCCGCTGTGCCTGGACACCGGCCACCTCCTCATCGGCGGCACCGACCCGGTCGCCCTCGCCCGCGCGCACGCCGCGCGGATCAACCACGTCCATGTCAAGGACGTGCGCCTCGACCTGGCCCGGGACGTCCAGGCGGGCCGGCTCGGCTACACCGACGCCGTCCGGCAGGGGATCTACACCCCGCTGGGGGAGGGCGATGTCGACTTCGCGGCCGTCGTCGCCGCGCTCGACGCGGTGGGTTTCACCGGCTGGTACGTGCTGGAGCAGGACACCGTCCTGACCGCCGAGCCGCCCGCGGGCGACGGGCCGGTGCACGACGTGCGGCGGTCCCTGGAGTACCTGCGCTCGCTCCACCCGGGACGGGTGCGCTGACCGCGTGGGACGGGTCCGGCGACCGAAGCTCCGTGGATGTTGGAATGTCCGGACAAATCTTGACACCCGGTCGGGCCGTGGCCCAGACTAACCGCACCGCCGGCGGCCCCGTCCGCCGACACGCTTGCTGGAGGGGAACGACCCGATGACGGCTGTTGCGCAGACGACCGCCGACGGGCCCGCGTCCGGCGGACCGGCGTCCGGCCCACCCGGGAGGCGCAGCCGCGGCCTGCACGCGGCGCTCACCGTCGTGCGCCTGGGCCCCGTCCTCCTCCTCGTCCTCATCATGGCGGTGCTGGCGGCGCTCAACCCGCTGTTCCTCTCACCGGTCAACCTCGGCAACGTCGGCCTGGAGGCGTCGGTCGTCGCCATTCTCGCCCTGGGCCAGCTGCTCGTCATCATCACGGCCGGCATCGACCTGTCCGTCGGTTCCGTCGTGGCGATGTCGAGCATCCTCGGGGCGCTGTGGATCCGCGAGCTCGACCTCGTCTCCGGCTGGCTCGTCATCCCGTCGATGATCCTCGCCGGCGGTCTGGCCGGGGCGGTCAACGGCACCCTCTTCGTCAAGGGGCGGCTGCCCCACCCCTTCCTGCCGACCCTCGCCATGCTCATGGTGGCGCGCGGCGTCGCGCTCATCGTCAGCGAGGGGCAGCCGATCACCGGGATGCCCGACGCCGTGCGCACCGTCGGGTACGGCCACCTCGGGCGGGTGCCGTGGGCCGTGGTCCTCGTCGCCGTCCTCGCCGTCATCGTCTACGTGCTCCTGCGGCGGATCACCTGGGGGCAGTGGATCTACGCCATCGGCGGCAACCGCGAGGCCGCCCGGCGCGTCGGCGTGCCCGTGGACCGGGTGCTCATCTCCGTCTACGTCTTCAGCGGCATGTGCGCCGGCACGGCGGCCATCGTCGTCTCCGGCCAGACGAACTCCGCCTACCCCACGGCCGGCAACCTCCTGGAGCTCTCCGCCATCGCCGCCGTCATCATCGGCGGGGCGAGCTTCTTCGGTGGCCGCGGCACCGTGGTCGGCACCCTCGTCGGCGCGCTCATCCTCGGCGTCATCCAGAACGGCCTCAACCTCATGAACGTCCAGAGCAGCTGGCAGTACGTCGCGCTCGGGGCCGCCGTCGTCATCGCCGTCCAGCTCGACGTCGTGCGCGCCCGGCTGGAGACCCGGCTGCGGGTCGTGCGCACCGAGGAGTCGGAGGCCCCGCGATGACGACGACGCAGCCGCACCCGGCCCCGGCCGACCGGGACCGCACCCCGGTGCTCGAGGTCCGCGGCGCCGTCAAGCGCTTCGGCGCGGTGACCGCCCTCGCCGGGGTCGACCTCACCGTCCACCGCGGCGAGGTGCTCGGCCTGCTCGGGGACAACGGCGCCGGCAAGTCCACCCTCATCAAGGCGATCACCGGCGTCCACCAGCTCGACGACGGCGAGATCCGCCTCGAGGGCGAGCGGGTCGCTCTCACCAGCCCCACCGTGGCGCGCGAGCACGGCATCGAGGCCGTCTACCAGGACCTCTCCCTCTTCGACAACCTCGACGTCGCGACGAACCTCTACGTCGGGCACGAGCTCACCAGACCCCGCCGCTGGCGCGGGATCGGCTGGCTCGACCGCAAGGCGATGCGCCGCGACGTCGCCGAGCGGCTCGCCACCCTCCAGGTCCACCTGCCCGACCTGCGCGGCCAGGTCGGCCTCATGTCCGGGGGCCAGCGGCAGGCGATCGCCGTCGCGCGCGCGGTCGCCTTCGCCCGCCGGGTCCTCATCCTCGACGAGCCGACCGCGGCGCTCGGGGTGCGCGAGACCCGCAACGTCCTCGACACCATCCGCCGGCTGCCCGAGCACGGCATCTCCATCATCCTCATCTCGCACAACATGGACCACGTCGTCCAGGTGTGCGACAACGCCGTGGTCATGCGGCAGGGGCGGGTCGTGGGCACCGTCCGCCCGGCACCGGAGACGGTGCAGGACATGGTCGCCATGATCGTCGGAGCCACCAACGGCGCCACGCAGAAGGGACAACCGCAATGAGGTCAACACGTCACGCGCTGGCGGCCGTCGTCGCCACGGCCGCGCTCCTCCTCGCCGCGTGCGGCGGCGACGACGGCAACGGCGGCCCAGGCGGCGCCGGGGACGGCGACGGCCAGGACACCTACGACATCGCCGTCGTCCTCAAGACCCTGTCCTCCCCGTTCTGGCTCCAGGTCGCCGGCGGCGTCCAGGACGGCGCCGCCGCCGCGGGGGCCAACGTCACCCTGGCCGGCGCCACCGCCGAGACCCAGGTCCAGGAGCAGATCGACAAGGTCCGCGCCGCGATCACCCAGCAGGTCGACGCCCTCGTCGTCGCCCCGACGCAGGCCGACCAGCTCGAGCCGATCCTCCAGCAGGCCGTCGACGAGGGCATCCCCGTCCTCCTCGTCGACACCGACATCGAGGGCTGGGACGGCAAGGAGACCTTCGTCGGCACCGACAACTACGCCGCGGGCGTCACGGCGGGGGAGTTCATCCTCGAGCAGGCCGACTCCGGCACCATCGCCCTCATCCGCGGCGTGCCCGGCAACCCGTCGACCGACAGCCGCGTCGACGGCGTCATCGACACCCTCGAGGGGAGCGGCATCGAGGTCGTCGCCGACCTCTCCGCCAACTCCGACCGCGCCGAGGGCCGCGCGGTCATGGCCGACATCCTCCAGTCCAACCCCGACGTGTCCATCGTCTTCGCCGCGAACGACGACATGGCGCTGGGTGCCCTGGAGGCCGTCAAGGCCGCCGGGGTGGACCTCGAGGACATCCTCGTCATCGGCGTGGACGGCACGAGCGACGCCGTGGACTCGATCCTCGCCGGCGAGCTGGACGCCAGCATCGCGCAGAACTCCTACCAGATGGGCCGCACCAGCGTGGAGCTCGCCGTCGAGCTGCTCGACGGGAAGACCATCGACGCCCGGGTCGACACCGGGGTCACCGTGGTGACGCCGGAGAACGCCGAGGAGTACGGCGCCTCGCTGGAGGAGCAGGCCGCCGACGAGGACGTCGCCGAGGAGCAGTGAGCGTGGTCGACGTCGGCGTCATCGGGCTGGGGGCGATGGGGGCCGACCACGTGCGCTCGCTGGTCGAGCACGTCCCGCACGCCCGGGTGACCGCCGTCTTCGACCCGGTCCCGGAGCGGGCCGCCGCGGTGGCCGCCGCGGTCGGGGCGCGGGTGGTGGCCACCGACGAGGAGGTCGTCGCCGCGCCGGACGTCCAGGCCGTCGTCGTCACCTCACCCGACCACACGCACGCCCGGCTCACGCTCGCGTGCATCGCCGCCGGCAAGCCGGTGCTGTGCGAGAAGCCGCTCGGCACCGGCCCGGAGGAGTCGGCACAGGTGGTCGCCGCGGAGGCGGCCGCCGGGCGACGGCTCGTCACCGTGGGTTTCATGCGCCGCTTCGACCCGGGCTACCTCGAGCTGCGGGACGCGGTACGCGGCGGCCTGGTCGGCGACCCGCTCGTCGTGCACAACGTCCACCGCAACGCCGCTGCCCACCCCGACGCCACGAGCGAGGGGGTGGTGACCAACTCGATGGTCCACGAGCTCGACGTCCTGCCGTGGCTCACCGGTCTGCCCGTGACCGCGCTCGACGTCCGCGCCCCCCACTCGGAGGGGCTGCGCGAGCCCCAGCTCGCCACCGTGGTCCTCGGCGACGGGGAGGTGCTCGCCACCGTCGAGGTCTTCCCCAACGCCCGGTACGGGTACGACGTGCGCTGCGAGGTGGTCGGGACGAGCGGGACGGTGAGCCTGCGCCCGCCGGCCCGACTCGACGTCGCGCTCGACGGACGTGCCGGCCCGGCGGTGCCCGCGGACTTCCGGTCCCGCTTCGCCGACGCCTACCGCGCCGAGCTGGCGGCGTGGGCCGCCGCCGCGGCGGACGGGGGCGCCACGGGCGCCTCGGCACTCGACGGGCACCGCGCCAACCTCGCCGCCGCGGCCGGGGTGGAGTCGCTGCGCACCGGGCGCACCGTCACCGTCGCGGCGGACCCGGCGTGACCCGGCCGGCCGGGCAGGGAGCGGGGCCGCGCCGCCAGATCGGCGTCGGCGTGGTCGGGCTGGGCTGGATGGGGCGGCTGCACGCCCGCAGCCACCGGGGGGTGCTCGAGCGCTGGCCCGAGCTCGGCGCGGCACCCCGCCTCGTGCTCGCCGCCGACCCGGTCCCGGAGAACCGGGCCGCGGCGGTCGACCACCTCGGGTTCGCGGCCGCGACCGCGGACTGGCGCGAGGTGGTGACGCACCCGGACGTCGACGTCGTGTCCGTGTGCGTGCCCAACCACCTCCACCGCGAGGTGGCGCTGGCGGCGGTGGAGGCGGGCAAGCCCGTCTGGGTGGAGAAGCCGATGGGCCGCGACGCCGCCGAGGCGGCCGACATCGCCCGTGCCGCGGCCGCCCGCGGGCTGGTGACGGCGGTGGGCTTCAACTACCGCCACGCCCCCGCGGTGGTCCACGCCCGCGAGCTCGTCCGCTCCGGGCGGCTGGGCCGGGTGACGAACGTGCGGGTGTGGCTGCTCGCCGACTACGCGGCCTCCCCGGACGCCCCGCTCACCTGGCGCTACCGCCGCGCGACGGCCGGATCCGGCGTGATCGGGGACCTGCTCTGCCACGGCGCCGACCTCGCCCAGCTGCTCGCCGGCCGGATCACCGCGGTCTGCGCGCTCACCGGCACCGTCGTCACCGAGCGCCCGGTGCCCCTCCGTCCCGGGGTCGGCCACGGCGGCCACGAGGTCGGCCGGGAGCGCGGTCCGGTGGAGAACGAGGACCACGCCGCGGCGCTACTGCGCTTCGCCTCCGGTGCCGTCGGCACCCTCGAGTGCAGCCGGGTGGCCCGCGGGCCCCGCGCCGAGTACGTCGTCGAGGTCTACGGCACCCGCGGGTCGGTCCGCTGGAACTTCGAGCGGATGGGTGAGCTCCTGGTCGACACCGGGGCGGGCGGCTACACCACCGTGCTCGCCGAGCCGGGCTTCGGGGAGTTCGGCCGGTTCCAGCCCTCCGCCGGGACCGCCATGGGATACGACGACCTCAAGACCATCGAGGCCGCGCTCTTCCTCCGCTCGGTGCTCACCGGCGAGCAGCACGGCCCCTGCGCCGCCGACGGCTGGTCCGCCGCCGAGGTCGGGGCCGCGGTCGCGGCCTCCGCCGCCGACGGCCGGTGGCACGAGGTCCCCGCCGTCCCCGGCACCACCCACGACCGCTGACCCCTCCCCGACAGCCCAACCGTCGGCGAGGGGCGTGACCGCCCCGGCGTCAGACCGGGAAGAGCTCGCGGTAGCCCGGGACGAACGTCGTCAGCACCATCGCGACGACCAGGCTGAGCACGAACGCCCAACCGCCGGTGAGCCGCGGTCGGGCGGGCATCGTGGCTGCGCGCCACAGCGGCGTCGGCTCGAGCAGGACGAAGACGAGAGCTGCCACCGGGACGTGGAGGAAGAACCAGAACCACGCCCACTTCGTCGCCAGTCGCGGCTGCCGGCCGCCGACGAGCAGGAGCAGCGCCGCGAGCCAGGCGAGGCCGCCGGGGTTGAGCTGGACGCCGCTCGTCGCCGGGCGCTCGGTCTCGCGGACGACGTCGACCTCGGCCGGCGAGTGCTGGACAGCCTCGAGGATCCGCCGGCTCTCGTCCACCGGTCCTCCGAGGTCGGTGGTCGTGGAGTAGTCGTAGAAGGCGTAGGTCGGGCGGAGCCCACCGTCCCAGCGGACCTCGAACTGACCGGTGACGGTGCCCGGCCCGGGCTGCTCGATGGTCACGCGCGTGACCTCACCCCTCGCGAGCGCGTCGAAGAGGTCGTCCAGCGACCGCTCCATGGGGGTGTGCACCAGCTGGACGAGTCCGACGAGCACCCCGACGGTGACCGCCAGGCGGAGGAGCCACGTCCAGCGCCCGGACGGCGGCACGTCCGCCACCGTGGTCGTCACGGTCGAGGGCAGCCCGGGGGACAGTGGTGCGACTCTGCTCACGACGTCGACCCTACCGGCGCCGACGGGCCCCCGGGCGTCCCGCTGCGTCCACACCCCGATGGCGCCCGCGCAGGTCGCGCCGCCAGGCCCGCAGGTATGGGCTGGGGTGCGGGGGAGCCGGGCGGTACCGTCGGGTCATGGCATCGACGAAGAGCCCCGCGGTCGAGATCGAGGTCGCCGGTCGCACCGTGCGGATCACCAGCTCGGACCGGGTGATCTTTCCCGAGCCCGGGATCACCAAGCGCGAGCTCGTCGACTACTACCTTGCCGTCGGCGACGGGATCCTGCGCGCGCTCTACGAACGCCCGGTGACGCTCGAGCGCTGGCCCAAGGGAGTGCGGGAGGGGATGAAGCGCGCCACCCGGGCCGACCCACGTGGCGACGCCTTCTACCAGAAGCGGGTCCCGGCCAAGGGGGTTCCGGAGTGGATCGAGACCGTCGAGATCGCCTTCCCCAGCGGCCGCACGGCCGACGAGCTGTGCCCCACGGACCTGGCCGCCGTCGCCTGGGCGGCGAACCTCGGCACCATCACCTTCCACCCGTGGCCGGTGCGCCGGGCCGACGTCGACCACCCCGACGAGCTGCGCATCGACCTCGACCCGCAGCCCGGCACCGACTTCGCCGATGCCGTCGAGGTCGCCGCCGTGGCCCGCGAGTACCTCGCCGAGCTCGGCTGGCGGGGCTTCCCCAAGACGTCCGGGAACCGCGGGGTCCACATCTACGTGCGGATCGAGCCGCGGTGGGACTTCACCCAGGTACGGCACGCCGCCATCGCCTTCGGCCGCGAGCTCGAACGCCGGATGCCCGGCCGGGTGACGACGAGCTGGTGGAAGGAGGAGCGCGGGGAGACGATCTTCGTCGACTACAACCAGAACGCCCGCGACCGGACCATCGCCAGCGCCTACAGCGTCCGCCCGCTCGCCCACGCCCCGGTCTCCGCGCCGGTCACCTGGGACGAGCTGCCCGACGTCGACCCGCGAGATCTCACCGTGCGCACGATGCCGGCCCGCTTCGCCGAGCTCGGCGACCTGCACGCCGAGATCGACGATGTCGCCCACGACCTCACCCCGCTCCTCGAGCTCTACGCGAAGCAGGAGGCGGACGGCCTGGGCGACATGCCCTACCCGCCGGAGTACCCGAAGATGCCGGGCGAGCCTGCGCGGGTGCAGCCGTCACGGGCGCGCAAGCCGGACTGAGTAGCGGCCGGTGCGTCCGACCGGCCGGGAGCCTCACCACCGTCGGACCTCCGCTCTCCGAGCCGCCACGGGCCGACGGTACGTCCGACGGTGTGGGACGGGTGTCGGACTTCTTGCCGGACTCTTCCCGTGAACCTCTGTTCACGGTTAGTCTTCCTCCACCGTGAACACAGGTTCACGCTAGAGGGGAGACCATCATGAGACGCTCACCCACCCGCGCTCGGACGACCCGCTCCGCACCTCCGGCGACGCGGGACGCTCCGACGAGAGAGGCAGGGCGCGACGTTCCGACAGGGGCGGTGTGGCGAGATCCGGCGGGGGCGGTGCCTCGACAGGCTCCGCCAGGAGCGACCGCCGTCGAGCCCCGACCACCGGTCCGGGAGACCTCGGCGACGGTCATGCGCCGGATCCTCTGGGTATCGGTGTCGGCAGCCCTGCTCACCACCGTCCACCACGTCCACGGCGCGCGGATCTACGACACCCCGGACCGGTACTACGCGGTGGCGATCGCCGTCGCCGGTCTCGCCCTCCAGACGGCGCTCCTCGCCGTGGCCCGCGGCGGGCACCCGCGGTGGGCGACGCTGGGACGGCGCGGGTTCGCCGCGGTGTCGGTGCTGTTCTTCGTCGTCCTCTTCGGGGTCGTCGAGGGCGGGTCCACACACGTCGTGGCACCCCTGCTCGCCGGCAGGTACGGCGGTGCCGAGCCGTTCGACGCGTTCTTCGAGGTGACGGGGATGCTCCAGGTGGTGCCCGCCGCCGTCGTCGCCGTCCTCGCCGGTCGCTGGCTCCGTCGCGCTCGCACCTAGACTGACGGCCAGTCCTACCGATCACGAAGGGCGGAGCGTGACCCGACGGCGCAGCAGCGAGGAGACGCAGGCAACCCGGGCGTCGCTCGTCGCCGCCGCCCGCCGGATCGTCCGCCGCTCCGGCGCCACGGCCCTGACGATGCGGGCCGTGGCGCAGGAGGCGGGCTGCTCCGTCGGACTGCCCTACAAGGTGTTCGAGGATCGGACGGAGCTCGTCCTGGAGCTCATCGTCAGCGAGCTCGCCGAGGTGAGCCGGGCCCTCGACGAGTGGGTGGCGGCCGCCGGGCAGCGCACCGTGGGGGACAACCTCGTCCGGTTCGCACGCATCCTCCTGGAGTCGGAGACACCGGCCCTGCTCCACGCCAACGAGATCGACGACGCGGCCTTCGCGGAGCGGTTGCGTGACGTCACACTCGCGTCGGGCATCGTGCGCTCGTTCGACGAGGCGATCGCCCAGTACCTGGCCCGGGAGCAGCGCCTGGGCCGCATCCGCGACGACGTCGCGACCGACGCGTTCGGCTTCCTCGTCACCGGGGCCGTGCACAACCTCGTGACCGCCGGCGAGCTGTACCCGCGGCCACCCCGGGCGGACCTGGAGCGCTACCTGCGGCAGGTCGCGGACGCGATCGCGCCGTGAGCGCACGACGTCGCTCAGCGCAGCACGTCGCTCAGCGCAGTACGTCGGCGAGGTCGAACCTCATCGGTTCCTCGAGCTGCTCGTAGGTGCACGAGCGCGGGTCCCGGTCCGGGCGCCAGCGGCGGAACTGCGCACTGTGCCGGAAGCGGGTGCCCTCCATGTGGTCGTAGGCGACCTCGAGCACGCGTTCGGGCCGCAGCGGCACGAACGACAGGTCCTTGCCCGCGCTCCACCGGCTCTGTGCCCCGGGCAGGCGGTCCTTCTCGTGGGCGCTCGCGTCCGCCCACTCGGCCCAGGGGTGGTCCTCGCCCTCGGCGACGACGAGCGGCTCGAGCTCGGCGACGAGCTCCTGCCGCCGCTTCATCGTGAAGGACGAGGCCACCCCGACGTGCTGCAGGCGGCCCTCGTCGTTGTACAGCCCGAGGAGCAGCGAGCCGACGACGTTGCCGGACTTGTGCCAGCGGAAGCCGGCGAGCACGCAGTCGGCGGTGCGCTCGTGCTTCGTCTTGAGCATGAGCCGTTTGCCCGGCTGGTAGGTGAGGTCGAGCGACTTGGAGACGACCCCGTCGAGCCCGGCACCCTCGAAGAGGTCGAGCCACTCGCGGGCCAGCGCGGTGTCCCGGGTGACCCGGGTGAGGTGGACCGGGGCGCCGGCACTCCCCAGCGCGTCCTCCAGCCGCGCGCGCCGCTCGGACATCGGCAGGCCGGTGAGGTCCTCGTCGCCGAGGGCGAGGAGGTCGAAGGCGACGAAGGACGCCGGGGTCTGCCCGGCGAGCAGCCGCACCCGCGACTCGGCGGGGTGGATGCGCTGGAGGAGCGCCTCGAAGTCGAGCCGGTCGTCGGTGACGATGACGATCTCCCCGTCGACGACGCAGCGCTCGGGCAGCTGCTCGCGCACGCTCTCCACGAGCTCGGGGAAGTACCGCGTCATCGGGCGCTCGTTGCGGCTGCCGATCTCGACGTCGTCGCCGTCACGGAAGACGATCGCGCGGAAGCCGTCCCACTTGGGCTCGTAGAGGTACTCGCCCTCGGGCACCTCCTTGACGGACTTGGCGAGCATCGGTGCGACCGGTGGCTGCAGCGGGAGGTCCATCCCGCGACCGTACTGCGCACCGCGCCCGCAGGCGAGGGAGTTCGCCGGCCAGGGCCGCCGCCCGTCGTGAGGTCGCGGGCCGGGACGTGCACCCGGGGTCGACCCCGCTGTCTGGTTCGCCCTTCTCGCTCATCCCAGCGTGCGCGCAGGGGCGAGATGTGATCGCAAAGGGCGAAGCAGACGGAGGGGTGGGAGGGAGGAACCCTCCCGCGGTCAGGACAGGTCGCGGGCGGGCTCGTCGAGGTGGTCGACGGTCAGGACAGGAGGCGGGCGAGCTCGTCGACGTGGTCGACGACGGCGTGTGCGCCCTCCTCCTCGCCCGGCTGCCCGTAGCCCCACGAGACGAGGACGGTCGGCAGCCCGTGCTCACCGGCGCCGTGGACGTCGTGGCGCCGGTCGCCCACCATGACGGCGCGGCCGAGGTCGACGCCGCGCTCGCGCAGGCCGGCGATGGCGTCGGCGACGATGTCGGCCTTCTCGGCCCGTGACTCGTCCTCCGAGGCACCGCACATGACGGCGAAGTACTGCGACAGGCCGAGGTCCTGGAGGATGACCACGGCCAGCGACCGGCGCTTGGAGGTGGCCAGGGCGAGCGGCACGCCGCGGGCGTGCAGGTCGCGGATGAGGTCGGCCATGCCCGGGTAGACCGGGGCCTGGAGCATCCGGTCGTTGTACCGCCGGCGGTAGTCGGTGACGATCTCGTCCAGCTGCTCCTCGGGCACCCCGGCCAGCTCGCGGAACCCGTCGCGGATCGGCGGCCCGACGAAACGCAGCAGCTCCTCCCGCGTCTGGGCCGGGTAGCCGAAGTGCGCGAGCGTCTCGGCGATCGCGTCGGTGATGACCGGCCCGGAGTCGGTGATCGTGCCGTCGAGGTCGAACAGCACCGCGGTGGGGTGCAGCGGCTCGAGCGACGTCGGGGCGGAGGCGGTGGCGTGCAGGATCAATTCACTTCCTGTGCTCGGGGGAGGGGGTCTGCATCCAGCATCCCATGGACCCGTTCTCGGGTACTGTGACCCGCACAACTCCATACGCCGACCACCCGTGGCGGGAGAGTCCCGCCGTCGAGCGGGCGCCGAAGGAGCAAGGTCCTCCCGCAATCTCTCAGGCACCCCTACCGCCGCGGCCAGGCAACTCTGGAAAGCAGCGCAGGCGCGCTCACCGACGGTGCAAGCGAGCACGCTCGCGAAATTTCTCAGGTCACGTGACAGAGCGGGGAGGACCGTCCCAGCACCGACCCTGGAGTCAATGCCGATGTCGTCAAGCCCTGCAGCAGCCACCTTCGCCGACCGTCACATCGGTCCCCGCCCGGACGACACCCGGGCGATGCTCGCGTACCTCGGCCATGCCGACTGGCAGCCGCTGCTGGAGTCGGTGCCGCCGGACATCCGGCACGAGCGCCCGCTGGACCTGCCCGCGCCCCGCAGCGAGCCGGAGGTGCTCGCCCGACTCCGGGAGCTCGAGGCGAAGAACGTGCGCCGCCGGCAGATGATCGGGCAGGGCTTCCACGACACCCACACCCCGCAGGTCATCCGCCGGAACGTCCTGGAGTCACCTGCCTGGTACACCGCCTACACGCCCTACCAGCCGGAGATCTCCCAGGGACGCCTCGAGGCGCTGCTGAACTTCCAGACCGCCGTCGCCGACCTCACCGCCCTGCCCGTCGCCAACGCCTCCCTGCTCGACGAGGCCACCGCCGTCGCGGAGGCCGTGCTCCTCATGCAGCGGGCGAACAAGCAGGTCACGGCAGCCACCGTGGTGCTCGACGACGAGCTCCACCCGCAGACCCTCGCCGTCGCCACCCACCGGGCCGCCGCCGTCGGCATCACGACCATCGTCGCCGACCTCGACGCCGGCCTGCCCGCGACCGACGACGACGGCGCCCTCACCGGTCTCGTCCTGCAGCAGCCGGGCACCTCGGGCCGGCTGCGCGACCACCGGGAGATCGTCGCCGCGGCCAAGGAGCGCGGGGCGCTCGTCACCGTCGCCGCCGACCTCCTGGCCCTCACGCTCATCACCCCGCCGGGGGAGCAGGGCGCCGACGTCGCGGTCGGCTCGGCCCAGCGCTTCGGTGTCCCGCTGTTCTTCGGCGGCCCGCACGCCGCGTTCATGGCGGTGCGGCAGGGCCTGGAGCGGCAGCTGCCCGGCCGGCTCGTCGGCGTCTCCAAGGACAGCGAGGGACGCACCGCGCTGCGCCTCGCCCTGCAGCCGCGCGAGCAGCACATCCGCCGGGAGAAGGCGACGTCGAACATCTGCACCGCGCAGGCGCTGCTCGCCGTGGTCGCCGGCATGTACGCCGTCTACCACGGCCCGGACGGGCTGCGCGCCATCGCCCGCCACGCGCACGACTGCGCCCGCGCCCTCGCCACGAGCCTCGGCTCGGCCGGGGTCGGGGTGGTCCACGACGCGTTCTTCGACACCGTCACCGCCCGCGTCCCCGGGCGCGCGGCTGGGGTGATCGCGGACGCCGAGCAGCGCGGGGTGAACCTGCGGCTCGTCGACGCCGACCACGTCGGCATCTCCTGCGACGAGACGACGACGGCGCAGGACCTCGCCGCGGTCGCCGCCGCCTTCGGCGCCGAGCCCGCCGAGCCGAGCGGCTACGAGATCCCCGAGGCGCTGCGCCGCACGAGCGAGTTCCTCACCCACCCGACCTTCCACGCCCACCGCTCCGAGACGCAGATGATGCGCTACCTGCGCCGCCTGGGGGACCGCGACCTGGCGCTGGACCGGACGATGATCCCGCTCGGCTCGTGCACGATGAAGCTCAACGCGGCCACCGAGATGCAGGCCATGCTGTGGCCGGGGTTCGCCACCATCCACCCGTTCGCACCGGAGCACCAGACCGCGGGCTGGCGCGAGCTCATCACCGAGCTGGAGACGTGGCTGGCCGAGATCACCGGCTACGACCGGGTGTCGATCCAGCCGAACGCCGGCTCCCAGGGCGAGCTCGCGGGTCTCCTCGCGATCCGCGGCTACCACCGCTCCCGCGGGGACGAGCAGCGCACCGTGTGCCTCATCCCGGCATCCGCACACGGCACCAACGCCGCCTCCGCGGTGCTCGCCGGCATGCGCGTCGTCACCGTCAAGACGGCGCAGGACGGCTCCATCGACGTCGCCGACCTGCGCGCCAAGATCGACCAGCACGCCGAGCAGCTGGCCGCGATCATGCTCACCTACCCCTCCACCCACGGCGTCTTCGACCCCGAGGTGCGCGAGGTGTGCCAGGCCGTCCACGCCGCCGGCGGGCAGGTGTACATCGACGGTGCGAACCTCAACGCGCTGATCGGCCTCGCCCAGCCCGGGGAGTTCGGCGGGGACGTCTCCCACCTCAACCTCCACAAGACGTTCTGCATCCCGCACGGCGGTGGCGGTCCCGGTGTCGGGCCGGTGGCGGTGCGGGAGCACCTCGTCCCCTTCCTGCCCGGCGACGCCGCCGCCCCCGACCCCAACGGCGGGCCACCCATCTCCGCCACCCGGTACGGCTCGGCCGGGGTGCTGCCCATCTCCTGGGCCTACATCGCGCTCATGGGCGCCGAGGGGCTCGCGGCCGCCACCCGCAACGCGCTGCTCGCCGCGAACTACGTCGCCAAGGCGCTCGAGGAGTACTTCCCGGTGCTCTACACCGGCGCCGGTGGGCTCGTCGCGCACGAGTGCATCCTCGACCTGCGCGACCTGACCAAGCGCTCCGGCATCACCGCCGAGGACGTCGCCAAGCGGCTCATCGACTTCGGGTTCCACGCCCCGACGCTGTCCTTCCCGGTGGCCGGCACGCTCATGGTGGAGCCCACCGAGAGCGAGGACCGCGCCGAGCTCGACCGGTTCGTCGAGGCGATGCGGACCATCCACGGTGAGATCGAGGACGTCCTGGCGGGCCGGGTCGACGTCGCCGACAGCCCGGTGCGGCGCGCCCCCCACCCGGCGGCCGACGTCGCCACCGACGCGTGGGACCGGCCCTACTCCCGCGACCAGGCCGCGTTCCCGGTGCCCGGCCTGCGCCAGGACAAGTACTTCCCACCGGTGAGCCGCATCGACAACGCCTACGGCGACCGCAACCTCATGTGCAGCTGCCCGCCGGCCGAGGCCTTCGAGGAGGACCGATGACCGACCGGGAGACCGCGCTGCGGGCGGAGCACGAGAGGCTCGGTGCGCGGATGACGAGCTTCGCCGGCTGGCGCATGCCGCTGCACTACGGCTCGCAGCTCGGCGAGCACCGCGCGGTGCGCGAGAACGCCGGCCTGTTCGACCTCAGCCACATGGGGACCGTGTGGGTGAGCGGCCCGGAGGCGGGGGCCTTCCTCGACTACGCCGTCGTCGGCGGCATCTCCGGGATGGAGGTCGGGCAGGCGAAGTACACCCTGCTGTGCACCCCCGAGGGCGGGATCGTCGACGACCTCATCGTCTACCGGGTCGGGGAGGACCGGTTCCTCACCGTGCCCAACGCCGCCAACACCGCCGCCGTCATCGGTGAGCTGGTCGAGCGGTCCGCGGGCTTCACCACCGAGATCACCGACTCGACCTCGGCGACGGCGCTGCTCGCTGTCCAGGGGCCGCGGGCGGTGGAGATCGTCGGCGCGCTCGCGACCGAGCCGGTCGAGGACATCGGCTACTACCGTGCCCGCTGGACCACGCTCGGCGGGCTCCACGTGCTGCTCGCCCGCACCGGCTACACCGGTGAGGACGGTTTCGAGGTCTTCCTCCCCGGTAAACATGCCTCGGGGCTGTGGCACGAGCTGGTCGCGACCGCCCCGGACCTGGTCCCCGCCGGCCTGGCCGCCCGCGACTCGCTGCGCCTGGAGGCCGCGATGCCGCTCTACGGCAACGAGCTGAGCCGCGACGTCGACCCGTTCACGGTGGGGCTCGGCGGCATCGTCGGGCTCAAGCGCAAGACGGCGGACTTCGTCGGCCGTGAGGCGTTGGAGCGCATCCGCGCGGCCCACCTGGCGCGGGAGCCGGGGCGCCGGGTGCTCGTCGGCCTCGTCGGGGACGGACGGCGCGCGGCGCGCCAGGGCGACGCCGTCCTGCTCGACGGGCAGGAGGTCGGCCGGGTGACCTCCGGGCTGCCCAGCCCGACCCTCGGCCGGCCGATCGCGCTGGCGATCGTCGACCCGGCCGCCGCGGAGGTCGGCACCGCGGTGGAGGCCGACGTGCGCGGCCGGCGCGAACCGTTCACCGTGGTCGAGCGTCCGTTCTACCGTCGTCCTGAGACCCACTGAACCGAAGGAGATCTTCCGTGGCAACGATCCGTCCGGACCTGAAGTACACCGCCGAGCACGAGTGGGTGGACAGCTCCGTCTCGCCCGTCCGCATCGGCATCACCACGGTCGCCACCGACGCGCTCGGGGACATCGTCTACCTCGACCTGCCGGAGGTGGGCACGGAGGTGACCGCGGGGGAGACGTGCGGTGAGGTCGAGTCGACGAAGTCGGTCTCCGACCTCTACTCCCCGGTCACCGGGACTGTGGTCGAGGTCAACCAGGACGCGCTCGACGACCCCTCGATCGTCAACAAGGACCCGTTCGACGAGGGCTGGCTCTTCGCCGTCGAGGTGGTCGAGGAAGGTGACCTCCTGTCCGCTCAGGACTACGCCGAGACCGCCGGCGCCGAGATCGGCGAGTGACCGTCACGCCGTGGACATCGACGAGGCGCTCCGGTTCGTCCGGGAGAACCCGCGTGGCGTGCTGGCCACCCACCGCCGCAGCGGCGACGTCCAGCAGTCGCCGGTGCTCGCCGCGGCCGACGACCGCGGCCGGGTGCTCATCAGCACCCGCGAGACGGCCGTGAAGGTGAGGAACCTGCGACGCCGCCCGCGGGCGTCGCTGTGCCAGATCTCCGGCCGCTTCTTCGGGCCGTGGGTGCAGCTCACCGGGCCGGTGGAGATCGTCTCGCTGCCCGAGGCGATGGACCTCCTCGTGGAGTACTACCGCCTGGTGGCGGGCGAGCACGAGGACTGGGAGGAGTACCGGGAGGCGATGGAGCGGGAGCGACGCTGCGTCCTCGTCCTCACGCCCGAGGAGGCCGGGCCGTCGGTCAGCGGCTGACCCAGGTCAGCGTGTAGCGGTAGTACCAGCGGCGGCGCACACGGGCGCCGGGAAGGACCGCGGCGGCGGCGCGACGGATCTCGGCGAGGGACTCGGTCGGGTCGGCCGTCGCGAGACCGACGTCGCCCTGGACCCGGTGCAGGTGGTCGAGGACCCGGACAGGGACGACCTGGATCCCGGACCACAGCCAGTCGGCCGGCCCGCGGTTCGCCGACAGGCCGACGACGAGGAGCTGCCCGCCGGGCGCGACGAGCTGCCTCAACCGCTGGAGCGCCGGCCGGAGCGGCATGTGGTGCAGCGCGGCGACGCACGTGACGGTGGCGAAGCGGCCCAGGGACGCGACGTCGTCGTCGAGCAGACCCGTCCGCAGCACCCGTGCCCCGGGCACCGACCGGGCCCGCGCCCGGTCGACCGCCTGCGGGTCCGGGTCGATGCCGACGACCTCGTCGACGACGGGGGCGAGCCGCTCGAGCAGCAGACCGTCGCCGCAGCCGACGTCGAGCACCCGCCCGCCGCGCCGGCGGGCGGCCGCGACGAGCTCACCGTGGAAGGCGGTGTTGTGGTTCCGGTACGCGGTCACTGTGCCCCGAGCTCCACGAGGAGCACACCGGCGGCGATGAGCGCGATCCCGGTCCACATGAGCGGGGTGAGCGGCTCGTCGAAGAGCACCCGGCTGCCCAGCGCCGTCAGGGCCACCCCGCCCGCGGTCCAGATCCCGTAGGCCACGCCGATCCCGACGCCGTGGCGCAGGGTGAGTGCCAGCAGGACGAAGGCCGCGGCGTACGCGACGCCGACGACGGCGAGCCAGGCGCGGCGCCCGCCCACGCTCGCCCGCAGCGCCAGGGTGCCGGTGACCTCGGCGAGGATCGCCCCGGTGAGCAGCGCCCACCCCATCAGGACTTCGCCTCCACCCGTGCGCGCTGCGAGCCGACCTCGACGAGGAGGACGCCGCCGATGATGAGGGCGATGCCGAGCGTCATCACCGGGGTGAACGGCTCACCGAAGATCGCGGAGGAGAGCACGGCGGTGAGCGCCACCCCGGTGGCGCCCCAGATGCCGTAGGCCACCCCGAGCGGCATCCCGTGGCGCAGCACCGCGGCGAGCAGGCTGAACGCGGTGACATACCCGACGGCGACGACGGCGTACCACGCGGGGTGGTCGACGGCGGCGCGCAGCGAGAGCGACCCGGTGACCTCGGTCGCGACCGCACCGGCGAGGAGGAGCCACTTGCGCACCAGCGGATTGTCTCAGGCGCCCGGCGGCTGCCCGTCACGGCGGTCACCCGGGGCGCGCCGCGTCGCGTGGCCCCGGGTCGAGGACCACACGGCCCAGGCGAGGTCGTCATCTACCGCTCCCACTGTTGCCGGCCGCCGTTGCGGGCGGTTGCTCGGGGGCGCGTCACCAGCCCAGGTCGAGCACCTCGAGCGTGGTCGCGTACCGCACCCCGAGGCGCCGGCCGCCGTCCTCCGCGGCCTGGCGGAGCATGGCGGCGAAGTCCATCTCCCAGCCCAGCCCGTCGAGGTAGGCGCGGTGCGCCTCGAGGGAGGCGACACCGGCGTCCATGGTGTCGGTGACGTCGACGGCGTGGGCGCTCGCCGGTGAACCGGGCAGCCACACCTGCCGGACCCCGTTCCACGGCTCGAGTCCGGCGGCGACCTGCTCGTGGAAGACCCACCGGTTGCCGGCGTCGCGGACGGCGTCGAGTGTGGCGCGTCCGGTGACGACGTGGTCCGCCTGGTTGATGCCGCCGCCCTCCCACGTGTCCCGGACGTTGTTCGTGATGACGATCTCCGGCCGGTGGCGGCGGATCTGCTCGCAGATGAGCCGGCGCAGGGGCAGGCCGTACTCCAGGACGCCGTCGGGTTGGCGGAGGAAGACGACCTCATCGACGCCGACGACGCGGCACGCCGCCAGCTGCTCCTCCTCGCGCAGCGGCCCGGACTCCTCGGGCGGGATGGCGTCGATCCCCGCCTCGCCGGAGGTCACGAGGCAGTAGGTGACGTCCTTGCCCTGCGCGGTCCAGCGGGCGACGGCGGCCGCGGCACCGAACTCCATGTCGTCCGGGTGCGCGACGACGGCCAGGGCGCGCCGCCAGTCCTCGGTCACGTGCTGCAGCTCGCTCATCGTGCCACGCTACCGCCGTGGCCGAGGATGACGACGAGGCATTACTGGCGACCGTCGCGCGTGAGCTCTACGGCGTGGTCCCGGGCGAGTTCGTCGCCGCCCGCAACGCCCGCGCCGCCGAGCTGCGCCGCGGTGGTGACCGCGGTCTGGCCGGCCGGGTCAAGGCGCTGGCCAAGCCGTCGCTCGCCGCGTGGGCCGTCGGGGTGGTGGTCCGCGAGGAGCCGGGCGAGCTCGACGCACTCGCCGAGCTGGGCGCCGAGCTGCGCGTGGCGCAGCGGACGGCCAACCCGGCGGAGCTGCGCGCGCTGAGCCGGCGCCGCCGGGAGCTCACCCGGGCGCTGACCCGCACCGCGGCGCGGCTGGCCGACGAGCGCGGCGTCCCGCTCTCCGCGGCTGCGCAGGAGCAGGTCGAGGCGACGTGGCAGGCCGCCGTCATCGACCCCGACGCCGAGCGTGTGGTCCGCAGCCTCCTGCTCGTGCGCACCCTCGACCCCGGCGACCTCGACGCGCTCGACGACGCGCTCGCGGTCCCCGGCGCGGTGCCCCTCGCGGAGCCGGCGGACGACGACGAGGAGGTGCATGTGGCCCCGCGCCCCGAGCCGGCACCACGGCGCACGATCTCGCGGCGTGTGCGTCCGGCCGAGGAGGCGGGCGGTGAGGCTGTGTCGCGCAGGGCGATCTCGCGGCGTGTGCGTCCGGCCGAGGAGGCGGGCGGCGAGGCTGCGCCACGCCGAGCCATCTCGCGGCGGCCGCGCCGCACCGCCGACGCTGCGCCCGGGTCGCGCTCCGCCACCCGCCGTCAGGAGCCGTCCGGGCCGCCCGAGCCCGCCGCACCCCCCGCCGACGTCGCCCGAGAGATCCGCCGCGTGGAGCGTGAGCTGCGTTTCCGGGAGAAGGCGGCCGACCACGCGCGGGAGCAGCTGGAGGAGGCGCAGGAGGAGCTCACGCGGGTCGAGGCCCGGATCCTGCAGACGGCCTCGCGCCTGGAGGAGCTGCGCCGCGAGCTCGAGGAGCGCGAGACCGAGCTCGCCGAGCTCGACGACGAGCGCACCGCGGCGGAGGAGGAGCGGGAGGACGCCGAGGCCCGCGCCGAGCAGGCACGCCGGGCCGTGGCCGAGCTCCGGGAGCGGCTCGTCGAGCTGTCCGGCTGAAGCCGTGGCGGGCCGGCCCGCTGAACCCCCTGGTCGTCGCGCCCGCTGAACCGCCGGCCGTTGCGGCCGCTAAAACCCTGGCCGTCCCGCCCGGGGCAGGGCAGGCTGGGACGTCCTACTCGCCACGACCACTGGGGGCCCACCATGCCTGACTCGACGGAGACGGCCAAGGAGAAGATGCGCGAGGCCCTGGAGCGGAAGAAGAACCGCGAGCACCTGGCCAACGAGGCACGCCGCAACACCGGCGCGGTCCACGGCAGCCAGGTGAACGGGGGCGGCAAGCGGACCTTCCGGAGGAAGTCCGGCTGAGCCGGGGCAGGCGGGCGCCTCAGGACTCGGTGGCGCGTCGCAGCTCGGCGAAGCGCTCGGCGAGCTGCGGCAGCGTGAAGTGCGCGTTGAGCCCGCTCGGGTTCGGCAGCACCCACACCCGGGTGGACCCGATGCGCTCGTCCTGCTCCCCGTACCCGGCGTCGCGCCGGTCGAACGCGGTCCGGTAGGCGGTGACGCCGAGGACCGCCAGCCAGGCGGGCCGGTGCTCCAGGACGTCGGCGACGAGCCGCCGGCCTCCCTCCCGCAGCTCGGCAGGGGAGAGCTCGGCGGCCGTCGCCGACGCACGCTCGACGACGTTCGTCACGCCCAGCCCGAGGTCGAGCAGCTCCCACTGCTCCGCCGGGTCGAGCTGCCGCGGTGTGAATCCGGAACGGTGGAGTGCGGGCCAGAACCGGTTGCCCGGACGGGCGAAGTGGTGCCCGCTCCACGCCGAGTACAGCCCCGGGTTGATGCCGCAGAACAGCACTCGCAGACCCGGCGCGACAACTGTCGGCAGGGTGCGCCCGGCCGCTGCGGCGAGCTCCTCGCGGGTGGGTCGCCGGCGGGGTGTGGCCGTCATGGCGCCGTGGCGGCGGACGCGGCCGCCCGCTCGAGCGCGTCGAGGACGACACCGAGCCCGAACTCGAGCTCTGCGCCGACGCCGTAGCCGGGTCGCATGACGTGCTCGACGGCGAGCTCGGTGAGGTGTGGGTACTGCTCGGGGGTGAGCTGCGCCGTGAACGACTCGGTGACGGTCGCGGCGCCCTCCTCACCCCCGAAGGGCAGCGCCACCTCCTGTACGGCGGACCCGTGGACGTAGGTGTCGAGCAGGGCGTAGGCGTGTGCCGTCATCTCCACCGAGACCCCCAGCCCCTCGGCGTCGGCGATCTCGACGGCGCAGCGCAGCACACGCTGCCTGCTCAGCGGTTCCCGTTCGCGGGCCATGCGGTCCCTCATTCCCTCGGTCGCGGTGCCTCGCCCCGCGGTCTCCCCCTGACGGGCACGGCAGGTGGGGCGGCCCCACCGCGCTCTTCCCGGAGCCGTACTGAGCTTCCCGCAGCCGTACGCCCGCATCACCGTACTCAGGAAGGTCGCTCGGGACTCGGGGGGTCCGTCACCCGAGGAGCGCCCCATGGCCGTGCCCCAGCACCACGGGTCCCAGCACGTGACGACGGAGGCGCCGCTCATGCGTGCCGTCCTACGTGACACCTACGGGCCGCCGGACGTCGTACGTCTCGCGCAGGTGCCACGGCCCGCCCCGGTGCCGTTGAGGTCCTCCTCCGGGTGCGGGCCGCGGGTGTGGACCGCGGGGTCTGGCACGTCATGACGGGGCTGCCGTACGCCGGGCGGCTCGCCTTCGGGCGGCGTCGTCCCGTGCTCGGGCACGACGTCGCGGGCACGGTGGTCGCGGGGGGAGCGGTCGTGCCCAGCCTCGACCGCGTACCCGCTCGCGCAGCGGCCGACGCCATTGCCGACCTCGTGGCGGGCGGCGTCCGCGGCAAGGTGGCGAACACTGTCTGACCAGCGGCGGGATACGCACCGCGTGCGGCTGGTCGCCGGCACTCTGGCCCGGTCCCGATGACACGGGCCCCAGGCCGCTGTCGCCGGGCCTCGTACCGGCTCCGGTGCCTTCCTGCCGCAGGTTTGCGATGGTTCGGTCATGGAGCAGATCACCGACAAGCTGTACTCCTGGGCCTCGATCATCGACGACCAGGCGCTGGCCCAGGCCCGGCTGACCGCCGAGCTGGACATCGTCGACCCCCACGTCGCGCTCATGCCCGACGCCCACGTCGGCATCGGGGCGACGGTCGGCTCGGTGATCCCCACCGTCGACGCGGTCATCCCGGCCGCCGTGGGGGTGGACATCGGCTGCGGCATGGTCGCGGTGCGCACCCAGTTCACCGCCGACCGGCTGCGCGGCGCGCGCAGACCCCTGTCGTACCTGCGGCAGCAGATCGAGCGCGTCATCCCGCTCAGCCCGGGCAACTACAACCGCAAGGTCGTCGGCCGCGCCCGGGAGGCGGTCGCCGAGCTCGAGCGGCTCGCCCGGGAGGAGAACGTCCAGCCGGCGTCGTTCGCCAAGAACTGGCAGCTGCAGCTGGGCTCGCTCGGCGGCGGCAACCACTTCATCGAGGTGGTCGCCGACGAGGCGGGGCAGGTGTGGACCTTCCTCCACTCCGGCAGCCGCGGCGTGGGCAACCAGATCGCCCGACGCTTCATCTCCGCCGCGCAGCGGGCCACCGAGCGGCGCGGCGTCGAGCTGCCCGACCGCAACCTCGCCTACCTCACCGTCGACGACCCCGACTTCCACACCTACCTGTCCCACCTGCACTGGGCGCAGGAGTTCGCCCGCCTCAACCGCGAGGTCATGATGGACCGCGTCGTCGAGCAGCTCGGGCTGTTCATGGGGGAGCCCGTGCAGCGGCGCGAGGAGGTCAACTGCCACCACAACTACACGGCGGTGGAGACCCACTTCGGGGCCGAGCGGATCGTCTCCCGCAAGGGCGCCATCGCCGCCCACCGCGGCGTCCGGGGGCTCATCCCCGGCTCGATGGGCACCCGCTCCTACGTCGTCACCGGGAAGGGCAACGAGATGTCGCTGTGCTCGGCACCCCACGGCGCGGGACGCGTGTACTCCCGCAGCCAGGCGCGCCGGACCTTCACCCAGCAGGACCTGCGCGACCGGATGAAGGGCATCGAGTTCCGTGACTCGGCGGCGTTCATCGACGAGATCCCCGACGCCTACAAGGACGTCGACGTCGTCATGGAGGACGCCGCGGACCTCGTGCACGTGGACCACGTGCTGCGCCAGCTGGTCAACGTCAAAGGCGAGTGACGGGCCTTTCCGGACCGCATCGGAATGGGCGCCTTCCGACCGTGGCGTACGTCACTTAGTGGAGAACTCGCACAAAGTATGAGAAGATGGTAAACGCTGGCTCGCGGGGGTCGGGCGCATTCACCGGAAGTGACTGCGAATTCCCCCGTGCCTCCTGCCGCGCCCCAGGCCTGCGGGCCCGTCGGGCGGGATGACGCAGGTCGGGCGAGTGAGGCAGACCGACGGCGCATTGGCCGTCGCGCCGAGTGTGGCACTTTTTTCGTGGAAAGGGTCGCTTTGGAATTCTCTACTGGTCAGGTTGTCGTTCATCCTCACCACGGCCCCGCGACGGTGAAAAAGACCTTCTCCCGCAGCATCCGCGGTGAGCGTCGCAAGTACCTGCGGCTCCAGGTCCATCACGACGACCTCCAGGTGGCGGTCCCGGTGGAGACTGCCGAAGAGATCGGCGTCCGCCCCACGATCGACCTGGACGAGGTCCGGGAGATCTTCGACGTCCTGCTCGAGGCCAGCGAGAAGCAGGAGAAGGTCTGGTCCCGGCGCATCAAGAGCAACGCCGAGCGGCTGCGCACCGGCGACCTCAAGGTCATCGCGAGCCTCATCCGTGACCTCACCCGGCAGAACGAGGAGAAGCGCCTCGCCTTCGGCGAGATGAAGCTCCTGCGGGACGCCTCCGGCCCGTTCGTCGCCGAGCTGGCCCTCGTCCTGGGCAAGGACGTCGAGGAGGTCACCGAGATGGTCAACGCGGCCATTCTCGAGAACGTCTCCCCGGAGCTGCCCGACGCCAAGCTCGCCACCGCGAGCTGACCGACGCACCGACGACGACGGCGTACCCCGGTGGGGTGCGCCGTCGTCGCGTCTCCACGGTCGGTCACGCGCCCCCACGCGGGAGCGACCTACGCTGGGCGGTATGAGACTCGGTGACCTGGCCGCCGCACTGGACCTCCACCCACCCGCCCCGGCGGACGCGTCCACCGAGGTGCGCGCCGCCACCCACCGCGCGGACTGGGCGAGGCCGGGTGACGTCTTCGTGGCCATCCGCGGCGCGCGGGCCGACGGTCACGCGTTCATCGACCAGGCGGTGGCGCACGGCGCGGTCGCGGTGCTCGGCGAGGGCCAGCCCGACGGCGTGACCTGCCCGGTCCCGTACCTGCGGGTCCCGTCCGCGCGGGCCGCGCTGGCCGACGCCGCCGCCGCACTGGCCGGCCACCCGAGCCGCTCGCTCACCGTCCTGGGGGTCACCGGCACCGACGGCAAGACGACGACGTCGGCGCTCACCCGGCACCTGATGCGCAGCGCCGGGCGGGCGACCGGGCTGCTGTCGACGGTCGGGTACGAGCTGCCCGACGGCGTCCTGCGTCAGCCGCCGCACCACTTCACCACCCCCGAGGCGCCCCAGGTGCAGCAGATCCTGCGGGACATGGTCGACGCGGGCGCCTCGCACGCCGTCGTCGAGGCCTCGAGCCACGCGCTGGCGCTGGACCGCGTGCGCGCGGTGGACTTCGACGTCGCGATCTGGACCAACCTCACCGGTGAGCACCTCGACTTCCACGGCACGATGGAGCAGTACTTCGCCGACAAGGCGCTGCTCGTGCGGCGGGCGGGGCACGCCGTGCTCAACGCCGACGACCCGTGGACCGAGCAGCTGCTGCCGCTGGCGCCCGTGCGGACCACGTACAGCGCCGAGGGGCGCCCCGCCGACTGGCGGGCGAGCGACGTCGTCGAGGGCCCGGGCGACCTGCGGTTCACCGTCCACAGCCCGGAGGGTGACGCGGCGGCGGTGCTGCCGATGATCGGCCGCTTCAACGTCGCCAACGCACTGGCCGCGATGGCGGGGGCGCACTCCGCGGGCGTGCCGCTCGCCGCCCTCGTCGCGGGCCTGGCGACCTTCGGCGGGGTCGCCGGGCGGATGGAGATGGTCGAGCGTGAGGACGGCGACCCGCGCGTCATCGTCGACTTCGCCCACACACCGCCGAGCCTGGAGAAGGCCCTGGAGACCGTCCGGGTGACCACCGAGGGCCGGCTGTGGGTGGTCATCGGCTCGGCCGGCGGCCCGCGCGACCCCTCGAAGCGGGCACCGCTCGGCGAGGTCGCCACCCGGCTGGCCGACGTCGCCGTCTTCACCGAGGAGGACCACCGCGACACCCCGCTGGAGGAGATCCTGCGCGAGATGGAGCGCGGCGCCAGGGAGGCGGGCCGCACCAACTTCGTCTCGGTCGGGGACCGGCGCGAGGCGATCCGCCACGCCGTGGGCCAGGCCGGTCCGGCGGACACCGTCGTGCTCGCCGGGAAGGGGCCGGAGGCCACCCTGGAGCGGGGCGACGAGACCATCGACTGGGACGAGATCGGCGAGGCCCGTCGCGCCCTCGCCGAGCGGCGGACGGGAGCCGGGACGGCGACGTAGCGGGTCCGGGTGGCCGGTGCGACGACGTCGCGGAGCCGGCCGGCGTAGCCGGGGCGAGCCGCCGGACGACCTCGCAGCGGGGCCCGCGCAGCCAGGGCGGCCACGGAGCGGGGCCCGCGCGGCCAGGGCGGCCACGCAGCGGGG
>NZ_CALGNQ010000252.1 GCF_937958535.1 uncultured Georgenia sp. | reverse complement strand
CCCAGATGCGGCCGTCGTTGCGCAGCGACTCGCTCATCAGGGTGAGCTTGGACTGGTAGTCGCCCGACACCGGGATGCACGTGGGGTGGATCTGGGTGAAGCACGGGTTACCGAAGAGCGCGCCCTTGCGGTGCGCCCGCCAGATGGCCGTCGTGTTCGAGCCCATCGCGTTGGTCGACAGGTAGAAGACGTTGCCGTAGCCCCCGGTGGCGAGCACGACGGCGTCGGCCATGTGCGTCTCGATCTCACCGGTGACCATGTCGCGGACGATGATGCCGCGGGCCCGGCCGTCCACGACGACGAGCTCGAGCATCTCGTGGCGGGTGAACATCTCCACCGTGCCGGCGGCCACCTGCCGCTCCAGCGCCTGGTAGGCGCCGATGAGCAGCTGCTGGCCCGTCTGGCCCCGCGCGTAGAAGGTCCGGGAGACCTGCACACCACCGAAGGAGCGGTTGTCCAGCAGGCCGCCGTACTCGCGGGCGAAGGGCACGCCCTGGGCGACGCACTGGTCGATGATGTTCGCGCTGACCTCGGCCAGGCGGTAGACGTTCGACTCCCGGGCGCGGAAGTCCCCGCCCTTGACGGTGTCGTAGAAGAGGCGGAAGACGGAGTCGTTGTCGTTGCGGTAGTTCTTCGCCGCGTTGATGCCGCCCTGGGCGGCGATCGAGTGCGCCCGGCGCGGGGAGTCCTGGTAGCAGAAGGACTTGACGTTGTACCCGGCCTCACCGAGGGTCGCGCCCGCCGAGGCGCCGGCCAGGCCGGTGCCGACGATGATGACGCTGAGCTTGCGCCGGTTGGCCGGGTTGACGAGGCGGGCACCGAACTGGCGCTCGCGCCAGCGACGGTCGATCGGCACCGCCGGTGCCTTGGTGTCGGCGATCGGGTCGCCCTCCCGGTAGAGGCCGGCGATGAGCTGGTCGGTCAGCTGTTCAGTCATGGGGATGCACGTACTCCACGGGGCCTAGTTGACGATGCCGAGGGCGACGGCGAACGGGGGGAGGAGGAAGCCGACGACGACGACGAGCGCGACGGCCAGGGCGGCCGCCTTGATCGCCGGCTGGCGGCGCCGGTTCGACCAGCCGAGGGTCTGCACGGCGCTCCACACCCCGTGCCGCAGGTGCATGCCCAGTGCGACCATCGCGACGACGTAGATCGCCAGCAGCCACCAGACCTCGAAGGCCGCGACGAAGCGCTCGTGCGGGCTGTCGAAGGAGCCACCGACCTCGATCGTCAGGGTGGTGAACTGCAGGATGTGGAAGACGACGAACAGCAGCAGGGCGATGCCGCCCCACATCATCGTGCGGGAGGACAGCGTCGAGGCGACCGCCTTCTTCACCGTGTACTTCTGGGTGCGAGCCCCGCGCTTGCGCCGTGTCAGCCTGGCCGCCGACCACACGTGCAGGACGAGGCTGACGACGAGCACGATGCGCATCACCCAGAGGAACCCGGAGTAGGGGAGCATCGGCTCGCCCAGCACCCGCAGGTGGTGGGCGTAGTCGTCGAACGCCTCCTGGCCGGAGAGCGCCTTGAGGTTGCCGTACATGTGCGCGAGCACGAAGAGCAGGAAGATGATCCCCGTCACGGCCATGACGATCTTCAGGGCGACCGTCGTGCGGAGTCCCTTGACCTGCCGCGCTGCAGAAGTTGTCGTTGACACAACCAGCATCGTATCCACTTCTCCGGGAGTGCTCCTGACCGCGGCCCCGGACGGAGGCGCGGAACCGGGACGAACCGGGCGCGCCGCGCCGCGTCTACGCTTCCCGCATGACCACCAGCCCCGTCCCCGGCTTCCACGCCGTCGTCCCCGCCGGGGGAGCCGGCACCCGCCTGTGGCCGCTGTCGCGCCGGTCGCGGCCGAAGTTCCTGCTCGACCTCACCGGGACGGGCCGCACGCTGCTCCAGGCCACCTGGGACCGGCTCGTGCCGCTCACCGGTGAGGACGGGGTCCTCGTCGTCACCGGGGAGGCGCACGCCGCCGTCGTACGTGAGCAGCTGCCCGCGCTCCCCGCGGCGGGCCTGGTCACCGAGCCCTCCGGGCGCGACTCGATGGCCGCCATCGGCCTCGCCGCCGCCCTGCTCCGCGAGCGGCACGGCGACGTCGTCCTCGGCTCCTTCGCCGCCGACCACGTCGTCCGCCGGCCGGAGGCGTTCCACGCCGCCGTCCGGGAGGCGGTCGCCGCCGCCCGCGCGGGCTACCTCGTGACCATCGGGATCCGGGCCGACCACCCCTCCACCGCCTTCGGCTACATCGAGGAGGGGAGCCCGCTCGGGCTCGCCGACGCCCCCGCCGCCCGGTACGTGGCGCGCTTCGTCGAGAAGCCCGACGCCCAGACCGCCGCCGCCTACCTCGCCACCGGCCGCTACCGGTGGAACGCCGGCATGTTCGTCGTGCGCGCCGAGGTGCTCCTCGGCCACCTGCAGCGGCTCCAGCCCGCCCTTCACGACGGCGTGGTCACCCTCGCCCGGGCGTGGGACACCGCCGACCGCGCCGCCGTCCTGGCCCGCGAGTGGCCCCGCCTCACCCGCATCGCCATCGACCACGCCGTCGCCGAGCCCGTCGCCGCCGACGGCGGGGTGGCCGTCGTGCCCGCCGAGCTGGGCTGGGACGACGTCGGCGACTGGCGCTCCCTGGCCCGGCTGCTCCCGGTGGGCGCCGACGGCGTCGCCGGCCTCGGCCCGCAGGAGGGGACGCTGGCCCGGGACAGCGAAGGCGCCGTCGTCGTCACCGACGGCGGGCGGCTCGTCGCGCTGCTCGGCGTGCCGGGCGCCGTCGTCGTCGACACCCCCGATGCCCTCCTCGTCACGACGACGGAGCACGCCCAGCAGCTGCGGGAGGTCGTCGACCGCGTTCCCGACGAACTGCGGTGATGCGCGCTAGTGTCGCAGGGGTGAACGACGTCCCGCCCGCCGACCGCGTCCGAGAGCTCACCGCGGAGCTCGAGGAGGAGCTCATCGCGATCCGGCGGCAGATCCACGCCAACCCCGAGCTGGGCTGGATGGAGCAGGAGACGACGGCGCTGCTCTTCGACCGGCTCGCCGCCGCCGGGCTCCGGCCGCGGCGCACCCAGAGCAGCGGCCTCGTGTGCGACATCGGGCCGGACCCCCGGCAGCGCGGCCGTCGCCGCATCGGGCTGCGCGGCGACATCGACGCCCTACCGGTGCCGGAGACCACCGGGCTGCCCTTCAGCTCCCGCCGCCCGGGCGTGTCCCACGCCTGCGGCCACGACGTCCACGCCACCGCGGTCCTCGGCGCGGGGCTCGTGCTCGCCCGGCTGCACGAGGAGGGACAGCTGCCCGTGGGGGTGCGCCTCGTCCTCCAGCCCGCCGAGGAGGTCCAGCCCAGCGGCGCCAAGGCGCTGCTCGAGGAGGGTGTACTCGACGGCGTCGAGCAGATCTACGCCCTGCACTGCGCACCGAAGATCGAGGTCGGGAAGGTCGGCTCGCGCATCGGACCGATCACCGCGGCCTCCGACAACGTCACCGTCGTCGTGCGCTCCACCGGCGGCCACACCTCCCGGCCGCACCTCACCGGCGACGTCGTCTACGCGCTGGGGCACGTCATCACCGAGCTGCCGGCGGTGCTCGACCGCCGCCTCGACCCCCGCTCCGGCGCCAACCTCACCTGGGGCGCGGTCAACGCGGGCAAGGCCCCGAACACCATCCCGTCCGTCGGGTCGGTCACCGGGACGCTGCGTTCGCTCGACATCGAGACCTGGGAGCGCGCCGGGGCGCTCGTCGACGAGGTCGTCCACGGCCTCCTGGCCCCCTACGGGGTCGACGTCGAGCTGCGCCACCAGCGGGGGATGCCCCCGGTGGTCAACGACGAGCAGTGCGTGCGGATGCTCGACACCGCCACCCGTGAGGTGGTCGGCAGCGACGCCGTCGTCCTCACCGAGCAGTCCCTCGGCGGGGAGGACTTCGCCTGGTACCTCTCCCGGGTGCCCGGGGCGATGGTGCGGCTCGGCACCCGGGTCCCCGGCGGTCCGGCGCACGACCTCCACCAGGGGGACCTGGTCGTCGACGAGCGCGCGATCGGCATCGGGGTGCGGGTGCTCGCCCGCACCGCCCAGCTCGCCGGCTACGAGCCGCGGGTGGCCGCTCCCGCCGGCCCTGCGGCGCGCGTCAGGCCAGGTCGGGGCGGGGCCCCGGCCCGGGCGCGATAGCAACGTTTCTGTAACATTCACCATCCGATTTCTCACGATGTGACCAAAGTCCTGGGGGTGCGGGCATACAGTTTCGGCTACACAGCCGATCCGGCCCGTCCTCCACGACCCACGGGCCACCGGCCCTACGAAGACCAGGAGACAAGCGTGAAGAGAACCATCTACGCGACCGCTCTGGCGGGTGTCGCCGCGCTGACCCTCGCGGCGTGCGGCGACGCGCCGGAGGAGACCGAGGAGCCGGGCGGCGACACGACGTCCGCCGAGCAGACCGACGACACCGGCAACGGTGACGACGCCGCGAGCGACTTCCTCGCCTGCCTCATCTCCGACCAGGGCGGCTGGGACGACCAGTCGTTCAACCAGTCGGCGATGGAGGGTGCCAAGCGTGCGGAGGCGGAGCTGGGCATCCAGCTCAACGACGCCGAGTCGCAGAGCGACGCCGACTTCGGCCCCAACGTCGACTCCATGGTCCAGCAGGGCTGCAACATCACCATCGGCGTCGGCTTCCTCCTGGAGGACCCGATCCAGGCTGCCGCCGAGGCCAACCCCGACCTCGCCTTCGGCCTCGTCGACGCGACCTTCTCCGAGGGCGACCCGCCGGAGCCGGTCGAGATCGACAACGCCAAGCCGATCATCTTCAACACCGCCGAGGCCGCCTACCTCGCCGGCTACCTCGCCGCCGGGATGACCGAGACCGGCACCGTCGCCACCTTCGGCGGCCTGCCGATCCCGTCCGTCAGCATCTTCATGGACGGCTTCGTCGACGGCGTGGCGAAGTACAACGAGGACAACGGCGCCGACGTCACCGTCCTCGGCTGGGACAAGGAGGCGCAGGACGGCACGTTCTCCGGCGGCTTCGAGGACCAGGGCCAGGGCCAGGCGCTGACCAACGAGTTCATCGCCCAGGGTGCCGACATCATCATGCCGGTGGCCGGCCCGGTCGGCCTGGGTGCCGCCGCCGCCGCGGAGAACGCCGGCGACGTGTGGATCGTGGGTGTCGACTCCGACTGGACCGAGTCCACCGACTACGGCGACATCGTCATGGCGTCCGTCGTCAAGGAGATCGGTGCCGGTGTCTTCGCCACCATCGAGGAGGCCCTCGCGGGCAACTTCACCGGCGAGCCCTACATCGGTGACCTGGAGAACGGCGGCGTGAGCCTGGCGCTGGGCAGCGCCGAGGTGCCGCAGGAGCTGCAGGACCAGATCCAGGCGCTCCAGGACCAGATCATCTCCGGCGAGATCACCGTGGACACGCCGAACGCTCCGTGACCCGGTAGAGACCACGCGCGGCGGCCCGGTTGCCACCAGGGCGACCGGGCCGCCGCCGTACCGGGCGCCGTACCCCATCCCCACCCTCCCGGACCAGGCGCCCGTCCGGACACCGGCGGCCCACCCCGCCATCGATCCCAATGGAGCAGCCCAGTGAAACTCGAGCTTCGAGGCATCACCAAGCGCTTCGGGTCCCTCGTCGCCAACGACGCCATCGACCTGGTCGTCGAGCCGGGGGAGATCCACGCGCTCCTCGGTGAGAACGGGGCCGGCAAGAGCACGCTGATGAACGTGCTCTACGGCCTGTACGAACCCGACGACGGCCAGATCGTGCTCGACGGCACGCCGGTCACCTTCGACGGGCCCGGCGACGCCGTGGCCGCCGGCATCGGGATGGTGCACCAGCACTTCATGCTCGTGCCGGTCTTCACCGTCGCCGAGTCGGTCGCCCTGGGCTACGAGCCGGCCGGGCCGCTGGGCATCATCGACCGCCGCGAAGCCCGCAAGCGGGTCAAGGAGATCTCCGACCGCTTCGGTTTCGACGTCGACCCCGACGCCGTCATCGAGGACCTGCCCGTCGGTGTGCAGCAGCGGGTGGAGATCATCAAGGCGCTGTCCCGCGACGCCAAGGTCCTCATCCTCGACGAGCCCACCGCGGTGCTGACCCCGCAGGAGACCGACGAGCTCATCGAGATCATGCGCCAGCTCAAGGCCGAGGGGACCTCGATCGTCTTCATCACCCACAAGCTGCGCGAGGTCCGCGCCATCGCCGACTCGATCACCGTCATCCGGCGGGGCAAGGTCGTCGGCGAGGCGAGCCCGACGTCCTCGGAGTCCGAGCTCGCCTCCCTCATGGTCGGGCGCGCCGTGAGCATGGCGGTGGACAAGGACCCGGCCGAGCCCACCGACGACGCCCTCGTCCTGTCCGAGCTCACCGTCCTGGACCCCAAGGGCAACCTGGCCGTCGACCGTGTCGACCTCACCGTCCGACGCGGGGAGATCGTCGTCATCGCCGGTGTCCAGGGCAACGGGCAGACCGAGCTCACCGAGACCATCCTCGGGCTCACCGAGCCGCTGCACGGCTCCATCCGCATCGACGGCAAGGAGATGGTCGGCACGACGGTCAAGCAGCGGCTGCGCGCCGGCCTCGGCTTCATCCCCGAGGACCGCTCGACCAGCGGCGTCATCTCCTCCTTCACGGTCGCCGAGAACTTCATCCTCGACCTGTACGACACCCCGCCCTTCGCCCGGTGGGGCACCGTGCTGCCGAACGTCGTCATCGACAACGCCCGCAGGCGGGCCGAGGAGTTCGACGTCCGGCTCACCGACGTCACCGACCCCATCTCCACGCTCTCCGGCGGGAACCAGCAGAAGGTCGTCGTGGCCCGGGAGATGTCCCGGCCGCTGCGCGTCCTCGTCGCCTCCCAGCCCACCCGTGGCGTGGACGTCGGGTCCATCGAGTTCATCCACGAGCGGCTCGTCGCCGAGCGGGACACCGGCACCGCCGTCCTGCTCGTCTCCAGCGAGCTCGACGAGGTCATGGCGCTCGCCGACCGGATCGCCGTGATGTACCGGGGCCGGGTCGTCGGCGTCGTCCCCGGCGACACCGACCGCGACGTCCTCGGCCTCATGATGGCCGGGGTGCCGCTCGAGGAGGCCCGGGTCCAGTCCGCCGAGCACCGCACGGCCCTGGCCGCGGCCGACGACATGAGTGAGGAGGCGCCGTGAGCGAGGAGCAGATCCGGCACAAGGAGGAGCACCCGGGCGACGTCGTCGCCCAGGCCGAGGACTCCCCGGCCTCGCAGAAGCAGGTCCCCGCGGAGCGGCCGACCACCCGCACCGCACAGGTCGTGCGTGACATCCTGTCCGGCAGCTGGCTCGTCACCCTGCTCGCCATCGTCGTCGCGCTCGTGCTCAGCGCCGTCCTCATCGCCGGCGCCGACGCCCGGGTGCAGGAGACGGCCGGCTACTTCTTCGCACGGCCCGGGGACATGCTCTCCGCCGCGTGGGACGCCGTCGCCTCCTCCTACAACGCCCTGTTCCGCGGGTCGATCTTCGACTACCGGGCCCAGACCTTCACCCGGGCGATCCGGCCGCTGACGGAGACCATGGTCTTCTCCGTACCGCTCGTCTTCACCGGGCTCGGCATCGCGGTGGCGTTCCGGGCGGGCATGTTCAACATCGGCGGCCAGGGCCAGATCATCGCCGGCGCCATCGTCGGCGGCTACGTCGGCTTCGCCCTCGACCTGCCGGTCGTGCTGCACGTCGTGCTGGCCGTCATCGCGGCCGCGCTCGGCGGGGCCATCTACGGCGGGGTCGCCGGTGTGCTCAAGGCGCGCACCGGCGCCAACGAGGTGATCGTCACGATCATGCTCAACAACATCGCCGTCTACTTCATCGGGTGGCTGCTCACCCAGTCGGCGTTCCAGCGCAGCGGCTCCTCGCTGCCGATCTCCCCGGACATCAAGGACACCTCCCTCTACCCGCTGCTGCTGGGCAGCGGCTTCCGGCTGCACCTCGGCTTCCTGCTGATGATCGCGGTGACCGCGCTCGTGTGGTGGCTGGTGGAGCGCTCGACCTTCGGCTTCGAGCTGCGTGCCGTCGGCGCCAACCTTGAGGCCGCCCGCACCGCCGGTGTGTCCGTCAACAAGGTCATCGTCGTCGCGATGGTCGTCGCCGGTGCGCTCGCCGGCCTCGGCGGCTCCGCGCAGGTCCTCGGCACCGAGAAGGTCCTCACCTCGGGGGTGGCGGCGAGCTACGGCTTCGACGCCATCACCGTGGCCCTCCTCGGCCGCGCCCGGCCCTGGGGCACGCTGTGGGCGGGCCTGCTCTTCGGTGCGCTCAAGGCCGGTGGCTTCCTCATGCAGTCCACCACCCAGACGCCGATCGACATCATCCTCGTCGTGCAGTCGATCATCGTCCTGCTCATCGCCGCACCCCCGCTGGTGCGCGCCATCTTCCGCCTCCCGGCGCCCGACCGGTCGGTGCGCAGGACGGCGCCCGTCGTGAAGAAGGAGGTTGCGGCATGAGCCAGGCAACGATGGCTCCCGAGAGCCCCCAGGTGATCGTCCCCCCGGTCAAGTGGCGTGCACCGGGCTTCATGATCGCCTTCGCCGTCATCTCGCTGCTGGGCTTCGTCCTGTTCACCGAGGGCGGCACCGAGACGACGTTCCGCGTCTCCACCGGCGGGGAGGCCGCCGAGCTGCCGAACATCGCGGTGCCCACAGTGGGGGCGCTGTGGGTGCTCACCCTGGTCATGGCGGCCCTCGCCGCCTACGCCACCGTGCGGGCGCTGCGCCGTCAGCCGGTGGGCTGGTGGCCGCCGGCGCTGTTCGGGCTCGCCTTCGTCCTCGCCTTCCTCACCTGGGTGGGTGCGGGGGCGACGATCTCCATCACCTCGCTGCTCATCGGCGGCCTGGCGCTGTCGGTCCCGCTCGTCTTCGGCTCCCTGTCCGGCGTCATGTGCGAGCGCTCCGGCGTCATCAACATCGCCATCGAGGGCCAGCTGCTCGCCGGCGCGTTCCTCGCCGCGATCGTCGCCTCGCTGGCCGGCAACCCCTACGTCGGGGTGCTCGCCGCGCCGGTCGCCGGGGCCCTGGTCGGCGTCCTGCTCGTGTTCTTCAGCGTGAAGTACTGGGTGGACCAGATCATCGTCGGTGTCGTGCTCAACGTCCTGGTCCTCGGCCTGACGACGTTCTTCTTCTCCACCGTGCTGAGCGACAACCCCGAGCTCAACCAGCGTTTCCGGCTGCCGCCCCTGGAGATCCCGGTGATCTCGGACATCCCGATCCTCGGCCCGGTGCTGTTCAACCAGAACATCCTCGTCTACCTCATGTACGCGGCGATCATCCTGCTGCAGTTCTTCCTCTTCCGCAGCAGGTGGGGGCTGCGGGTGCGCGCCGTCGGCGAGCACCCCAAGGCCGCCGACACCGTGGGCATCGACGTCATCCGCACCCGCTGGGTCACCCCGATCCTCGGCTCCGCGCTGGCCGGGCTGGGCGGGGCGTTCTTCACCGTCGGCTCCGGTCTGGCCTTCGGCCGCGACATGTCCGCCGGCAACGGCTTCATCGCCCTGGCGGCGATGATCCTGGGCCGCTGGAACCCGATCGGGGCGATGGCCGCCGCGCTGCTCTTCGGCCTGTCCCGCAACCTGGCCAACATGCTCAGCACCATGGGCGGCTCCGGGATCCCCGGCGAGTTCCTCCTCATGCTGCCCTACGTCATCACCATCTTCGCGGTTGCCGGCTTCGTCGGGCGGGTCCGCCCGCCCGCCGCGGAGAACAAGCCCTACGTCAAGTAGCCCGGCCCGCGGGACCGGCGTCCCGGGCGAGCAGGAGGAGCGCGATGATCGACGACACCACCTGGGAGCGGCTCCGCACCCTCGCCCGGGAGATGACGCAATGGGCCTACGTGCCCTACTCGAGATACCCGGTCGGTGCGGCCGCGCTCGTCGACGACGGCCGCACCGTCACCGGGTGCAACGTGGAGAACGCCTCCTACGGCGTGGGCCTGTGCGCCGAGTGCGGCCTCGTCTCGGCGCTGCACGCCACCGGCGGCGGCCGCCTCGTCGCCTTCACCTGCGTCGACGGTGAGGGCACGGTCATCGTCCCGTGCGGCCGCTGCCGCCAGCTGCTCTGGGAGCACGGGGGGCCCGAGCTGCTCGTCGAGACCCCCAGCGGCATCCACCCGATGACCGAGGTGCTGCCCGAGGCCTTCGGGCCGGACCACCTGGCCGACTGGGAGCAGCGCGGCGGAACCGGCCCGTAGGTCCCAGCGCGCTGCCGGTCGGGGTCCTAGGGTGGGCCCATGAGCGAACCCTTCGACGTCGTCGACATCATCCGGACGAAACGCGACGGCGGCACCCTCACGCCCGCCGAGATCGACTGGGTGGTGGACGCCTACACCCGCGGGGTGGTGGCCGACGAGCAGATGTCCGCGCTCGCCATGGCGATCTTCCTGCGCGGCATGGACCGGGACGAGATCTTCCGCTGGACCGCGGCGATGATCGCCTCCGGCGAGCGGATGGACTTCTCCGGGCTGAGCCGGCCGACCGCCGACAAGCACTCCACCGGCGGGGTGGGGGACAAGATCACCCTGCCGCTGGCGCCGCTCGTCGCGGTCTTCGACGTCGCCGTGCCCCAGCTGTCCGGCCGCGGGCTGGGCCACACCGGGGGCACGCTCGACAAGCTGGAGTCCATCCCCGGCTGGCGGGCCGACCTCGACAACGAGGAGATCCTGCGCCAGCTCGAGGACGTCGGCGCGGTCATCTGCGCCGCCGGGACGGGCCTGGCCCCCGCCGACAAGAAGCTCTACGCGCTGCGCGACACCACCGCCACGGTCGAGGCCATCCCGCTCATCGCCTCCTCGATCATGAGCAAGAAGATCGCCGAGGGCACCGACTCCCTCGTCCTGGACGTCAAGGTGGGCTCCGGGGCGTTCATGAAGGACATCGACTCCGCCCGCGAGCTGGCCCGCACCATGGTCGCGCTCGGCACCGACGCCGGAGTGCGGACCACCGCGCTCCTCACCGACATGTCCACCCCCCTGGGCCTGACCGCCGGCAACGCCCTGGAGGTCCGCGAGTCCGTCGAGGTCCTCGCCGGCGGCGGCCCGCAGGACGTCGTCGACCTCACCGTCGCCCTGGCCCGGGAGATGCTCGACGCCGCGGGCCGCACCGACGCCGACCCGCGCGAGGCCCTGCGGGACGGGCGGGCGATGGACGTGTGGCGCCGGATGATCAGTGCGCAGGGCGGCGACCCCGACGCCCCGCTGCCCACCGCGAAGGAGACCGAGACCGTCACCGCCGAGCGGGACGGGGTGCTCACCCGGTTGGACGCCTACGCCGTCGGGGTCTGCGCGTGGCGGCTGGGAGCCGGGCGTGCCCGCCAGGGCGACGCCGTCCAAGCCGCCGCAGGGGTGGAGCTGCACGCCAAGCCGGGCGACCGCGTCCGCGCCGGGCAGCCGCTGCTCACCATGCACACCGACACCCCCGAGCGGTTCGCACGGGCCCGCCAGGCGCTCGACGGCGGGATCGAGATCGCCGACGGCGGCCCGCAGCGCCGGGCGGGTGACGTCGTCCTCGAGAAGATCGCCGGCTGACATGGCGTCCTCGTCCTGGCCGCGCTGGCAGCTCACCGCCCCGCTCGCGGCCCTGAGCCGGCCGGTGCGGACCTCCGTCCGACCCGCCGGCGGCGGCCCCGCCGCGGGCCCCGCCGCCGCGGCCGGCGCCACCGGTGCGGCGGGAGCCGCCGGCGCGGGCTCCGGGGCACC
>NZ_CALGNQ010000251.1 GCF_937958535.1 uncultured Georgenia sp. | reverse complement strand
TGGTTCACCCGTTCACTAGGGATGTCACCTGTCACCCGCATGGGGAGCCATCCCGCAACCGATGCGGCTCGGCGGCGCCGCTGAGCACCGACTTGCCGTCACCGGGCAGGTTGATCCGGCATCGCGAGGCCCGATGGGACCCGATGCGTCGGAGCTTTACCTCGCCTACCGGTAACGTGGACGGCAACCATCTCGCGGGCCGGCGCTGACGCACGGCTCGCGTCGATGGAGGGTCCGCGCTGGGACGGCCGCGAGGGGCGGGATGGATGCACTGGACGCTGTGGCTGCTCGGGTACTGGGTGGCGTCGGTCCTGGTCGCCCTGGTCATACCGGCCGGGGTCATGATGATGGTCTACATCGCCAGAGATCCAGGAGATGCCTCCATCATCGCCGGATCCTTCGCCCTGGCGGTGCTGACGTACGTTCCTATCGCGTTCGTGAGTGCGCTGGTTGCCGGTGCGGCGTCGATCGTGCTGGTGCGAGTACTACGGCTCGGCACTGCCGGGCACGGTCGGTGGGTCGCCTACGTCGCCGGCATGGCCGGGGTGTTTGCGACTGTCGTGCTCGGAACGGTGGTGTTCGCGCCGACGAGTACCCTGGCGGCGGCGTTCTTCCTCGCCTTCTGTGGGGGCGTCCCGCTGCTCGGGTCGCTCCCCGTGCTCAGGGCTTTGCGGCGCCGAGGTCGCCTCCCCGGCGTCCGGGTGCACGTCACGGCTTGACGTCACGAGCCACACACCAGAGTCAGAAGCGGGACGCAGTCGGCCGCTCCAGCGGCGCGAGCGGCGGGGCCCCCAGGGGGAGGCCGCGCATCCGGCGCGGCCGGCCATGGCGACCGGCGACCCCGGGATCACGCGTCACAGGTAGGGACGCAGCTCCCGCCACAGCGACTCGCCGTCCGGCCCCGCGACGGCAGGTACCTGGCGGCGGCCGGAGACCCGGCCGCCATCGTGACCCTTGCCCATGTCGGAGGCCTGGGGTGTGCCGTGCGCCAGCACGTGCTCACCCGCCGTCAGCCGGCGGATGCCGATGGCCACCACCCGGTCGGGGTGCTCCCGGGCGAGCTCGGCGTAGATCTCCGGGTCGTGCTGGCCGTCGTCGCCGATGAGCAGCCACCGCACGTGGGGGAAGTCGATGAGCAGCCGGCGCAGCGTGGTGCGCTTGTGCTCCTGGCCGCTGCGGAACCACCCGGTGTTGGTCGGCCCCCAGTCGGTCATGAGCATCGGGCCGGTGGGCAGCCCGCTGCGTCGGAAGAACCGTTCGAGCGCCGGCACCACGTTCCACGCCCCGGTGGACAGGTAGAACACGGGGGCACCGGGCAGTGCCGACCCCAGGCGGCGGAACAGCTCGGCCATGCCCGGGACGGGCTGGCGCGCCGTCGTGTGCCGCACGAACGTGTTCCACGCCGCGACCAGCGGCCGCGGCACCCGGGTGACCATGACGGTGTCGTCGATGTCGCTGACGATGCCGACGCGGGTCTCCGGGCCGATGACGAGCACCTGCGCCGTCACCGGCTTCGCCCCGCGCGCATGCACGCTGATCTCGTGTCGGCCGGCCGGGAGCCCGTGGTCCGGGACGAGGACGTCGAGGTACCCGCCGCGGTCGGCCCGTGCCTGGTGTGTCCGCCCGCCGATCTCGACGGCCACCGGGAGGTAGGCCACCGGTGCGGTGAGGAAGGACTGCCAGCCCCGCTCCGCCTCCTCCGCCTCGGCGAGCTCGCGTGAGGTGGCGCCGACGTCGGCGGCCGCCGGTGCGGTGTCGTCCGGGGCGCGGAGCAGCACTCGGGCCAGGACGCGCAGGGTGTCGGCGTTCCCGTACCCGGTGTACGGGATGGTCGCCGGCCGCCAGCCGTGCTCCTTGAGGTAGGGGATCAGCCGGCGGTTGACCGAGTCCTCGAGGTTGGCGGCGATCCCGGTGCGAGCCATGGCACGAACGCTAGGGGAGGGCAACGGGGGGTGCAGGTCCGACGCACCCCGCCCCCGGGTCCGGGAGCGGGGTACGGCCGTGGTGCTCAGCGCGCCGGCGGCGGACCGCCCGGGGGCGGGTTGCCGATGTCGCGGCGCTCGATGTACTCGGCGTGGCTGGTGTTGCGGCGCTGCCGTTGCATGGCGAACGCGAGCACCAGGGCGAGCACGCCGACCACCATGAGGATGTAGCCGATCGTGTTGATGTTGAAGACTTCCCACGTGTCCGGGGACAGCCCGAAGGCGAGGATCGCCCCCACGACGATGAGGAAGATCCCTCCACCGATGCCCATCTCGTACGTCCTTCCGTCGGCAGCTGGTGTCACGAGTGTGGTCGTGCCGGGGGCCCGCCGCACCCTGAGGAGCCGGTCCGACCGCGGCGGGCGGTGCCTCAGGCGGGGCGCTGGAGGGTGTGCTCGCGCCGCCCGGCCGCCCGCAGGAGCGGGCTGCACACCAGCCCGACGAGGAGCGCCGCGGCGGCGGCACCCGCGACGACGGCGAACCCGCCGCGCGAGCCGTACAGGTCGATGAGCATGCCCGAGAGCGACGCCCCCACGGACACCCCGACACCGATGGCTGCGGCGAGCCAGGTGAACCCCTCGGTGATGCGCCGGGCCGGGACGATGAGCTGGACGAAGGAGTTGCCGTTGGTGATCGTCGGCGCGATGGCGAAACCCGCGAGGAACCCGGCGAGGGCCAGTGCCGCGATCGACCCGACGAGGAGGAAGCTCGCCGTCCCCACGGTGAGCAGGGCGGTGCCGATGACGAGCCGCAGCCACAGTGGGCTGGACCACACGCGCGCCCCGTAGGCCAGGGCGGAGATGAGCGAGCCGAGCGCGAGGGAGGCGAGCACCGGTCCGGCGAGCCCCGGGGCGCCCTGCTCGGCGGTGAAGGCGACCACCGAGACGTCGATGCCGGCGAACATGATGCCGGTGGCGAAGAAGATGACGAGGAGGACGACCAGCGCCCCGCTCACCAGCGGCTCGGTCGGGCTCGCGGTCCGGGCGGGCCGCCCGGTGGCGGGCGGCTCCGTCTCCCGCTGGGACAGCAGCCAGTACCCGCCGACGAGGATGGCGAGGATCGGCACGACGAGTGCGGACCACGGCGTCACGCTGGTGGCGAGGAAGGTGGCGATGATCGGCCCGCAGATGAACGTCAGCTCGTCGAGCGCCGACTCCAGCGAGTAGGCGGTGTGGATCTGCGAGGGCTTCTCCAGGACCACACCCCACCTGGCCCGGACGAGCGCGTTGAGCGAGCCGATCGTCGCGCCGGCGAGCCCCGCGGCGGCGTAGAGCACCGGCTCGGGGGCATGCTGGACGGCGGCCACGACGAGCCCGGCGAGCCCCACGCAGGCGACGGCGAGTGACGGGCGCATGACCCGGGCCTGACCGTACCTGTCGACGAGCTTGGCCAGCTGCGGCGAGCAGAGCGCCTGGACGACGACGAACACCGCCGACACCCGCCCGGCCATGCCGTAGGAGCCGTACAGCGCGGCCACCATGAGGACGATCCCGAGGCCCACCATCGGGGTGGGGAGGCGCGCGATCAGCCCGGCAAGGGTGAAGCGCAGGGCACCCGGCCGGGCCAGCACGTCGCGGTACGGCCTGAGCACCCGAGCATTCTTTCATCCCGGGGCGCCCGCGCCCGCTCACATCCCGGCGCTGCCGCGCCCCGCTCGCACGCGTCCCTCCGCCCGGCGCCGACGCCGTCCGGGCTCGGTCCCGGCGCGTGCTGCCCGGGCTCGGGGCCGGCTACTCCAGGGCGGCGTCGACCACCGACTTGGCCTCGGCCTGGACCTGGGCGAGGTGCTCCGGCCCGCGGAAGGACTCGGCGTAGATCTTGTACACGTCCTCCGTGCCGGAGGGCCGCGCGGCGAACCAGGCGTGGTCGGTGGTCACCTTGAGCCCGCCGATCGGCTCACCGTTGCCGGGGGCCGTGACCAGCCGCCCGGTGATCGGGTCGCCGGCGAGCGTCGTCGCCGTGACCGCCTCGGGGCTGAGCGCGCCGAGCCGGGCCTTCTGCTCCCGGGTGGCCGGGGCGTCGATGCGCGCGTAGGCGGAGTCGCCGAAACGCTCGACCAGCTCCGCGTGCAGGTGGCTCGGGCTGCGTCCGGTGACCGCGATGATCTCCGCCGCGAGCAGGGCGAGGATGATGCCGTCCTTGTCGGTGGTCCACACGGTGCCGTCGCGGCGGAGGAAGGAGGCGCCCGCGGACTCCTCCCCGCCGAACCCGACGGAGGAGTCCAGCAGGCCCGGGACGAAGTACTTGAAGCCGACGGGCACCTCGAGGAGCCGGCGCCCCAGGCCCGCGGCCACCCGGTCGATGAGCGCCGAGGAGACCAGGGTCTTCCCGACGGCCGCGGCGGCGGGCCAGCCCGGCCGGTGGGTGAAGAGGTAGTCGATGGCCACGGCGAGGTAGTGGTTGGGGTTCATCAGCCCGCCGTCGGGGGTGACGATGCCGTGGCGGTCGGAGTCGGCGTCGTTCCCGGTGGCGACGTCGTACGGCGCCGGCCCGCCGTCCTGCGGCTGCATGACCGAGAGCAGCGAGGCCATCGCGTACGGGGAGGAGCAGTCCATCCGGATCTTGCCGTCCCAGTCCAGGGTCATGAACGACCACGTCGGGTCGACCCGTGGGTTGACCACGGTGAGCTCCAGCCCGTACCGCTCCCCGATGGCGCCCCAGTACTCCACGGCGGCGCCGCCGAGCGGGTCCGCCCCGATCCGCACCCCGGCGCGGGCGATCGCCTCGACGTCGACGACGCTGGCGAGGTCGTCGACGTAGGCGGCCAGGAAGTCGTGGCGGCGGGTGGTCTCGGCGGCCAGCGCCCGCTCCAGCGGGATGCGCGGCACCCGGTCGACGCCGGAGCGCAGGATCTCGTTCGCGCGGGCGGCGATCCACGACGTCGCGTCGGAGCCCGCCGGTCCACCGTGCGGCGGGTTGTACTTGAAGCCGCCGTCGCGGGGCGGGTTGTGCGACGGGGTGACGACGATGCCGTCCGCCCGGCCCGGCCCCTCCACCCGCGCCCCGGCGGCGGTGCCCGCGCCGTTGGCCAGGAGGATGGCATGCGAGACGGCGGGGGTGGGCGTCCAGGAGCCGCGGGCGTCGACCCGCAGCTCGACCTCGGCCGCCGCGAGCACCTCCACCGCCGTGCGCCAGGCCGGCTCGGACAGCGCGTGGGTGTCGCGGCCGATGAACAGCGGGCCGTCGGTGCCCTGCGCGCGGCGGTACTCGACGATGGCCGCCGTCGTGGCGACGATGTGTGCCTCGTTGAAGGCGGAGTCGAGGCTCGAGCCGCGGTGGCCGGAGGTGCCGAACACGACCCGCTGGGCGGGGTCGTCGACGTCCGGGCTGCGGTCGTAGTAGGCCGCGACGACCGCGTCGACGTCGATGAGGTCCTCGGGACGGGCGGGGGTACCGGCTCGCTCGTGCATGGTTCGATCCTGCCACCCGCTGCGGCCCCGGCGCAGCGCGTCGGCCCCGGCACCGTGCCGGCGTCCGGGGTGGCCGTGCGCCCGGGAGGGCGGGTGCACGGTGCCGAGGCGGGCGCCCGGTCCGGCGTGCCGGGCGGCGGACCGCGGCGCATCCGGCGGGGAGGACGGGCGGGAACCGCCACCCGCCGTCGGGTTACGGTGGAACCATGGAGGACGTCGACCAGCCACCGGACCTGACCGTCCAGGACCTCGACCCCGCGGCCCCGGTCCCGCCCGGTCACGCCGTCCTCGACGTTCGCGAGCAGGACGAGTGGGACGCCGGGCACATCGCCGGTGCCACGCACATCCCCCTCGGCGAGCTGCCGAGCCGCCTCGACGAGCTGCCGGACGAGGACCTCCTCGTCGTCTGCCGCTCGGGGGGCCGGTCCATGCGCGCCTCCGCGTGGCTCAACCACACCGGGTTCACCGCCCGGAACCTCACCGGCGGCCTGCGGGCCTGGACCGCCGCCGGCCTGCCGCTGACCAGCGACGACGGCGAGGAGCCCCACCTCCTCTAGGCCCCGGTGGGCGTCGACCGGCGAGAGCCGCAGCGAGGTGAGCGGCCACGCGGCGTCGGCCACGTGCTGCGCGCCGCCGCCGGTCGCCGCGGACGGCGGTCCGCCTCCGCGGACGGGCGACGCGACGGGCGCAGCCGGGCGGATAGGCTTGCTGACCATGGGTAAGAAGAGCCGCAAGCGCCAGTCCCAGCCCGCGCGTCCGAAGCGGGTCGAGGTCCCCTACGTCGAGCGTCCCTTCGAGGGGCTGCCGGGGGAGACCGACTGGGTCGCGCTGCGCGAGGTGGTCCCGGCCGCGACCGCCACCGTGCGCACCACGGAGGAGTACGGCGCACGGGAGGTCGTCGTCGCGACGATGCTGCCGGACCTGTGGCCGGCGCTGCACCGTGAGGACGGCACCATCCTCGTCGGCCTGCAGACCGCGGCGAAGTCGGGTGACGCGAGCCGGGACGTGGCCGCGGCCCTGATCCTCGCACTCGAGGCCGAGCCCGGCACCCCGGTGACCAACCTCGGCATCCTCGAGCCCGGCCCGCGCCTGCAGGACGTGCTCGACCTCTCCGTGCCCTTCGAGCCCGTCCTGCACGACGACTTCGGGTTCTGGCTCGCCGAGGACCAGCGCGAGGACTCCGACGTCGCGGCCGCCGTCGAGCAGTCCAGCGAGGGCATCGTCCCCACCGTCGCGGTCGACGGCGTCACCTCCGCCTACTGGTGCCGGATGGGCCGGGAGTTCCTCCGCTGGGCACGGCCCGAGCCGCAGGAGGATGTCCTGGACGCCATCGCCCGGCTCCACGCCCGCCGCGAGTCCGAGCTGGAGGAGGGGGCCCGGTTCGTCGGCGCCTTCCGCACCAGCGGGATCCTCATCCCGGTGTGGGAGCTCAACCCCGGCACCGAGGCGGACGAGCTCGTCGAGCCCTGCGCCCGTTTCGAGGAGAAGCTCCAGGCTGCGCTCGCCGAGGAGGGGCCCCTCGACGCCGACGCCCGCCGCGCCCGGGCCGGCATCGTCTCCCGCCAGGTCGCGCTGCGCTGACACGCCCGTGGACCTGCGCGACGAGCACCGGCCTGGATACGCTCGAAGTGTGAACCGGCGACCGAGCACCCAACGGGTCGCCGTTGTCATCCCCGCCAAGGACGAGGGCGAGCGGATCGCGGCGACGGTCAGGGCGGCGCGTGCCATCCCTCACGTCGACCTCGTCGTCGTCGTGGACGACGGCTCCACCGACGACACCCAGCACGTCGCCCGCGCGGCCGGGGCCGTCGTCGTGCGTCACTCCGTCAACCGGGGCAAGGCCTCGGCGATGGAGACCGGGGCGTCGGTCGTCGCCATGCGCGACGTCTCGGATGCCCCGCCCCGCCTGCTGCTCTTCATCGACGCCGACCTCGGCGAGACCGCCGTCGGCGTCGCGCCGCTCGTGGACGCCGTGCTCTCCGGGAGGGCGGACTGCGCCATCGCCGTCCTGCCGCCGCAGCCGGGCGCCGGCGGGCGCGGCATCGTCATCGGCCGGGCCCGCCGCGCCATCGCCCGCGCTACCGGCTGGGTGCCCACGCAGCCGCTGTCCGGGCAGCGCTGCCTCACCCGGGAGGCCTTCGAGGCGGCCGTGCCGCTCGCCCCCGGCTGGGGGGTGGAGACCGGCATGACGATCGACCTGCTGGTCAAGGGCTTCACCCTCGTCGAGGTGCCGTGCAACATCCGCCACCGGCCGAGCAAGAACGACCTGCGCGGCCAGCTCCACCGCGCCGCCCAGTACCGCGACGTCATGCTCGCCGACATCATCCGACGGGCCCGCGGGGTGCGGCTGAGCCTGCGTGACCTGGGTGACCGGCCGGCCAAGCAGAAGCCCGGGCAGCCCTACCGCGCCGTCGCCTCGCGCTGACCGGCCCGCCGCTCGGTCCGCAGCCGCAGCAGCCACCCGGCGACCACGCCGACGAGGAGCGGGACGGCCAGCGAGATGCCGATGGCGGGGATGACGATCCCGGAGTCGTTGACCGCGAAGCCGATCCCCAGCGCCACGGCCACCGCGACGAGCGCCGGGCGCAGCATCCGCGTGTCCGCGTCCAGGCGGCGCAGCGAGGAGCCCTCGGCGAGCCACCCGTAGGCGGCGTGGTCACCGGCGCGGGCGGCGCGCCGCAGCGGCTGGGTGAGGACGAGGACGACGAGCGCGATCCCGCCGACGGCGAGGAAGGTCAGGGTGGAGCCGACGAGGTTGGACAGGTTCTGTCCGAGCTTGCGCAGCACGACGTCGACCAGCCCGCCGTCGAGGACGGTCTCGACGAAGCGACCCAGGTGGCTGCGCTCGGCCGGCGGTCGCAGCCAGTCGACGACGGAGAAGGACAGCGCGACCACGGCCGCCGCACCGAGGACGACGAGCACCCGCCGCCAGCCGAGGCGCACCCCGAGGGCGAGGAGCGCCAGGATGACGAACGCGGGCAGCAGGGCGGGCGGGCCACCGAAGTCCGCGCCGATCCCGGGCGCCCCGTTGAGGACGGTGGCGACCGCCCCGACGAGCCCCACGAGCACGGCCGCCGCGACCCGCCGGCCCCGCCGGACGAGCGGCTCGGCCAGGCAGCTGGCGGTGAGCAGCGTGCTCGCGGCCCACAGCGCGAAGGAGGAGTTGTTGATCCCGTAGAAGCGGCCCCCCACCTGGGGCTGGACCCCCATGAGCGCCGCCACCTGGAGCCGGGCGCCGGTGACGACGTCGACGGCGAGGACGACGGCGGTGAGCCCGGCGACCACCCCGACCGGCGCGAGCAGCCGGTGGCGCCACGGGGGTGCGAGCGCGAGCCCGGCGACGAGCGCGGCGACCGCCACCGTGCTGGTGTAGACGACGAGGCCCGGCGAGCCGGCGCGCCACCACGGCAGCAGGTTGGCGAGGTAGCTGGCCACCGGCAGCGCGGCGACGGTGACCGCGACCGCGCGCAGCGTCCGCAGTGCGACGTCCGGGTCGATCGCCCGGGCGGCGCGGGCCAGGCCCGCCCAGCCGCTCGAGCGGCGGTGGGCGACCCAGCGGCCCACCCGCTGGAGGATGCGCCGGTTCAGGCCCACCGTGACGACGGCGTAGAGCAGGAGGTTGACGAGCACGAGGCCGGAGAAGAAGGGGGCGGTGAGCGGGCGGACCGCCATCGCGTGCCGGTTCTCGTCGACGAGCCGGGCGATGCGGGCCGCGCCCGAGCCGTCGGTCGGGCCGCTGGCCATCGGCGCGCCCGCCAGCCCGGCGGGGGCGTCGATGCCGAGGTGGTCCAGCAGGGTGGGCAGCAGGTCGGTGGACTGCACCATCCCGGGCTGGCGGGTGGAGCGGGACTCCAGCAGGCCGGGCTCGCCGTCGGGTGTGTCGAGCGCCATCACCTGCATGACGGGGGTGGTGCCGGAGTCGGCGAGCGACGCGAGGAGCACCGTCGCCCCCGTGGGGAGCGCGTCGAGGACGGCCGCGGCCCGGGCCTCGACCTGCGCCACCTGCTCCACCCGGTCGGGCCCGGCGAGCGGGCCGCCGCCCAGCCCCTTGACCGGCTCCTCCTCCGGGGAGCCGGCGAAGAGCGGGTGCTCGGCGGGCAACAGCGGGCGCCCGCGGTCCCGCACCGTGCCCAGGTCGACGACGACGAGCTCCATCCCCGGTGCGGCCTCGGACACGAGCGTGCCCAGCACGGCGGGGTCCTCGGGCCGGGGCAGGTACTCCCCGGCCACGCTGCCCGACGGGTCGGCCAGCGCCACCGCCGCCCCCGGACCGACGGCGAGCGCCGGGGCGCCGGCGAGGAGCGAGCCGAAGGTGCCCGGGCGCGCGTCGTAGGAATCCTCCGCGGCGGCGGCCAGGTAGTCCGACCAGCCCGGGACGACGCCGTCGACCGGGTCCTCCAGGAGCCGGCAGACTCCGAACTCGGCGGCGGGCAGGTCGGCGGCACGCCGGCCCGCGGAGACGGCGAGCCACCCGTCCGCCGGGCAGGTGCTCGACCGCACCGAGCGCACCACCATGTTCGCGGTGCCGGACTCCTCGGCCAGCGCCCACAGCCGCGGGGTGCCGAGTGCGGACAGGTCGTCCCAGCGCAGCCCGCCCGTGCCGAGCAGCACGACCGGGCTGCCGGCGGGGGCGCCGTCGTCGTCCTGGGCGAAGGCGCTCCCGGCGAGGGGCAGGACGAGGGCGGCGACGAGCACGACGGCGAGCAGCGCGAGCCCGGCGCGGGTGACATTCCGACGACGCCTCACCCGGGCAGCCTACGTGGCGCCGGAACGGGCGCCCATCTGCCATAGGCTTCCCCGGTGCGCACCGCGCGCAGAGCACGAGGAGAAGCGATGTCCGAGCAGCCAGCCGCCCGCTACGCCTACCTGGGACCCGAGGGGACCTTCACCGAGGCGGCGTTGCGTGCCTTCGTCGGGCAGGAGCCGGTCGACGCCGAGCCGGCCACCGACGTCGTCGCCGCCCTGGAGGCGGTGCGCACCGGGCAGGCGGACTACGCGGTCGTCCCGATGGAGAACTCGGTGGAGGGCGGGGTCAACGCGACGATGGACACGCTGGCGGCGTCGCCCGACCCGCTCGTCATCGTCGGTGAGGTCGTCGTCCCGGTGGCCTTCGTGCTCGCCGTCGTACCCGGCACCCGCCGCGCGGACGTGCGCCGGATCTCCACCCATCCCCACGCCTGGGCGCAGTGCCGCGGCTGGGTGGCGCGCGAGCTCGACGGCGCCGTCCACGTCCCGGCCACCTCCACCGCCGCGGCGGCCGCCACCCTCGCCGAGCACGGACGGGAGGAGGCCGGCTTCGACGCCGCCCTCTGCTCCCCGCTGTCGGCGGAGCGCTACGGCCTGGAGGCGCTCGCCGAGGGGGTGGCGGACAACCCGCACGCGGTCACGCGCTTCGTCGTCGTCGCCCGGCCCGGGGAGGTGCCCGAGCGCACCGGGGCGGACAAGACGACGCTCATGGTGCACCTGCCCGACAACGAGGCCGGGGCGCTGCTGTCGATGCTGGAGCAGTTCGCGGTGCGGGGGATCAACCTCTCGCGCATCGAGTCCCGCCCCATCGGGGACTCGCTGGGCCGCTACTCCTTCTCCATCGACCTCGAGGGCCACGTCGCCGAGGAGCGGGTGGCCGACGCGCTCATCGGCCTGCACCGGGTGTGCCCGCTCGTGCGCTACCTCGGCTCCTACCCGCGGTGGGACCGGGTCGCGGCGCATGTCGCGCCGGGCACGCACGACGCGGACTTCCACGCCGCCCGTGCCTGGGTGGAGGACGTGCGCGCCGGGCGCCTCTGAGCGCGGCGGGTGCGCCCCGCCCCGGGGCTGCCGGTCCCGGGTGCGGACCCCGGGGCACCGGGTCCGCGGGTGGCACGGGGTGGCCTACGGCGTGCGCACGACCAGCCCGCGGTGCTGCACCCGGGCGTGGACGACGGTGGCCTCTCCGAGGAGGTCGCCGTCCACCTGCACCTGCTCCGGCTGCGCGGTGCGGATCGTCAGCGTGTGCGCCCGGCGGAACTCGATGCTCCCGGTGCTGTAGGGCAGCAGGTCGCGGCGCACCCCGAGGCCCTGGAGCACGACCTTGCGCAGCAGGTCCGCCCACCCGATGATCCCGCCGCGGGTGTCGATGGCGGCGACGTCGAGCCAGCCGTCGTCGAGCTGGGCGTCGGGGAAGAGCACCACCCCGCCCGGCAGCCGCCCGCAGTTGGCGATGAGCACGGTGCGCGCGTGGAACTCGGCGCTCTCCCCGGAGTCGCCGAGCTCGAGGGTGGCCTGGATCTTGCGGCCGAGCAGGTGCCGCGCCCCGCCGACGAAATAGGCGAACCAACCGATCTTCGCCTTGAGCTCGTCGTCGGCACCGCCCACCATCGCGGCGTCGAAGCCCATGCCGCCGATGACGAGGAAGACGTGCTCGGTGTCGAGCTCTGCCCCCGGCACGCTCCCCTCCCGGACCTCGGGGGCCTGGTCCTCCTCGGCCGGGGTGGGCGCGACGGCGGTGCGTCCCGGCTCGTCGCGGTAGACGTCCCGCTCAGGCTCGGCGGCGGCGGGCGGGCGCTCGATGCGCAGCCAGCCCAGATCCATCGCCCGGTCCCGTCCGGTGAGCGCCGTCGTCACCATGTCCCGGTAGCCGGTGAGCGGCACGTCGAGGTTGCGCGCGAGCAGGTTCCCGGTGCCCAGCGGGAGCACGCCCATCGGGGTGTCGGTGCCGGCCAGGCCCTCGGCGACCGCCCGCACCGTGCCGTCGCCCCCGGCGGCGATGACGACGGAGGCGCCGCGGGCCAGGGCGGTGCGCACCTGACCCGCGCCCGGGTCCTCGACGGTGGTCTCCAGCCACAGCGGCTCGGGCAGCCCGGACTCGGCGGCCACCTCGGTGACCAGCCGGCGCAGCCGTTCGCCGTCGGTGCCCTTCGAGGGGTTGAAGACCACGGCGGGCGGGCCGGTGGGGCGCCGCGGCGGCTCGGGTGCGGGGTCGTCGTGCGCGAAGGACGGGGTGCGGCGCCGCAGCGCCCGCCACACCGTGAACCCCAGCGCGAGTCCCGCGACGGCGATGACGAGCGCGATGACCGCGACCCACTGTTCCCAACTCACGTCGGCACGCTACTGGGTGCCCGTGGTTCCTGCCCCCGCCGGGACGGTGCGGTGGGACGTCACTCCTCCTCGGCGTGGAGGCGGGGGATGCGCTCGCCGCCCGGTCGGACCCCGACCTTGCCCGCGTAGAACTCCCGGATGCGGTCCATGTCGGCGCGGACGTCCCCGGTCATCGTCAGGGTGGGACCCAGCCCGGTGGTCATGGTGCGGCCGTCGACGTAGCCGAGGGTGACCGTCAGCCCGGTCGCCCGGGCGATCCGGTAGAACCCGGACTTCCAGTACCTCACGGCGGTGCGCGAGCCCTCTGGGGTGATGACGAGGTAGGTCGGGCCGCCGGCGCGGACCTGCTCGACGAGCTCGTCGACCAGGCCGCGGGGGTCGTCACGCCGTACCGGGATACCGCCCAGCGCCCGCATGAGCGGGCCGAAGGGACGCTTGAACAGGCTGTCCTTGCCGAGCCACCGCACGCTGATGCCCCAGTGCCACGCCAGCGCGAGCATGAGGACGAAGTCCCAGTTCGAGGTGTGCGGGGCCCCGATGAGGATGCCGCTGCCCCCGGCCGGCGGCGCGGTGGGCGCGGGCGACCACCGGCTCAGGTGCCAGTAGACACGGGCCAGGGCGCGGCGGATCCTCACACCGTCGACCCTAGCCGCAGCCCGCCGGTGCCGAGCCGAGATGCACCCGCTGGACCGGCCTCTCGACGCGCGGGGCATCACCGGCCGGGACGGCCGGGACGACGTCGTGTCCGGCCCGGAGGTGAGCCTGCCCGCCCGACCGGACATGAGGTGCCCCCACGCCCCGGATAGGCTCGGGGACGTGATCGATCTCAGAGCCATGCGCGAGAACCCCGACGTCGTCCGCGCCAGCCAGCGTGCGCGGGGTGAGGACCCCGGTCTGGTCGACCGTGCTCTGGAGGCCGACGAGCGTCGGCGCACCGCCCTCACCGCCTTCGAGCAGCTCCGGTCCGAGCAGAAGGAGGTCAGCCGCTCCGTCGGCAAGGCCTCCCCGGAGGACCGCCCGGCCGTGCTGGCCCGCGCCAAGGAGCTCGCCGAGCAGGTCAAGGCCGCCGAGCGGGCGGCCACGGCCGCCGCACAGGAGGCCGAGGCGATCGCCTACGAGCTGTCCAACGTCGTCATCGACGGCGTGCCGCCGGGCGGCGAGGAGGACTTCGCCGTGCTGCGGGAGGTGGGCGAGCGGCCGCAGCTGGAGCAGGTCCGCGACCACCTCGAGCTGGCCGAGGGGCTGCGCGCCATCGACGTCAAGCGCGGGGCGAAGGTCTCCGGGGCCCGGTTCTACTTCCTCACCGGCGTGGGCGCCCGCCTCGAGCTCGCGCTGCTCAACGCCGCGATGGACCAGGCCGTCGCCGCCGGGTTCGTCCCGATGATCACGCCCACCCTCGTCACCCCCGCGGTCATGGGCGGCACCGGCTTCCTCGGCGCCCACGCCGAGGAGGTCTACCACCTGCCCGACGACGACCTCTACCTCACCGGCACCTCCGAGGTGGCGCTCGCCGGCTACCACGCCGACGAGATCATCGACCTGTCCGACGGCCCGCTGCGGTACGCCGGCTGGTCCACCTGCTACCGCCGCGAGGCGGGCTCCTACGGCAAGGACACCCGCGGCATCATCCGCGTCCACCAGTTCAACAAGGTGGAGATGTTC
>NZ_CALGNQ010000250.1 GCF_937958535.1 uncultured Georgenia sp. | reverse complement strand
GTGCGCTAAGCCCCGGCTTGCTGGTCGGCAACCCGCCACGTGCGGTGGGTGCCCCGGGTGAAGACCTGGTCCCGCGGACTGCGGGGCAACGCAGTGCACCGATGCGGTGCTGAGCACGAAGGAAGAGATGGCGATGACCACGCACCACAGCAACCCCCGGCAGATCGTCAGCCGCAGTGGCCGTTGCATGTGCATGTGCATGTGGGCTCGCCCCTGTATGTCCGCCTGAGACATACCAGCGATGCCTCGGCGCGACGCGCGCCGCCGCATCACCCCTGGGCCAGCCCCCGGACGCCGGTGAGTGACACACCGGGCGCCGGACCCGGCGGACCAGGTCCCCCTTCCTTCCGCGCGCCTCCCGGCGCCGCTGACTCGAACGGTGTCCTGCCATGCCCACTGCATTCCTGCCCACCCGTACCACCGAGACCACCTCGACCACCGCGACGATCGCGCTGGACCTCTCCGGCCTGGGCGCACCGGCCCGTGACCGTGACGTCGTCGCCGGGCTGCCCGCCGAGCAGGCGAACCTCGTCCGCCTCGCCGCCTACGCCCGGGCCGCTCACAAGGGTGGGGTCTCCTTCGTCACCCTCGGCGAGAGCTTCCGCCTCCGCGCCGACGCCGCCCCGCGTGCGAACGCCTGGCTCGACCCCGTCGTCGCCGCCCGCCGGATCAGCCCCAGCGCCGGCGGCACCGGGCTCGTCCCCAGCGTCCAGCTCGGCCGCGCGGACGCCGCCGTCGCCGCCGAGCTCGCCCAGTTCAACCGCAAGAGCGGCTCGTGGCCGGGCCTCCAGGTGTCCCGCGACCGTGGCGGTGACGTCACCGCGCTGCCCGAGCTCGGTGACCTGCTCGAGGAGCTCATCCGCACGACGGCGGAGCGGTCCAGCCAGCGCCCGGCAGTCGTGCTGCCCTTCGAGGAGGAGTCCGAGCTGCCGGCGGCCGCCGAGCTCGCCGACGTCGTGCGGCTGCGCGAGTCCGACCTGGCCTGGGCGCGTGAGCTGCGGTACGCCGTGCGTTCCGCCGCCCGCGCCGCGGGACGCCGGCCGGTGAAGGTGCTCGTCGACCTGCGAACCGTCATCGCCGCGGACTACGAGTCCGCCCGGGCCCGCGCCGACCTGCTCACCGACATGGCCGGTGGCGACGCCGACTGGGCCGGTGCGCTCGAGGCGGTCGGCACCGTCGGTGACGTCGTGGCGACCATGGAGAAGTGGCTGGAGGCGGGCGCCGCGGACGGCTTCGTCGTCCTGCCCGGTTCCATCCCGGCCGACGTGTCCCGGCTCGTACGCGGCATCATCCCCGCCCTGCGTGCTCGCGGGCTCGTCGACGGCCCGGAGGCCCGTCCCGTCCAGGTCTGACCCGGCAGGTGCCCGAGCAGGGCGACCCTCGACAGGTAGCGGCGCACCCGACCTCCGAACCGCCGGGGCGAGCGGCCGCGCGCGTGCCATGATGGGCTCGCCGGCCGAGCCGGTCCGGCCACCCGTGCGGGTGTGGATGGCTCAGGAGTGCCCATGACCGATGACTTCCCCGCCGGCAGTGTCGTGGTCGGCACCGACGGCTCCGCCAACGCCGAGGTCGCCGTGGACTGGGCGGCCGAGGAGGCGGAACGGCGCGGCGTCGGCCTGCACATCCTCTACGCCTTCCCGTGGATCTCCCGGGCCCGGGCCTGGGAGTTCGCCCCGCCGGCGGACGCGGAGAGCCGCGGGGCCGAGCTCGTCCGGGCCGCCGCGGAGCGCGTCCGTGCCGCCCACCCCGACCTGTCCGTGACCACCGAGGCGCGTGTCGAGGACCCGGCGATCGCGCTGGTGTCGGCCTCCACCCGGGCCGGCCTCGTCGTCGTCGGACGACGCGGCCTGGGCGGGGCCGAGGAGCTCCTGCTCGGCTCGGTGTCGCACAAGGTCGCCGCCCACGCGCGGAGCGCCGTCGCCGTCGTCAACGCCAGGCCGAGCGCGGGCGCCGCGGCCCCCGTCGTGGTGGGGATGGACCCGGAGGAGGGGGCCCCCGAGGCGGTGGAGTACGCCTTCGAGGAGGCCCGGCGGCGCGGCACCCGCGTGGTCGTCGTCCAGGGTGCCCAGCACGACGCTGCCTTCCCCGACTTCCCGGACACCGGCATCACCGAGTACTACGAGAAGGCGGCGGGGGAGGCGGCGCGGCTCACCGCCGAGCGGCTCGCCGAGTGGCGGCAACGCTTCCCGGACGTCGAGGCGGAGCTGCGGCTCATGCGGGAGCGTCCCGTCCGGGCGCTGGTCCGCGCCGCCGAGGAGGCCGGCGTCGTGGTCGTCGGCAGCCGCGGACGCGGTGGGCTCACCAGCATGCTGCTGGGGTCGGTGAGCCACGGGGTGGCCAACCAGGCCCCCGTCGTGGTCATCGTCCGGGCCGGCGTCGAGGCGACGTAGCGAGCCGGTCACCGACCGGCCGGTAAGGCGAGGACGGGACGCGGCTCCCCGCACCGTCCGCCGGCGGGTGCGCGGTCCGCTCGCGCCGACCCGGGTGGGTGCTCCCCAGCGTCACCGCGGCGCCGTGACGTCCCCGGGGCGTGCAGGGCGGCGGCCGACGGACGAGGACCTCGCCGTAGCGTCCCGCCCATGCGTGCGACCCGCCGGGGCAGGCCGGACTCCGCGGCTCGGCTCCGGGCCCTGACCCGCCGGGCCTACACCGCCACGGCCGGACACCTCGACCTCGAGGCGAACCCGGAGCGGGACGAGGACGCCGCGCGGGAGTTCGACCGCATCGTCTCCGGTGGGCCGCCGGACCCTGCGCACAGCAGACGGGACCACCGCGCGCAGGCGGCGCGCCGATGGGCGGTGTCCGGCCGGGCGGTGGTCGCGGTGCTCGCCGTCCTCACCGCGGTCACGGGGGCCGTGGTGGCCCGGGCGATCGCCTCCGGCCCCTCCGACGCCGTCCCGGTGCCGCAGCTGCAGGCGGCCCACGGCGCCCCGCGCGGGGACGACGGCTCCCGCGACGATCCGGCCGGCGCACCCCGGACCGCGGCGGGCGGGCAGGGGAGCGGCGCACCCGAGGAGGGTGGGGACGGGAGCGGCACGGCGTCCCCGCAGCCCGGGGACGGGCTGTCCGACCCGGCCGCGACGCACGCCGCACCGGAACCACCAGCCGCGCAGCACGCGGGCGTCGTCGTCCACGTCGCCGGGGCGGTGGAACGCCCCGGCGTGGTCGAGCTGCCGGCCGGGTCCCGCGTCGCCGCCGCGGTGGACGCGGCCGGCGGGGCCCTGGGCGACGCCGAGCTCTCCGCGGTCAACCTCGCCCGCCTCGTCGTGGACGGGGAGCAGGTCTACGTCCCGCGGGCGGGGGAGGCGCTCCCCGGTGCTGCCCCACCGGGCCCACCCACGCCGGCCGGGACGCCGGCGGGCTCCGGGGACCCGCCGGGCGTCGTCGACCTCAACACCGCCGACCTCGCCACCCTCGACACCCTCCCGGGCGTCGGTCCCGCCATCGCCCAACGCATCCTCGACTGGCGCGAGGCGCACGGCCCGTTCCACTCGGTCGACGAGCTGCTCGAGGTCTCGGGCATCGGGCCCGCAACGCTCGAGCGGCTGCGGGACCGGGTGCGGGTATGACGCTCGACCTGCGGCTCGTGCCCGCCGCGCTCGGTGCCTGGGTCGCCGCCTTCGGCGGGGTGCTGCTCCCGCCGGCGCTCGCGGCGGGCGGTGCCGGCGTGCTGCTCGCCCTCGCCCTGTGGGCGGCGTGGTCGCTGTGGCGCAGGCCCGGCACCCGCCCGAGCCGGCGGGGACGCCACCGGGACCTCACCGGGCCCACCCCGCAGGCCACGGTGGCGCTGGCGCTCGTCGTGGCGGCACTGGTCCTGCTCTCGGCCGCGGCGCAGGTGCACCAGCGCGCCGCCGGGCTGCTCGGTGACCTCGTCGCCACCGGGGCGGTGGCCACCGTGAGCGGGCAGGTGACCGGCGACCCCCGGCTCTCGGCCACCCCGCCGGAACGGGGCGGGGGAGACCGGGTGATGGTGCCGCTGCGGGCGGACGTCGTCGAGGGCCGCGGGCTGGCCGCGCGGGTTCGGGCCCCGCTGCTCGTCCTCGCACCGCCGACCTGGCAGGACGTCCAGCTGGGCGCCCGCGTGGCGCTGTCCGGGCGCCTCGTGGCCGTGGAGCCGGGCGAGGACGTCGTCGCGCTCCTCGTGACGCACGGGCCGCCCGAGACCCGGGCACCGCCGCCTGCCCACCACCGGGTGGCGAACCGGATGCGTGCGGGCCTGGTCGCCGCGGTCGCGGACGCACCGGCCCAGGCGCGCGGGCTGGTCCCGGGCATCGCGGTCGGTGACGACTCGCGCATGCCCGCCGACCTCGACGCAGCGCTGCGGACCGTCTCGCTGACACACATCACCGCGGTCTCCGGGGCCCACGTCGCGATCGTCCTCGGCGCGGTGCTCGCCACCCTGAGCTGGGCGCCGCGCTGGGCCCGCGCGGTGGTCGGTGGCCTCGTGCTCGTCTGCTTCGTCGTCCTGGTGCGGCCGGAGGCCAGTGTGCTGCGCTCGGCGACGATGGGCGCGATCGCGCTCGGCGCGCTGCTCCTCGGCCGACCCTCCCGCGCACTGCCGGCGCTGTGCAGCGGGGTCGGGGTGCTGCTCCTCCTCGACCCGTGGCTGGCCCGTTCCTACGGCTTCGTGCTGTCGGTGCTCGCCACCACCGGCCTTGTCGTGCTCTCCGGCCCGTGGGCATCCACGCTGGCCCGTCGGCTGCCCCGCACCCTGGCCCACGTCCTCGCCGTCCCCGCAGCGGCCCAGGTGTGCTGCGCCCCGGTCATCGTCCTGCTCGACCCGGCGGTCGCCACCTACGCGGTCCCGGCCAACGTCCTGGCCGCCCCGGCGGTGCCGCCGGCGACCGTGCTCGGTGTCCTGGCCACCGTCCTGGCGCCGTGGCTGCCCGCACTGGCGGAGCCGCTGGCGACGGCGGCCGGCTGGTGCACCGGGTGGATCGCCTGGGTCGCGCTCGGCTGCGCAGACCTGCCCGGCTCCCGGGTGCCGTGGCCCGCGGGCCTCGCCGGCGCCGGCCTGCTCGCCGGGGTCACCGTGCTCGCCCTCGTCCTGGCCGGACGGGGCCCGCGGGCGAAGGTCGTCGGCGTGGCGGTGACCGGTCTGGTCGTCCTGCTCGCGGTGGTGCCCGGGCCGCGCCGGGCCGTGGGCAGCCTGGTCGCCGGTGTTCCGGGCGACTGGCTCCTCGTGCAGTGTGACGTCGGGCAGGGCAGCGGGCTGCTCCTGCGCTCGGGTCCCCGCGCCGCCGTCATGGTCGACGTCGGCCCGCCGGGGGAGGCGGCCGCGGACTGCCTGCGGCAGGCCGGGGTGCGCCACATCGACCTCCTCGTGCTCACCCATCTCCACGCCGACCACGTCGGGGGCCTGGAGGAGGTGCTCGACGCGGCCGTCGTCCACCGGGTGCTGCTCACCCCGCACGACGCTCCCGCCCCGGCCGAGGTGCGGGTGGAGGCGGCGCTCGCCCGGGAGGGCGCCGCCCTGGAGCGGCCGGTGGCCGGGGCCGCGGGGGAGGCCGGGCAGGACGTGCGCTGGCGGGTGCTGTGGCCCACGGCTCGGGCGATGGAGCTGGCGACCCCCGGGGACGACGCCGCGGCCAACGACCTCTCCCTCGTCGTCCGGCTCGAGACGGGCGGCATGAGCGTGCTGGCGCTGGGTGACCTCGAGCCGGCAGGTCAGCGCGGCCTGCTGGGCGAGCTCACCGGCGGCGCGCCGAGTGTGCAGGACGACGTCGTCCTCGTGCCGCACCACGGCTCACCCGCCCAGCTGCCCGCCCTGGCCGAGGCGGTCGCGGCTCCGCTCGCACTGGTGAGTGTCGGCCGGGACAACGACTTCGGGCACCCGGCCCCGGCGACCCTCGAGCTGTACGGCCGCCGCGGCGCGCTCGTGCTGCGCACCGACGAGTGCGGCGTGGTCGTCGTCGTGCGCCGTGTCGACGGGCTCGCTGCGCGGTGCTGACCAGGCGCCCCGTCGACGGGCTCGCCGTGTTGCCGACGACGTCGGGGTCGCCTGCCGTACTCGCCGATCGCGCGTCGGGTGCGTCCTGGAGTGCTCATCGGGCGCGCGTCGGGTCCGCTGTGCCGTGCTCAGCGGGCGCGCGGCAGGCTCGCCTCCCGCTGCCGAGCCGGGCCTCGCACGGTCGGGCGGCGGAGGCGGCCGGTGCCGCTACGGCGCGGGGAACCCGAACGTCATGACGGCCGGCACCGCGCCCGCGGCCAGCGCCGCGAGCACCTGCCGCTCGTGGGGAACCACCGGCTCGGTGAGGGAGTCGAGCCGGTCGAGGCGGACCCAGCGCAGGTCGGTGGCCTTGGCCTCGCGCAGGCTGGGCTCGCCGGTCCACCGGCGGCAGGCGAGGAAGAAGTCGACCCGTTCGTCGACCGCCAGCCCGCTGCGCTGGGTGCGGTGCATGGCGGTGAGCGGGAGCAGGTCGTCCGCGGCGATCCGGATACCGAGCTCCTCACGCGCCTCGCGCAGCGCTGCCTGCAGGACGCTCTCCCCGGCCTCGACGTGCCCCGCCGCGCCGCAGGCCCAGTGACCGTCCATGAACCCGGTGTGGGCGCGCAGCTGGAGCAGCACGTGGTCCACGCCGTCGTCGTCGGGACGTAGGAGCAGGACGTAGGCGGCCGGGACGACCCGGTACCGGTGGACGGGCCCGGCGCCCGAGGGGTCGGCAGCCGGGTCGGCCGGCGTGGGCTCCGGCCGGCTCACCGGGCCGCTCACCGCCGGCCCCGGCTCGCGACGATGCGCAGGACGGCGCGCTCGACGGCGAACACAGGGTCGCGGCTCTCGCCCTTGACCTCGGCGTCGGCGGCGGCGACCGCCGTGATCGCGCGGGCCAGACCCTCGGGGCTCCAGCCGGACAGCTCGCGGCGCGCGCGGTCCACCTGCCACGGCGCCAGGCCCAGGCTGCCCGCCCCGCCGCGACCCGCCATCGCCTCCACCTTGGCCATGGTGCGGAGCTTGACGGCGAGGGCCGCGACGAGCACCACCGGGTGGGCGCCGCTCTCCACGGCGTGGCGCAGCAGGGTGACCGCCTCGGTCGCGTTGCCGGCGATCGCGGCGTCGGCGACCTTGAAGCCGGTCGCCTCGACCCGCCCGCCGTGGTACCGCTCCACCACATCGGCGGTGATGCGGCCGGTGGTGTCGGCGACCAGCTGCGCGCAGGCCGCGGCGAGCTCACGCAGGTCGGAGCCGACGGCCTGGACGAGCGCCTGGACCGCCTCCTGGTCGACCTGCCGCCGCGCGCGCCGGAACTCCGCGGACACGAAGGCGGCCTTGTCGTGGTCCTTGAGCGGTTCGCACGACACGACGGGGTGGCCCGCCCTGGTCACGGCGTCCAACAGCTTCTTCCCGCGGACGCCGCCGCCGTGCTGGAGCACGAGCCAGACGTCGTCGGCAGGGGCGGCGAGGTAGGCCAGGGCGTCCTCGATGAAGGCGTCGGTACAGCTCTCGACGCCGGTGACGACGATGCACCGGGCCTCGCCGAACAGGGACGGGCTCGCGAGCATGCCGAGTCGGCCGGCGTCGTAGCCGGCGGCCTCCAGCCGGGTCACCTCCGTGCCGGGGTCCGCCTCCTTGGCCAGGGCGACGACGCGGGCGACGGCACGGTCGCTGAGCAGGCCCTCACCTCCGCGGACGAGGACGACGGGGGCGAGCGGCGCCTCCTCCCAGCTGAGTCCGGAGGGGGCGGAGCGACGAGACTTCGGGGGCACGTGGCCAAGCCTGCCACGGCCCGGGGACAGGACGGTCCGTCCACCGGTCCGCGTCGCCCCGGGGTGGGCGCGGCGATGGGCGGGGCGGGCGCGGCAACCGGTGCTCCGCGTACGCCGGGCAGGCGCTGGGGCCGGCGCCCCCGCGCGCGCCCGAGGCGAGCGCTGAGGCCGGTGCACCGCCGCTCGGCAGCACCTGGGCGGGTGGGCACAGCGACTGCGGCCGGTAAGGGCCGGCCGCAGCGCCGGTCGGCTCACCGCACGGCCCGCCACTGCACCGGGCAGGTCACCGCTCCGCCAGTCGTGAGGCGAGCCCCACCCGGCGGGCGAGCTCCCCGCCGCGGGCCTCGGCCTCCGCCACGGCCTCGGCGGCGTCGACCCGGGTGGCGCGCCCGTCCTCGTACACCACCTCGCCGTCGACGATCGTCATGGTGACGTCGCTGCCGGTGCAGGAGTAGACGAGCGTGGAGACCACGTCGTGGAGCGGGGCGTGCCGCGGCTGGCTGACGTCCACCACCGCGAGGTCCGCCAGCCGCCCCACGGCCACCTGGCCCGCGTCGAGGCCGGCGTACTGTGCCCCGCCCCGGGTGGCGAGCGCGAAGACCTCACGTGCCGTCGCGGCCTCCGGGTCCAGGGTGGCGAGCCGCTGCACGTAGACCGCCTGCTTCATCACCTGGAACATGTCGGAGCAGTGCCCCGCCGAGCCGTCGGCGCCCATCCCCACCGTGGCGCCCGCCGCGCGGGTGTCCCGCAGGCGCATCGCTCCGGACGCGAGGTACTGGTTGGACTGCGGGTTGTAGCTGAGCCCGGTGCGGGTCTCGCCCACCGCCGCGACCTCGGCGTCGTCGAGCCAGATGGCATGGGCGATGGTGGCCTCCGGGCCGAGCAGGCCCTCCTGGTGCAGCCACTGGATCGGCCGCACCCCGTAGGCGTCGAGGTAGATCTGCGGGTCCGCCTCGGCCTCGGAGCAGTGGGTGTGCCACCTGGTCCCCTCCGCACGGGCGAGCTCGACCGCCCGCCGCACGAGGTCCTGGGTGTTGTAGATGACGTTGAGCGGGGCGGGCCACACCTCGACGCGGGTGCCGCGGCGGGCGGCGATGCACTCCTGGGTCATCGCCACCTCCTCCTCGTCGCTGTAGCGGAACAGCGCGTCGGAGAGCCGGCCGTCGATCGCCACCTGGGTCTTCTCCCCGGTCATGCCGCGGGCGATGACACCGCGCAGGCCCACCTCGTCCACGGCCGCGGCCACGGCCAGCACGGTCTGCACGTCCGACGGCGCGTAGTGGTTGTCCACGACGCACGTGGTGCCGCTGCGCGCCGCCTCCAGGGCGCCGACGGTCACCCCGGCGACGGCCTCCTCGCGGGTGATGCCGCCGGCGTAGGGCCACATGAACGTGCTCAGCCACGGCCACAGGGCCATGCCCTCGCCCAGGCCGCGGCCGAGCAGCTGGAAGAGGTGGTTGTGGCAGTCGACCAGGCCGGGGATGACCACCCGTCCGGTGCAGTCCACGGTCCGGCGCGCCGTGTGGTCGGCGAGCTCCTCCGGGGTGCCGACGGCGGTGATGACCGACCCGGTCACCGCGACGGCCCCGGGGTCGAGGACCCGCCACTCGTCGTCCGCGGTCACCACGGTCCCGCCGGTCAGGAGCAGGTCGCAGGTCTGCTGGGTCACTGGTTGTCCTCCGATTCCTTCGAGGGGGTTGGTCAGGGGGTCGGTCGCGCCGGCTCGCGCTGCTCCGGCCGGTCCTCGGTGCGCTCGCGCAGCACGAGGTTGAGGACGATCCCGACGACGACGGCGGGGACGACACCGGTGCCCAGGAGCGTGACGAGCTGGTCGGGCAGGACGGCGATGGCCTCGGGGACGAGTCCCAGGCCCTGGCCGACGGTGAGGGAGACGGCGACGACGATGAGCAGGCGCTGGTCCAGACCGGTCTCCCCGAGGAGCTTGATCCCGATGGCGAGGACGTTGCCGAAGAGCAGGATGGCCGCGCCGCCGAGGACCGCGGACGGCATCGCGGTGATCGCCGCAGCGCCCTTGGGGAAGAGGCTGAGCAGGACGAGGATCGCGCCGGTGGCGGTGGCGACGTGCCGGCTCAGGATCCCGGTGAGCGGGACCAGCCCGGCGTTCTGGCTGTAGGAGGTGCCTCGGCACGGTGCCGAAGAGGCCGGCGAGGAGGGCACCGACGCCCGAGCCCGTGACCATGCCGGTGTACTCGCGTGCCGTCGGCTCGCGGTCGGCCGTCCCCTTGGTGACGGCGACCATGGAGCCCATCGAGTCGAGCACGTTGACCAGCCCGGCGACGCCCATGGCGACCATCGCGGCGGGCTCGAACGCCACGCCGAACTGCAGCGGGACCGCCACGGACACCCTGGCGGCGTCGGCCACCGGTTGCCAGTCGACCATCCCGAGCGGGATGGCGACGACGTACCCGACGGCGAGGGCGAGGAGGATGGCGGCGGCGCTGAGGAGGCCGCGGCCGTAGTGGCTCAGCGCGATCGCCAGGGTGAGGACCAGGGCCGCGAGCGCGAGGTTCCGGGGGCTGCCGAAGTCCGCGCTCCCGGCACCGCCGGCGGCCATCTCGATGCCCGTGGGGATGAGGCCGAGCCCCACGCTGGTCAGGACGATGCCCAGGACCACCGTGGGGAAGAGGAACATGAGGCGGGGGATGACGAGGCCCGCGAGGAGCTGCACCACACCGGCGACCAGCGCCCCGCCGAAGACGGCGGGCAGCCCGTACTCCACGGCCACGGGGAAGGCGACCGCCGCGAAGACGAAGCCGCTGCCGTTGACGATGGGCAGGCGGGCGCCGACGGGTCCGAGCCCGACACCCTGGACGACGGTCGTCAGGCCCGCGACGAGGATGGCGACCTGGATGAGCGACGTCGTCTCGGCGGCGTCGGCGCCGATGAGGCCGGCGAGGATGATCGGGATGGTGACGTTGCTGGCGAACATCGCCAGCACGTGCTGGAAACCCAGCAGGACCTGCATCCGCAGCGGCGGATGAAGGTCCGGGTCGGTCGATCGGTAGGCCGCCAGCCTGCTGGCGGCACGGGTCGGCTGTCGCGCCATCGTCGGAGTCCCTCGCTCTGGTGGACGTCGGTCGTGTCCGGGCGTGGGCAGCGGCGGGTGCCGAGGGCGGCGTCGGGGAGCCGCGGCAGCCCGCGGTGGGCGGTGGGGCGACGGGGGTCTGGTCCGCACAGTCGTCGTCGTGCCGCACGCGGGCGTTCACGCCCGCCGTCCGGACGGGGTGTCCCTGAGGTGAACACCTGTCGATCACGTTATCGGCGGCCGGGCGGTCGGCCGTGGGACCTCCGTCCGGAACCGGGCGAGGAGGCCGCGGCCGGCTCATCGTGCGGCCGGCACGGGGGCCTGCCCGCGTCGCCGGTGCAGGTCGGTGCGCCCGGCCGACCGACCCCGTCCGGCGGGCCTCGGCACAGTGGCTGCCCGCCGGCGCCCACCGCCGGCCGACCGGACCTCCTCGGCCGGGCCCCGGGGCAGGGCTACCGGCCCCGACGCAGCCGGCCGGTGCGGTGCGAGGCGACGAGGATCGCGACCAGCGCGAGGACCGTCCCGGCCACCGTCGGCAGGCTCACCACAGAGCCGGCGACCGGGGCGAGGACGTCGAGCGCCAGGGAGGCGAGGAGCTGGCCGGCGATGGTGCCGAGCCCGACGACGAGGACGCCCGCATGCGGGACGAGCGCCGCGGAGCCGGCGATGAAGACCATCCCGTACAGCCCGCCGGTGTAGAGCCACCACTCCGGCGGGAGGGCGTCGGGCACCCCGCGCCCCCGGACCGCGGCGGCGATGAGCAGGGCCAGCGTCCCGGCGACGAAGTTGGTCACGACCGCGGTGAGCGGGGTGCCGGCGACCGCGCCGACGCGGGCGTTGGCCGCGTGCTGGAAGCCGGTGAGCAGCCCGGCGACCAGCGGCAGCACGGCGGGGACCACGACCTCCACCCAGGGGCGGTCGGTGAGGGAGGCCGAGGCGGACAGCGCGACCGCGACGAGGACCAGCCCGGCACCCACGAGCCGGGCCCGGGTGGGGCGGCGCCGCACGTCCTGGGCGAAGCCGACGGCGTCGGTGAGGAGCCCGCTGATGGTCTGGCCGGCCACGACGGCGACGGTGAAGACGGCCACGCCGACGAGCGCGACCACAGCGGACTGGGTGAGGACGAGGATGGCACCCACGGTGCCCGCGAGCAGGTACCCCGGGGGCAGCTCCCGCCGGCGGACCGCCCCGGGCAGGCGACCCAGCCCCCGCCGCACCGACGGCAGCACCGTGGCGACGACGACGAGGACCGCCAGGCCGCCCCCGAAGCTCACCAGGGCGGCGCTGACGGGGTCGGCGAGGCGGTCCCCGAGCTCGCCGTTGACCCGGGACTGCAGCGGGACGGTCGCCCCCGTGCAGGCGGCGAGGAGGGCGGCGAGCCAAGCCGGCAGCACGCGCCGACGGGACGCCGCGGCGGTCATCGGTCCTCCTCGGTCGAGCGGGGCCGGGAACGACGACGGCGCCGCACCCCGAGGAGGGGGCGGCGCCGTCGGGAGGGCCGGATCAGAGGCCGGCGACCTGCTTGGCCAGCTTCGACTTGCGCTGGGCGGCCTGGTTGGCGTGGATGACGCCCTTGCTCACGGCCTTGTCGAGCTTGCGGCCGGCGGCCTGCAGCGCGGTGGTCGCGGCCTCCTTGTCGCCCGCAGCGATCGCCTCGCGCACGCGGCGCACGTAGGTCTTCAGCTCGGTCTTCACGGCCTTGTTGCGCAGCCGGGCCTTCTCGTTGGTCAGGATGCGCTTCTTCTGGGACTTGATGTTCGCCACGTGTGGACTTCTCCTACAACTCGCCGGAGTGATGGGTCGGTGAGGGCTGTGCGAGTGGCCGGGACTGGGGCGTGGGGATACCCGTGGTCGGCCACAAGCCGGCCCCCGCACGACCTGGCGGAGGCTCAGCGAGGTACTTTACCAGGTTCCCGGGGGCCCGCTCGGGCCGGCCGGTGTGGCGCCGGTCATCCCCGTGCGGGGCCCGTCCGCGGCGGGTGGCGCCGGTCAGCCGCGCGGGTTCGTCCGCGATGGGTGGACGCCGGTCGTCGATGGGTGCTCATCCGGGGCGGGCGCCGTCCCGCTGGAGGTCCTGGTCACCGTCGCCGTGCCGGCGCCGTCCGGCGTCTCGTCCTCGATGACCCCGGCGCCGTCCTCCTCCTCCACGAGCACCGGGTCGACAGGCAGGGGCTCCTGGTCCGGCTCGAGCTCGGGGACGACGGTGAACTCGTCGTTGTCGTAGGCGTCGTCCTCGGTGCGGCGTGCCGCCTCCTCCGGCGGCAGCACCCGCCGCCAGCGCAGCGCCCGGACCGGGGGTCCCTCACCTGCGTCCTCCTTCAGCGCCGCGAGGATGGTGTAGATCATGACGTAGCCGATGACGAAGAACGGCAGGCCGACGACGATGATGACCTGCTGCAGCGCGGTGAGCCCGCCCTCGCCGGTGGCGGCGAGCATCGTCGCCGCGACCGCCCCTATCGCCACCGTCCAGAAGACCCGCTGCCGCCGCGGCGAGGTCTCCGGCTCGTCGTAGCCGTTGCTGATCATGTCCATGACCAGTCCGGCGGAGTCCACCGAGGTGGTGAAGAAGATGACGACGAGGGCCACCGCGAGCACCTGCATGACCGTCGTCAGCGGGAAGTTCTCGAGGAAGACGAAGAGCGCCTGGGCGACGTCCTGCTGCTCGACCACGGGGCCGACGAGCTCACCCGGGTTGTCCCGCTCGACGGCGAACGACGCCCAGCCGAAGACCCCGAACCACAGGATGCTGAACGCCACCGGGGCGGCCAGCACACCGGCGACGAACTGGCGGATGGTGCGGCCCTTGGAGATCTTGGCGATGAAGATGCCGGTGAACGGGGACCACGAGATCGTCCACGCCCAGTAGAAGACGGTCCACTGGTTCTGCCAGCCGGAGTCGTTGATCGTGTCGTTCCAGAAGGAGAGCTGGGGCAGTGCCGCGGCGTACAGGCCGACCGACTCGATCGTCCCCTTGACGACGAAGAGCGTGGGGCCGGTGGCGACGACGAAGCACAGCAGCCCGACCGCCATGACGATGTTGAGGTTGGACAGCCGTTTGATGCCCTTCTCCAGCCCGACGCTCACCGACACCACGGCGATGGCCGACACCGCGACGATGATGGCGATCTGGACGACACGGTTCTGCCCGACGCCCCACAGCGAGTCCAGGCCGCTGTTGATCTGCAGCGTGCCCAGCCCCACCGACACCCCTACGCCGAAGATGGTGCCGACGACCGCGACGACGTCGATCGCCGCACCGACCGGGCCGTGGATCCGCTCCCCGAGCAGCGGCTGGAAGATCGAGGACACCCGCGGCGGCAGGTTGCGCCGGTACATGAAGTAGGCGAAGCCCAGGGCGGGCAGCGCGAAGATCGCCCAGGTGTGCAG
>NZ_CALGNQ010000249.1 GCF_937958535.1 uncultured Georgenia sp. | reverse complement strand
CGGATACAACCCCGACGACCCCTACTTCGCCACCAAGAACCTCCAAGCCTGAACGGGCCCGCCTGGCCGCTGCGGTCGCGTGGACGGCCGAGCATGCGCCGGCCTCTCGGTGCGGGGAGCCACCCCGCGCCGAGAGGCCGGCGCCGTTCGGTCTGTGTGTCCGTGTCCGTGTCGGGGCCGCTCCGCCGGCGCCTACGGCGTCAGGGACGGCACTGACTCTCACCCCCTCGGATCGGGTCCTGCTCATCGGTCCACCGGGCGTGCTGCGCCCGACACCCGGGCGGCGTGCACCCCGAGTGCACAACGGTCACCCGGCGTCCGTGCGCCGCGGTCACGCCTGGGGCGGCGGGTTCCCGGCTGCACGCCGACGTAGCACGCCCGTTCAGACATGCACTCCGGCAACGTCCTTCCCGTCCTCGACGGCGACGGTGCCCGCCTGGAACGGCACCGGCTGCAGCACCCGGTAGACCGCTCCGCTGCCCGTGGTCTCGGAGTGCACGACGGTGAAGTTGCTCGCCGCCGCGCCGTCGTGGAAGACACGCTTGCCGCCCCCGACGACCACGGGGAACTCGAGCAGGCGGTACTCGTCGACGAGGCCGGCGTTGTGCAGCGTCTGCACCAGCTGCCAGCAGCCGTGCACCTGCAGCTCGTCGCCGGGGCGTTCCTTGAGCGCCCGGACCGCAGCGACGACGTCCTCGGAGATGACGCCGACCGTGTTGCTCCACTGCGGGTCGGTGAGCGTGGTGGAGACCACGTGCTTCGGGCTCGTGTTGAGCGCCGCAGCGACGTGGTCATCGGGGTCGGTGACCTGTGGCCAGTAGCCGGCCATGAGCTGGTAGGTGGTCCGTCCGTAGAGCAGCTCGGTGGTCGAGCGGAACCAGCCGTCGACGATCCGGCCGAAGTCCTCGTCCACGAACGGCACGACCCACCCGCCACGGTCGAAGCCGCCGCTCGTGTCCTCCTCCGGGGCGCCGGGTCCTTGCATGACGCCGTCGAGCGTGACGAACTCGTGCACGGTGAGCTTTATGTCGGGTCCTCTCGGTCGATTCTGGACTGTCGCCATATGGACCCGGACTATCGTCGGAACTCAGCGGGCGGACGAGAGCGGGGGCGCCGGACCCTGTCCGACGCCCCCGCTCCCCTGCTCGGCTACGACGTCCGCCGCAGCCCCAGGGTGTCGCGCCGGTCCCCGTTCCAGTCACCGACGAACACCTCGTCGCCCGGGCGACCGAAGGACTGGACGATGTCGGCGTCGCCGCCGCTCATCGAGTTCTTGACGTGGTAGATCCGGCCGCGGCGCACCGCGAAGGTGTCGCGCCGGTCGCCGTCCCAGTCGCCGACGAGCACCTGGTCGCCGCGCCGCCCGTAGCGGAACACGACGTCGGCGTCGCCGCCCGACATGGAGTTCTTCACGTGGTACTCCTTGCCGCGCCGGACGGCGAAGGAGTCCCGGCCGTCGCCGTCCCAGTCACCGACGAGGATGACGTCGTTCGGACGCCCGTAGACGATGAGCGAGGTGCCACCGCCCTGGACGCGGTTGCTCACGAGGTAGTCGCGGCCGCGGCGCAGCGCGATCGTGTCCTTGCCGTCACCGTCCCAGTCGCCGATGAGCACCTGGTCGGTGGCCCGGCCGTAGGCGAAGCGGTACTTCGCGGTGGACGACCACGTGTCGGAGAGGAAGAACGTGGGCGTCGTGGGCGGCGCCGGCGTGGACGGCGCCGGCTTGGACGGCGTCTGCACCGGCGGCTTCGGGGTCGGCGTCGGCGTAGGCGTCGGCGTGGGGGTTGGCTTCGGCGTGGGCGTCGGCTTCGGCGCAGGCGTGGGCTTCGGCTTCGGGGTGGGCGTGGGCGACGGCTCCTGGGTGGGCTCCGGCTCGGGCTCCCGAGTCGGCTCGGGGGTCGGCTCCGGCTCAGGCTGCTGGGTCGGATCCGGCTCCGGCTCGGGCTGCTGGGTCGACTCAGGCGCAGGCTCGGGCTCCCCACAGCTCAGCGCAAGGTCGGTGAACCGGCCGCTGCCCACCACCTCGTTGTCGCAGGTGACCACGACGCCCGGGAGCTCGCGGGTGTAGAAGGCGTAGCCCTCGCCGTCGTGGTAGGCGGTGTTGCGCCGGAACACGTTGTCCTGGCCGCCGCCGACGACCATGCCATCGGTGCGGATCTCGTGCGCCTCGAAGCCGTGCTCGGGGGCGTTGCGTCCGACGTTGTCCTCGATGACGTAGTGCTGCCCCTTGACGGTGATCCAGGAGTCGGCCTGTCCCGTGATCCGTGCCCCGTCGAGGAGGTTCCCGCGGATGACACCGTTCTTGGTGCCCTCCTTGATGTCGATGGACTCGGCGGTGGTGTCGTAGATGGTGTTGCCGATCACCTGGTTGCGGTTGGAGTAGTCGACTCCTCGGCTGCCCCAGTTGGTTTTCGCGGTGCCGATGTAGACGCCTTCGCCGAACATCGGGTTGACGATCCCGGTGTCGTGGATGACGTTGTCGCGGACGATGTTGTTCGTGCTGTTGCTCAGCAGGTGCACCGCCTCGTGGCCGATGTGGTGCACGTGGAGGCCGGCGAAGACGGAGTTGCTCACCTGGCTGATCGTCAGCCCCTTGAGGGCGTTCGTCACCGTGAAGCCGACGAGGCGCCAGTTGTCGGCGTCATCCATGTGGATGACGCGGCCGCTGCTCACGTTGCCGGCGTCGATCACGGCCTCACGGGGCCCGCACAGCCAGATCGGGTTGCTCTTGGCGCCGGACCGCTCGAGGGTGAGCCGGCCTGCGTAGGTGCCGGGCTCCATCTCGATGACGTCGCCGGGCCTGGCCGCGGCGACAGCGCTCTTGAGCTCGCTCATCGTCCCGACGGTCACTGTCGGGTCGGGGCACTGGAGGGCGGTCGTCGTGCTGGATGCCGACGGCGTCGCGGCGCCGAGGGGCAGGAGCAGGAGGGCGGCGAGTAGCGCCGTCAGGGCAGCCTTCTTCACGTGGTGATATCCGTATCGGTCGTGTGCAGGAATCCGTTCCTACAAAGGTCGTACCCCCTGGTGATCGGCCGGCGGCTCCCGCTCTTGAGGCGCCCGGCGACGACGGCGGTATCCCGATACGCGAAGGGCCGCCCGACGTCTCGTCGGGCGGCCCTTCGGCGGTCAGGCTGAGGTCAGCGCGGGATACCGAGGTAGACGGTCTCGAGGAACTCCTCGATCCCCTCGACCCCACCCTCGCGGCCGAGCCCGGAGTGCTTCACCCCGCCGAACGGCGCGGCGGCGTTGGAGATGAGGCCGGTGTTGACGCCGATCATCCCGACCTCGAGGCGCTCGGCCAGGCGCAGGATGCGTGACATGTCGCGGGTGAAGACGTACCCGGCCAGGCCCACCTCGCTGGCGTTGGCGACGGCGAGCGCCTCCTCCTCGGTGCGGAAGGTGGCGATCGGGGCGACCGGCCCGAAGATCTCGTTGGCGAACACGGGGCTGTCGGGCGCGACGTTGGTCAGCACGGTGGGCCGGTAGAAGAAGCCCGGCCCATCGCCCGGCTCGCCACCGGTGAGCACCTGGGCACCCCGGTCGCAGGCGGCCGTGACGAGCTCGTGGACGCTGTCGCGCTGGTCGGCGGAGACGAGCGGCCCGATCTGGGTGCCCTCCTCCAGCCCGTGGCCCACCTTGAGGGAGGCGAACTCCTCGGCCAGGCGGCGCCCGAACTCCTCGGCGAGGGACTCGTGGACGAGGAAGCTGTTGGCGGCCGTGCAGGCCTCACCCATGTTGCGCAGCTTGGCCTGCCGCGCGCCGGTGAGGGCGGCGTCGAGGTCGGCGTCCTCGAAGACGATGAACGGCGCGCACCCGCCGAGCTCCATCGAGGTACGCAGCACGTTGTCCGCGGCCTCGCGCAGCAGCGCCCGTCCCACCTCGGTGGAGCCGGTGAAGGAGAGCTTGCGCAGGCGCCGGTCCTGGATGAGCGGGCCGGTCACCGGGCGTGCCTTGGACGTGGGGAGGATGCTCACCACGCCCTCGGGCACCCCGGCCTCGAGGAGGATCTGCCCGAAGGCCAGCGCGGTGAGCGGGGTGAGGGTGGCGGGCTTGAGGATCACCGTGCAGCCGGCGGCCAGGGCCGGGGCGATCTTCCGGGTGGCCATGGCCAGCGGGAAGTTCCACGGGGTGATGAACAGGCACGGACCCACCGGGCGCTTGGCCGCGAGGATGCGCAGCCCGCCCTCGGGGGCGGTCTGGTAGCGGCCGTTGATGCGCGCTGCCTCCTCGGAGAACCAGCGGAGGAACTCCCCGCCGTAGGTCACCTCACCCTTGGCGTCGGCCAGCGGCTTGCCCATCTCCAGCGTCATCAGGGCGGCGAGGTCGTCGCCCCGCTCGATGGTCAGCTCCCACGCCCGGCGCAGGATCTCCGCGCGCTCCCGGGGCGGGGTGGCCGCCCACGCCTCCTGGGCGCCGGCCGCGGCGTCCATGGCGGCGGCGCCGTCCTGCTCGGTGGCGTCGGCGACCCGGGCGATGACCTCACCGGTCGCCGGGTCGTGCACGTCGAACACACCGCCACCGGTGGCGTCCCGCCACTGCCCACCGATGAGCAGCTGGGTCGGGACCGTCTGGAGGACGCGGTGCGTGGTCTGGGCTGTCGTCATTGGGGGCAACCTCGCCGTCGGTTGTGCCGAAATCCTGGTGGCCCCCGCCGGGTGTGGCGCGAGCCCGATCGCCTAACGATCATATATGATGGCGCGCAGCACGGACGCCGGCGCCGACCCATTGTGCCGCATCAGCGGGACGTCCCGGCATCGCCGGGAGACGCCGGCGCAGCCGCAGGACCCGACGAGGGGGAACCACGATGACCCGAGCCACGAAGATCTCCAAGTCCGAGATGGTCTACCGCCGACTCCACGAGCGGATCGTCTCCGGACGCTACGGCGCGGGCTACCGGCTGGTCCTGGACAAGATCGCCCGCGAGCTCGACGTCAGCCCGGTGCCCGTGCGCGAGGCGGTGCGCCGGCTCGAGGCGGAGGGCCTGGTCACCTTCACCCGCAACGTCGGCGCCGAGGTCGCCGGTGTCAACGCCCGCGACTACGCCAACGCGATGCAGACCCTGGCCTACCTCGAGGGGGCGGCGACGTCGCTGGCGGTCCCCCACCTGTCGGAGAAGCAGCTGGAGGAGGCCACCGCGGTCAACGAGGAGATGCGCGCCCTCCAGCAGGGGGAGTTCGACCCGGTGCGCTTCACCTCGCTCAACGAGCGGTTCCACCGGGTGCTGTGCGGCCCGTGCCCGAACGACCACATGCTCGACCTGGTCCACCGGGAGTGGCAGCGCCTGGCGATGATCCGGCGCACGAGCTTCAGCCGGCTGCCCTCCCGGCCGGCCGCGTCGGTCGAGGAGCACGACGCCCTGCTCCGGCTCATCCGGGAGGGCGCCTCGCTCGACGAGATCGAACGCGCGGCACGGGCACACAAGCTCCGCACGATGAACGAGTTCCTCCGCAGCCAGGCCGACCTGGTCGACGCCTCGAGCTGAGCGCCCTGGTGTGGACACCACGAGCTGAGTGTCCGGCGGACGCCACGAGCCGAGCGCCC
>NZ_CALGNQ010000248.1 GCF_937958535.1 uncultured Georgenia sp. | reverse complement strand
TCGTCGGGGTCCACATGCTCGGCTCGGCGCTCACCGTCGTCGCGCTGGTGTACGCGACGGGCGCGCTGTACACCAGGGCGGGCCGGCTGCAGCCCGCCGTGCCCGCGTAGCGGTGACCGGCCCGGTGGACCTCGCGGCCGCCGTCCGCACGGCCCTGCGGGCTGCCGACGGCGACCCGGACCGGGCCGCCGCGCAGCAGCGGTACATGCGGTCGACGTTACCCTTCCACGGGCTCGCAGTCCCCGCGGTGCGGGTGATCGTCCGCGGCGTCGTCCGGGAGCACCCGACCCCGGGCTACGACGAGTGGCACGCGGCGATACGGGACCTGTGGGACACCGCCGAGGTGCGGGAGGACCGCTACGCCGCGCTCGGGGTCGCGCGCAGCGTCCCGGCGCACGCCCGCGCGGCGGAGTCGCTCGACCTCTACCGCCACCTCGTCGTCACGGGGGCGTGGTGGGACCTCGTCGACGAGACCGCCGCCCACCTCGTCGGTGCCGTGCTGCGCGCCCACCCCGGCACCGCCGACACGCTGCGCCGGTGGGCCACCGAGGACGACCGCTGGCTGCGGCGCACGGCGATCCTCGCCCAGCTGCGCTCCCGGGCGGCGACCGACCGGCGGCTCCTCACCGACGTCATCGACCCGAACGTCTCCCACCCGGACTTCTTCGTGCGCAAGGCCATCGGCTGGGCGCTGCGGCAGTACTCCCGCGTGGACGACGACGCCGCGGCATGGGTGCGGGAGACGGTCGAGGGGTACGGATCCCGCCTCTCCCCGCTCTCCCGCCGGGAGGCGCTGCGCTGAGCTCTCGGCGGGAAGTCGGCTGTCGGTGAGAAGTGAGCTCTCGGTGAGAAGTGAGCTCTCGGTGGGAAGTGGGCTCTCGGCGGGGAGGTGCGGGTCAGCGGAACCAGGGGGCGTCGGCGGGGCGGAGGACCGACCAGCCGGTGGCGCGGGCGCTGGCCGCGGCGAGGATGCCGACGACAGCGCTCGGGTTGTGGATGCGGCCGGCGTGGACGGCGGCCACGGCGTCGTCCAGGCGCACCCACCGCACCGTCATGTCCCGCTCCTCGTCGGTGCGGTCGTGCCGGTCGGCGTGCGGCACCTCGCTGACGTCCCGGGCGAGGTAGACGCGCAGCGACTCGGTCGAGCCGCCCGGGGTGGTGAAGTAGTCGACGAGCACGTCCCAGCGCTCGGCGCGCAGGTCGGTCTCCTCGGCGAGCTCGCGCTGCGCCGCGGTCAGGTAGTCCTCCCCTGTGACGTCGAGCAGGCCGGCCGGGACCTCCCACAGCACAGCCCGCACCGGGTGGCGGTACTGGTCGACGAGGACGACCTCCTCGCCCTCGGGTCCCTCGCGCAGGGCGACGACCGCGACCGCGCCGGGGTGGTCGACGAACTCCCGCAGCACCGTCTCCTCGTCGTCGGGAGCGAGGCGGACGTCCTCCCCGACGAGGTCGAAGACCCGGCCGGCGTGGAGCACCCGGCGACGGACGACCTCACGGCCGTCGTCGCGCCGGTCCTCCACCGTCACTGGCGCTCCGCCGCGCCCGACGCGGGCATCTCCTCGGCGAGGTCGGTGGTGCGGCGCGTGTCGTGCTCCGGCGCCTCGGCGAGCGCGTCGGCCTCCACCTCGAGCAGCCGCCCGGCGCGCTGCCGCTCGAGCGCCGCGCCGATGAGACCGCGGAACAGCGGGTGGGCCGCGGTGGGCCGGGACTTGAACTCCGGGTGGGCCTGGGTGGCGACGTAGTACGGGTGCCGGGCACGGTCGAGCTCGACGAACTCGACGAGCGAGGAGTCGGGCGACCGGCCGGAGATGTGCAGCCCGGCCTCGGCGAGGGCGTCGCGGTAGGTGTTGTTCACCTCGTAGCGGTGCCGGTGCCGCTCGGTGACCCGGGTGGCGCCGTACACCTCGGCGACGAGCGAGCCCTCCTCGAGCACCGCCTCGTAGCTGCCCAGCCGCATGGTGCCGCCCATGTCCCCACCACCGCCCTCGACGAAGTGGACCTGCTCGGCCATGGTCGCGACGACCGGGTCGGGGGTTGCGGGGTCGAACTCGGTGGACGAGGCCTGCTCCAGGCCCAGGACGTTGCGCGCGTACTCGATGACCATGCACTGCAGGCCGAGGCAGATGCCCAGGGTGGGGATGCCGTTCTCGCGCGTGTACCGCAGCGCCCCGAGCTTGCCGTCGATGCCGCGCACCCCGAACCCGCCGGGGACGAGGACGGCGTCGACGTCGTGCAGCGCCTTGCGGGCGCCGTCGGGGGTGGCGCAGTCGTCCGCGGGCACCCAGCGGACGACCACCTGGGCCCGATGGTGGAAGCCGCCGGCGCGCAGCGCCTCGGTGACCGACAGGTAGGCGTCGGGCAGGTCGACGTACTTGCCCACGAGCGCGACCTCGACGGTGTCCCGCGGGTGCCGCACCCGGGTGAGGAGGTCGTCCCACTCCGTCCAGTCGACGTCGCGGAAGGGCACGTCGAGCCGGCGCACGACGTAGGCGTCCAGGCCCTCGCGGTGGAGGACGGCGGGGATCTCGTAGATCGAGTCGGCGTCGCGGCACTCGATGACGGCCTCACGCTCGACGTCGCACATGAGCGCGATCTTGCCCTTGACGCCCTCGGGCAGCTCGCGGTCCGTACGGCAGACGATGGCGTCGGGCTGGATACCGATGCTGCGCAGCTCGCTCACCGAGTGCTGGGTCGGCTTGGTCTTCAGCTCCCCGCTCGTGCTCAGGTAGGGCACCAGGGAGACGTGGACGAAGAAGACGTTGTCGCGGCCGAGGTCGTGGCGCACCTGCCGCGCGGCCTCGAGGAAGGGCAGGGACTCGATGTCGCCGACCGTCCCGCCGATCTCGGTGATGATGATGTGCGGCGGCTCGCTGCCGTCCACCGGGTTGGCCTGGGCCCGCATCCGCGCCTTGATCTCGTCGGTGATGTGCGGGATGACCTGGACGGTGTCGCCGAGGTACTCACCGCGCCGCTCCTTGGCCAGCACCGTGGAGTAGACCTGGCCGGTGGTGGCGTTGGCCGCACGGGAGAGGTTGACGTCGAGGAAGCGCTCGTAGTGGCCGATGTCGAGGTCGGTCTCCGCACCGTCGTCGGTGACGAAGACCTCCCCGTGCTGGAAGGGGTTCATCGTGCCCGGGTCGACGTTGATGTAGGGGTCCAGCTTCTGCATCGTCACCCGCAGACCGCGGGCGCGGAGCAGCTGACCGAGGCTCGAGGCCGTCAACCCCTTGCCGAGAGAGGACGCCACCCCACCGGTGACGAAGATGTGACGGGGGACTGTGTCGCCGCCTGCGCGGTGAAGGGTGACCACGGGGTTCCACCTTATCAGTCGGGTACCAGGCCGCTGTAGCAGCGCCGGAGCTGGGCGAGGACGTCCTCGGGTGTGGGCAGCGCACCCGCCCGGTCCCGGGCGAGCCGCCGGAGCCGGTCACGTTCGGCGTCGTCGGCGAGCAGCCTGCCGACGGCGGCGGCGAGCGCCTCCGGCTCGGGCGGGACGAGGGCGGCCGCGTCGGCCGTCACCTCCCCGGTGCCGCCGACGTCGGTGGCGACGACGGCCGCACCGGCCTGGAGCGCCTCCTGCACCGCGAGCGGCTGGCCCTCCCACGTCGAGGTCGACACGACGACGTCGGCGGCCGCGAGCAGCGCCGGCACGTCCTCCCGGCGGCCGGCGACGACGACGGGCAGCCGCTCCGCGGCGACCCGGCGGCGCAGCTCGTCCTCCAGCGGCCCGTCCCCCACCACCACCCAGCGCACCCGGTGCGGGGACCGGGCGAGCAGGGCGGCCGCGTCGCAGAGCAGCCCGAGTCCCTTCTGCGGGGCGAGCCGCCCGACGGTGAGGAGGAGCCGCTCGTCGGACGCCACGCCGAGGTCCGCCCGCAGCCGGGCGCGGGCGGCGTCGTCCAGCGGCCCGGGGTCGCGGTGCGGTGGGGCCGGGACGAGCGCCCGCTCGGCCAGGGCGCCGAGGCGGGCCATGCGCGCGACGAGGTCGCCGCTGACCCCCAGGACGAGGTCGGCCCCGCGGGCGACGACCCGCTCGAGCACGGCCGCCATCGCCCGCACGCGCGGGCCGCCGACGGGCAGGTTGTGGAGCGTGACGACCACGGCGGGCCGGTACGGCAGCCCGGTGGCGGCCAGGACGGCCGCCGCGCCCGCGCGCAGCCCGTGGGCGTGCACGAGGTCGGCCCCGTGGAGCACCGCGCGCAGCCGGCGGAGCGCGGCGACGTCCGTGGGACGAGGCCGGTCGGCGATGTCGACGACGTGGGTGGGGACCGGTGAGTCGGCGACGACGTCGGCGGGGCCGGCGAGCACCACCCGGTGCCCGGCACCGGCGAGCAGTCCCGCCACCTGGCGGGCGTGGCGCGCCACGCCGCCCGCGCTCGTCGACGTCAGCTGGACGATCCGCATGGGCATCACCCTGTCACGCTCAGGACCACCGTGCCGTGCGCAGCGCGCCGCGGTCGGCCCCGACGACGACGCCGCCGGCCACGACAGCCGCCACCAGCGCCCCGGCCGCAGCGGCGAGCAGCCCGGACAGGAGCAGCGGCCCCACCGCGCCGAGCACGGCGTCGGTCACCACCCGACCGACGAGCCCGCCGCCGGCCGCGCCGAGGGTCCCCACCGCCACCGTGCGGAGCAGCCCGGCCAGCCCGGTGCCGGCGGGCAGCGCGCGCCGCAGCGCCCAGAGCAGCCCGACGCCGGCGACCGTCATCCCGATCGTCGTGCCGAGGGCCAGGGACTGCAGGGTGGCGGGCCCGTCGCCGCCCGCGGGTGCGGTGACGCGCACGAGCAGCGCCGCCGCGACGCTGACGGTGAGCCAGCCGGCCGCCGTCGCCGCCACGGCCGAGCGGCCCCGGTCGATGGTGTACAGGCAGCGGGAGACGTGGAAGATGAGCGCGTAGCCCATGACCGCGGGGGCGAGCAGGGTGACCGTCTCGGACATCCCCTCCATCGGCCCGCGCAGCGAGAACACCGCGGTGACCCCGGGCGCGACGGCCGCGAGGACGGCGGCACCGACGAAGGCGGCGGCGAGCACGGAGCGGGTCGACCCGATCGCCATCGCCGCGAAGGTGCGGCGGTCGCGGGTCCCGGCGGCTTCGGCCAGCCGCGGGAACACGGCGGTGGCGACGGGCACCGCGAGCACGGCGTAGGGCAGGAAGTACACCGCCTGGGCGTACTGCCAGATGTTGAGCGTACCCACCTGGCCGCCGCCGCGGGCGAGGACGATGAAGACGACGGTGGCGACCTGCTGCGCGAGCAGGCCGCCGATGCCGGCGGCGGCCAGGTGAGCGGCGCGCCGCCCCACGCCCGGTGGGAAGCGCAGCGCGGGCCGCAGCCGCACCCCGGTGCGCCGCACGGGCACGAGCAGCGGCAGGCTCATCGCCGCCACCCCGAGGGTGGTGCCCCAGGCGAGCCAGTCCAGCGCGGCGCGGGAGAGCTCCTCGGGTCGGTCGGCCTGCCCGCCGGACAGGGCGCCGAAGCCGACGTAGGCGGCGATGACGACGACGCTCGAGGCGAGCGGCGCGATGGCCGGGAAGAAGAAGCGGCGCTGCGCCTGCAGGACGCCGGTGAGCACCACCCCGACCCCGTAGAGCGGGATCTGTACGGCGAAGATGCGCAGGAAGTAGGTGGCCAGCCGGCGCTGGGACTCCACGTCGGAGCCGACGGAGTCGGGCAGCAGGCCGACGATCGGGCCGGCGAGGAGCGCGACGAGCACCCCGAGCGGGACGAGCACGGCCAGGCACCAGGTGAGCAGCGCCGAGGCGATCCGGTCGACGTCGCGGCGCATGGAGTGGGCCAGCGGGGCCGCCAGCAGGGGCACCACGGCACCGGCGAGCGCCCCGCCGGCCGCCACCTCGAACAGCACGTTGGGCAGCATGTTCGCCGTGGCGTAGGCGTTCGCGGTGGCGGAGTCGCCGAGCGTGGCGGACTGGGCGAACCACCGGACGAAGCCGACGGCGCGGGAGGCGACGGTGATGACGGCGAGCATCCCGGCGGCGCCGGCCACCCCGGACAGGACGCGTCCCAGGCGACCGGTGGGCTGCCCGGTCACCGCGTGGCCACCGGTGTCACCGCCGGCCCCACTGGTCGACGGCCCGCAGCACGGGGGTGTGCTCGATGACGCGGGAGAAGCTCACCCGCTCGCTGAGCAGCGTGAGGCCGACCACGGCCGCGAGCGTCACGCCGCGCAGCAGCCGGGAGGGGTGCGCGGCGACCGCGGTGCCGAGCGCGGCCCCCAGGGCGTTGGCGCCGGTGTCCCCGAGCATGGTGCGTTCGCGCAGGTCGTCCGGCAGCCCGGCGGCGGCCGCACCCAGTGCGGTGGCGGCCACGGGTGCACCGGGGCCGCCGACGAGCGCCAGGCCGGCGCCTGCGGCGCAGGTGACCTTGAGAGCGCGACCGGGCCGCAGGTCGAACAGGTTGAGGAGGTTCGCGGTGCCGGCGATGAGCGCGGCACCGGCGGCCCGCTCCACCAGCCGGCCCAGGCGGCGGGGGCTGCGGGCGGGCAGCAGCAGCGCGGCGACGGCGGCGCCGCCACCGATCCCGGCGATCTTCAGCGCACCGGTGGTCACCTGCCCCTGCCGCAGGGCGGTGAGGTGCCCGCGCAGGCCCTTGACGTGCCGGTCGCCCTCGCGTTCGGTGAGGTCGTCCACGGCCCCGAGCAGCCCGCCCGTGCCGGCGGCGACGGCGGCGGCCGCCCCGGTCCGGCCGGCGCCGAGCAGGGCGAGGGTCGTGCCGGCCGCCTGCGCCACGCCGCCGAGGAGGCTGACCGTGCGGTCGGCGTAGTTCGTCCGCTGCCACCGCCCGGGTCCGCCGGGCGGGCGTCGCTCGAGGACGGCGGTGGCCGCACCCGCGGCGGTCACCCCGAGCAGGGCGGCGTGGAGGCGCCCCATCAGGCGTCGTCCGTCGGCTCGTCGGTGGCCTCCTCGTGGGCGCCACCGTCCGGTGCCCCGCCCTCGTCGTCGCCGGTGGGCTCGTCCTCCGGCTGGAAGGGGGCGGGCGGCGGGAGGTAGACCGTGGGCGGGACGGCGGCGGTCGCGTCGGTGCCCATCCCGTAGTGGCCCACCTCCCCCGAGATCGCCACGGCGAGCGCCATCGGCACGCTGATCCGGCCCGTGATGTCGGCCACGGAGTCGGTGGTCGTCACGGTCTCGGTGGCGGTGGAGTCGGCGCGGATGGCGCTGACGAGGTCGAGCTCGGTGGCCGCCGAGCCGGCGGTCACGCTGCCCTCCCCCGTCGTGGCCAGCCCGCGGGCGAGGGCGACCTCCTCGGTGAGCCGCTGCTCGCGGGTCTCGACGTCGGCGGGGTCGGCGCTCTCCTCCGGCCCGGTCTCCTCGGTGCGGGGGGCGACGAGCACGGTGGCGTTGGCCGCCTGCTCCGGCTCGTCGACCACCTCGACGAGCGGGTCGTCGGCGGAGGTGAGCAGCTCGAGGAGGGTCTGCGCGTCGGGGGTGGGGGCGCCGTCGGCGTCACCGCGCGTCAGCGCCTGGCCCAGGGCGGTGCCGAGGATGACGCCGGGCTCCACGCCGTCGTCGGGCACCGGGTCGAGGTACCCGAGGATCTGTCCCGCGAAGCTGGACCGGAAGGTGGCCGAGCCGGGGTCGGTCCACGCCTCGGTCACCCGGATCTCGCCGGTGACGACGGCGCCTGCCTGCTCGAGCCGGAGGCGGACGTCGGCGACGTCCTCGTCGTTGGCGGTGGGCAGGGTGACGACGGCGACGGCGCGGCCCTCGAGGCGGGAGCCGAGGGTGGCCGGGGCGACCTCGTCGAGGAAGACGTCGCGGTGCTCCTTCTCCACCTGGCTCACCTCGAGCTCGGTGCGGAGCCGGTCGCGGTCCTCCCGCAGCTCCTCGACCTGGCCGGTGAGGCCCTCGCCGAGCGGCTCGTTCAGTGGCCCGGCGCCGAGCACGATGCCCAGGGCCAGCGCGAGGAACACGGCGATGAGCGAGACCAGGTGGTAGCGGAAGTCGATCATGGAGCTCCTACGAGACGGGCGCGGCGGGGGCGATCCCCAGCAGGTCCTTGACGGCGGCGAGGAGGCCGTCGAGCCGCGCCAGGATGATGAGGTAGAGCGTGTGGCCGAACTCGGTGGCGGCCAGCGCCACCCCGATCGCCAGCAGCCCGGCGAGGGCGAGCAGGACGATCTGCCACGTGGAGATCCGGGTGCGGTAGAGCTGGGAGACGCCCTTGGCGTCGACGAGCTTGGAGCCCACCCGCAGCCGGGTGAGGAAGGT
>NZ_CALGNQ010000247.1 GCF_937958535.1 uncultured Georgenia sp. | reverse complement strand
CGGCGGCGGAGCGGCCGCAGCTCCGGGCGCCCCCTCAGCCGGCGGCGGAGCCGACCGAGGACTCGCGCACCACGAGCTCCGGCGGGCTGAGCTCGCCCTCCGGCTGCCGCCCCTCGATGGTGGCCACCAGCGCCTCCAGCGCGTGCCGGCCGAGGTCGTCGAACGGCTGGCGCACCGTGGTGAGCGGCGGCTCGTAGAAGGCAGTGTTGGCGACGTCGTCGTAGCCGACGACGGCGATGTCCTGCGGGATGCGCAGACCGGCGGTGTGGAAGGCGCGCATGGCGCCCAGGGCGAGGTCGTCGTTCGCCGCGAAGACGGCGGTGGGCCGGTCGGCCATCTCCAGCAGCCGCTGGGCCGCCGCGTGCCCGTCCGCCGCGCCCCAGCCGCCTCCCTCGATCACGTCCGGTACGGGCAGCCCGGCCGACTCGAGCTCGAGCCGCCAGCCCTCGATGCGGGCGCGGGCGTCGAACCAGTCCCGGGGGCCGGCGATGTGCGCGATCCGCTCGTGCCCGAGGTCGATGAGGTGGCGGGTGGCGTCCCGGGCGCCCTGCTCGTTGTCGATCGCCACGACGTGCAGCGGCCGGACCTTGCCCATCCCGGCGGCGACGGCGACCACCGGCAGCGTGCCGGCCAGTCTGCTCGCCTCGGTGGCGGTCTGCCGCGTGGGGGCGATGACGATGATGCCCTCGACCCCCAGCGTGAGGAAGAAGTCGAGCGCCTCCGTGGGGCTCGTCCGCCCCGTGGTGGCGCTGATCGTCGCGTAGCCGAACTGGCGCGCGGCGTCCTGGATGGCGGTGGCCATGTGGCTCGGGCCGAAGAGCGTGACCGCCGGGGACACCACCCCGATGAGGCTGGAGCGCCGGGTGGCCAGCGCGCGTGCCGACATGTTGCGCCGGTACCCGAGCTCGGCGATCGCCTGCTCCACCCGCTGCCGGGTGCTCGGGCGGACCAGGGACGGCTGGTTGAGCACCCGGGAGACCGTCTGGTGGGAGACACCCGCCCGGGCTGCGACGTCGGCCATCACCGGGGACCGCTTCCCCGCACCCTGAGTATCGCCGGACACGTCGCCTCCCACATCGTCGGATCGGTTCAGGGCCATTGTGCGGTCTCGCGTGCCGTGCGACCCAGTGCCGGCCTCCTCGCTCACCGGGCGCCCGCCCGTCGCTTGTTGTAGACGTCGAAGGCGACGGCGAGGAGCAGCACTAGCCCCTTGACGATCTGCTGGGTGGACTGCGCGGCGCCCATGAGCTGCATGCCGTTGCTCATCACCGCCATGATGAGGCCACCGACCATCGCGCCCGTCACCCGGCCCACGCCACCGGTGACGGCGGCGCCGCCGATGAAGCAGGCGGCGATCGCGTCGAGCTCGAACATGTTCCCGGCGCCCGGCTGCGCGCTGTTGACGCGGGCGGAGTACACGATCCCGGCGAGGGCGGCGAGCATCCCCATGTTGACGAAGATCATGAAGTTCACCCGCCGCACCTTGACGCCGGAGAGCTCGGCGGCGGCGAGGTTGCCGCCGATGGCGTAGACGTGCCGACCGAACACCGACCGCTGCGTGACGAGGGTGTAGACGATGATGAGGACGGCGAGCAGGATGAGGACGTTGGGCAGGCCGCGGCTGCGGGCCAGCTGCCAGCTGAACCACATGACCACCGCGCCGACCGCGACGATCTTCAGCACGAAGAGCGGGAAGGCCTCCACCGCCTGCTTGTAGCGCAGGGCGGCGCGCCGGTTGCGGTACTGCACCAGGGCGAAGCCGGCGACCGCGAGCGCGAAGACGAGGAGGGTCAGGACGTCGTACCCGTACCCGCCGAGCACCCCGTTCTGGAAGCCGTTGGCGATCTGGTAGTAGGTGCCGCCGAAGGGGGACAGGGAGACGTTGTCCAGCACCCGGTAGGTCAGGCCCCGGAAGAGGAGCATGCCGGCGAGCGTGACGATGAACGCCGGGATCCCCACGAAGGCGACCCAGAAGCCCTGCCACACCCCGACGAGCAGGCCGACGCCGAGCGAGGCGAGCACCCCGACCCACCACGGCTGCCCGTGCTTGATGACGAGCACCGCCGACACCGCGCCGGCGAGCGCGACGACGGACCCGACGGACAGGTCGATGTGCCCGCCGATGATGACGATGACCATCCCGATCGCCAGGATGAGGATGTAGGAGTACTGCAGGACGATGTTCGTCAGGTTCGCCGGGCTGAGGAAGTTCGCGTTGAGCAGGGAGAAGAGGAGGACGATCGCCACCAGGGCGATGACGATGCCGCTCTGCCGCAGGTTGCGGGACATGAGCTCCCGGATGCTCGTGATACCGGTCATCTCACCTGCTCCTTCTCGATGGTCATCAGCGCCATGAGCGACTCCTGGGTGGCCTCGGCCGCCGGGAGCTGCCCGGTGATGCGCCCGGCCGCCAGGGTGTAGATGCGGTCGCAGATGCCGAGCAGCTCGGGCAGCTCGGAGGAGATGACGACCACCGCCTTCCCGCCGGCGACCAGCTCGTTGATGATGGTGTAGATCTCGTACTTGGCCCCGACGTCGATGCCGCGGGTCGGCTCGTCGAGGATGAGCACGTCCGGCTCGGTGTAGAGCCACTTCGCCAGCGCGACCTTCTGCTGGTTGCCCCCGGAGAGGTTCCCCACCACGGACAGGACGCTGGGCGTCTTGATGTCCAGGCTCTGGCGGTACGTCTCGGCGACCTGGAGCTCCTCGTTGCCGTTCACCCAGCCGTGGCGCGCGAGCTTGCGCAGTCCGGCGGCGGAGATGTTGCGCCGCACGTTCTCGATGAGGTTGAGCCCGTAGCGTTTGCGGTCCTCCGAGACGTAGGCGACGCCGTGGCGGATCGCCTCGCTCACGGTGCGCAGCTGGACCTCCTTGCCGCGCAGGTAGACCCGCCCGGAGATGTCCCGCCCGTAGCTGCGGCCGAACAGGCTCATCGCCAGCTCGGTGCGGCCGGCACCCATGAGGCCCGCGATGCCGACGACCTCGCCGGCCCGGACGTCGAAGCTCGCGCCGTCGACGACCACGCGCCCGGCCTGGGTGGGGTGGTGCACCGTCCAGTCCTCGACCCGGAGCACCTCCTCCCCGATCTGCGGCGTCCGCTCGGGGTAGCGGTGCTCGAGGTCGCGGCCGACCATCGAGCGGATGATCCGCTCCTGGGTGGCCTCGGGGCTGCGCATGTCGAGCGTCTCGATGGTGCGCCCGTCGCGCAGCACGGTGGTGCGGTCGGCGATCGCGGCGATCTCCCCGAGCTTGTGGGAGATGATGATGCACGTGATGCCCTGCCCGTTGAGCTGGCGGAGCAGGGCCAGGAGGTGCTCGGAGTCGGTGTCGTTCAACGCGGCCGTTGGCTCGTCGAGGATGAGCAGGCGCACGTCCTTGGACAGCGCCTTGGCGATCTCCACGAGCTGCTGCTTGCCCACCCCGAGCTGGGCCACGGGCGTGGCCGGCTGTTCGTCCAGGCCCACCCGCGCCAGGAGCTCGGCGGCCCGGGAGTTGGCCTCGTGCCAGTTCACCAGGCCGGAACGCCCCCGCGTCTCGTTCCCGAGGAAGATGTTCTCCGCCACCGACAGGTAGGGGACGAGCGCGAGCTCCTGGTGGATGATGACGATGCCGCGCGACTCGCTGTCGTTGATCGAGCCGAAGCGCACCTCCTCGCCGTCGAGGACGATCTGGCCCTCGTAGGTGCCGTACGGGTAGACCCCGGAGAGCACCTTCATGAGCGTGGACTTGCCCGCCCCGTTCTCCCCGCAGATCGCGTGCACCTCGCCGGCGCGGACCTCCAGGCTCACCTCCTGCAGCGCCCGGACCCCGGGGAAGGACTTGGAGATCGAGCGCATCTCCAGGATGTTGCCGGTCATACCGTCTCCACCTCCGTGGTGGGCGGGTGCGGTACCGCCGCGACGGCGGCACCGCACCCGCCGCCGGTCACTGCCCCTGCTCGACCTGCTCCTGGGTGTAGTACCCGCTGTCGACGAGCAGCTCGGTGATGTTGCTCGCGTAGACGATGTCCGACTCGAGCAGGTAGGACGGCACGACCTTGACGCCGTTGTTGTAGGTCTCGGTGTCGTTCGCCTCCGGCTCCTCGCCGGCGAGGAAGGCCTCGGCGGCCACGACCGCCTGGGTGGCCAGCTTGCGCGTGTCCTTGAAGATCGTCGCGTACTGGACGTCCTGGGCGATGAGCGCGACCGAGGCGATCTCCGCGTCCTGGCCGGTGACGATCGGCAGGCCCTCGCTGATCGTCGGGCCGTAGCCCGCGCCCTGGAGCGCGGTGATGACACCGCGGGAGATGCCGTCGAACGGCGAGAGCACGCCGTGGAGCTCCTCTCCGCCGCTGTAGGTGGAGGTCAGCAGGTCCTCCATGCGGCGCTGGGCGGCCTCCTGGCTCCACCGCAGCGTGGCGACGGTGTCGAAGTCGGTCTGCCCGGAGGGCACGACGAGGGTGCCGTCGTCGAAGTACGGCTGGAGGGTCTCCATCGCGCCTCGGAAGAAGAAGCCGGCGTTGTTGTCGTCCGGCGAGCCGGCGAACACCTCGATGTTGAACGGCCCCTCCGGGGCGTCGGGGTTCTCCGAGCCGTCCTCGTCGAGGATCCCGAGCCCGGCGAGGAGCGAGGTCGCCTGCTGGACACCGACGTTGAAGTTGTCGAAGGTGACGTAGAAGTCGACGTTCTCGCTGCCGTTGATGAGCCGGTCGTAGGCGATGACGGGGATGTCGGCGGCGCCGGCGGCCTCGAGCTGGCTCGTCAGGGCGGTGCCGTCGATGGAGGCGATGATGAGCAGGTCGACCCCCTGGGTGATCATCTGGTCGATCTGCTGGGTCTGGGTGGGGATGTCGTCATTGGCGTACTGGAGGTCGACGGCGTAGCCGAGCTCCTCCAGCTGGCTCTGCACGGCGTTGCCGTCGGCGATCCAGCGCTCCGACGTCTGGGTCGGCATCGCCACGCCGATGGTGAGGTCACCGGCGTCGGGGGCGTCGCCGCCGCCCGCGTCGGTGGTGGTCTCCGCACCACCCTCGGCGGCGTCACCACCGCCGCTGCCGGCACCCTCGCCACCGCACGCTGCCAGTGCGAACGCCGTGGTCAGGCCCGCGGCGACCGCCACGAACTTCCGTGTACGCATGTTCTCCTCCTCGAGAGCGGAAACTGTCGATCCGGTGGGCGACCCCGACGGCGTGGTCCGAGTCGGCGGCTACCGCCTGTCGCGGCAGCAGATGTTCACGCTAACAGTGTGCCGTGTCCCGCTGCGTCTGTCACGTGTCCGGGGCGGGTGGGCGCATCAGTCCAGCAGCCAGTGGTAGCGCAGCCGCAGCGCCCGCTCGATCCCGGCGAGCGTCCCGCCCACCGACAGCACCGTGTTGAGCCAGCCCGGCAGCGTCACCGGCGAGGTGAACTCGTACCACCCGGTGAGCACCGAGCCGAGCGCCAGGAGCTGGGGGACCTGGAGCACGAGGGCGACGACGAGCACGGTCCAGGAGACGTACGCGAGCCGCCGGCTCGCCGTCGGGTGGTCGCGCTCCAGGTCGGCCCGCCACCGCTCGGCGGTGCCGGGCGCCGGGTCGAGCCGGCGCTCCGTGCCGTCGGGCAGCACGAGGTGCGCGCGCCGCAGCCCGTAGGTGCTCATCGCCGCCTCGATCCGCGCGCCGTCCTCCAGCTCGAAACGGGCCTTGCCACGCTGCACCCGGTCCAGGCGACCGTCGCGGTAGAGGTGGACCTTCTCGTCCCAGTCGAAGAAATCCACGTCGATGTGCCACCGCGACCCGGCGTGGTCCACCTGCATCACCGACCGGTAGACCGGGTGCCACCACCGCCAGGCGGGCAGCGGACGTCCGTCCCCCTGCTTCTCCTTCGCCACGCCGTCCAGCGTGCCAAAGCCGCGCGGGGCGGACGTACCTCATTCCGCCGACGCCGCCGGCCTTCGCGTCAGTCCTTCCGCCGACCCTTGACGAAGTAGGCGATCGGGCCGATGTAGTTCACCGCGATGATCGCGGCCCACATCCCCTTCCTGCCGTTGACCTGCTCCGCGGGCCGCCGGGCCAGGTCGGCCCAGGCCGCCACGGCCAGGGCGAGCTGGACCGCACCGAGCACCATCGACCCCGCCCGCTGCCCGCCGCTGAGGTCCTTCCACTGCTTCTTCGCCGGCTTCTGCTTCTTCGTCACCGTGGCCTCCTCCTCGCTCCACCCCCACCCTGCTCCGGCCGGCCGCGGTTGTCGAGGGACCTTCGCCCCTGGAACGGCCGCCGGACCAGGGTGAGGCTGGGAGTGAGAGGTGATCGACGATGAGACCGACGAACCGACCCACCCGCCACGTGGCCGTGGCCGCCGGAGCGCTGCTCGCCGGCCTGCTCGCCGCGCGCCGCGCCCAGCAGCGCTGGGGAGCGACCCCGGAGGAGGTCGCGGCCGAGCTGCCCGGCGACGAGCTCCTCGGTGCCGCCGACCTCGTCGCCACCCGCGCGGTGACCATCGAGGCACCGGCCGAGGACGTGTGGCCCTGGATCGCCCAGCTCGGGCAGGAGCGCGGCGGCTTCTACAGCTACGACGGGCTGCAGCGGCTCCTCGGCCTGGACATCCACAACGCCGACGAGGTCGTGCCCCAGTGGCAGGACATCGCCCCCGGCGACGTGGTGAGCCTGGCCCGCGGCCTGGAGCTCGCCGTCGCCGTGGCCGAGCCGGAGCGGGCGCTGGTGCTCCACGGGGCCCCCGACCCCGACGAGGCGGCGGAGGGCGCGGCGCGTATGCCTTTCGCCTTCAGCTGGGCCTTCGTCCTCGAGCCGGGCCCGCGCAACACGACACGGCTCGTCGTGCGCGAGCGCTACCGCTACCTCCAGCCGTGGGCCGCACCCCTGGTGGAGACGGCGCAGATCGCCGGCTTCGTCATGACGACCCGGATGCTGCGCGGCATCAAGGAGCGCGCGGAGTACCGCCCGCCCGCCATCCCCGTCGGCTGACCGGCCGCCACCGGCGTGCGCCTGGGAGGATCGGGGCATGGCTTCGATCATGCTCACCGCGATGCCGTTCGCCGGGCACGCCCGACCCATCCGCGCCGTGGCCGCCGAGCTGGTGCGCCGCGGGCACGACGTGCGGGTCTACACCGGCCGCTCCTACGTCGCGATGTTCGAGGAGGTCGGGGCGCGTGGCGTGCCGTGGCGGGCGGCCCCCGACTTCGACGAGCGCAACTTCGCGGCGACCTTCCCGCGGATGCAGGGGCGCAAGGGCTTCCGCCAGGTGCTCATCAACCTCCAGGACCTCTTCCTCGGCACCGCCCCCGCCCAGCTCAGCGACCTCCTCGCCGCCCACCGGGAGGAGCCCTGGGACCTGCTCGCCGGGGACCCCATGGCCATGGGCACCCGGTTCGCCGCCGAGCACCTCGGCGTCCGGTGGGCGACGGTCTCCCCGATCGCCGTCTGGCTGCCGGGCAAGGGCATCCCGCCCACCGGGCTGGGCCTCACCCCCGCCACCGGGCCGCTCGGCCGGCTCCGCGACGCCGTGCTCGGCGCGAGCGCCCGGGCCGGCACCCGGGCGCTCACCCGGCTCTACCAGCGCACCCGCCGCGAGGCCGGGCTGCCGCCGGACGAGGAGTCCTTCGCCACGATGTGGTACTCGCCCGAGCTGGTGGTCGCCGCGGGCGCACCGGGCCTGGACTACCCGCGCTCCGACCTGCCCGGGCACATCCGCTTCGTCGGCGACCTCACCGACGACGGCACGATGCCGCCCGCCACCGCCCTGCCGGAGTGGTGGGACGACGTCGTCTCGGCCGAGGTCCCGGTCGTCCACGTCACCCAGGGCACGGCCAACGTCGACCCCCGCGACCTCATCCTCCCGACCCTGGAGGCGCTCGCCGACCGTGACGTGCTCGTCGTCGTCGGGCTCGGGCACCGCACCGCGCCGCTGCCCGGCCCGCTGCCGGACAACGCGCGCGTGGCGGCGATGGTGCCCTACCCCCACCTGCTGCCGCGCACCGCCGTCGTGGTGACGAACGGTGGCTACGGCGGGGTGCTCCAGGCGCTGCGCCACGACATCCCGCTCGTCGTCGCCGGCGGCGACCTCGACAAGCCGGAGATCGCCGCCCGCATCGGGTGGCACGGCGCCGGCGTCAACCTGCGCACCGGCACCCCGCGGCCCGCGGCGGTCCGCGCGGCCGTGGACCGGGTGCTCGGCGACCCGGCCTACCGGCAGACGGCGGCCCGGCTGGGGGCCGAGCTGCGCTCGCTGGGCGGCACGCGCGCGGCGGCGGACCTGCTCGAGGGCCACCTGCCGTAGGGCCCCGGCCCGGGTCAGGCGTCGGGTCCCGGCCTCGCACCCCCCGCCGGCGTCAGGCGTCGCGCTCCCGCGGTGCCAGACGCGGCGCTCCCGCGGTGTCAGGCGTCGCGCTCCCGCGGTGTCAGGCGTCGTGCTCCTGCGGCGTCAGGTGGTGACGACGTCGAGGACCTGCTTCTGCACCCCGTTGGCGTAGACCTCGTGCTCGACGAGCGCCAGGCGGGTGGCGTCCTTGTCCGCCTCGCTGAACAGCCGCTTACCGGCGCCGAGGAGCAGCGGGAAGACGAGCAGGTGGTACCGGTCCACCAGCCCGGCGTCGGCCAGCGCGGCACCCAGCCGGCCGCTGCCGTGGACGAGGATGGGCCCGCCGTCGGTCTGCTTGAGCTCGGCCACCTCGTCCAGCGAGCGCAGCACGGTCGCCGGCCAGCGGGGGTCGCCCTCCGCCAGGGTCGTCGACACGACGTAGCGGGGCAGGGTGTTGTAGCGGCCGAACTCCTCCATCGAGGGCCAGACCGGGGCGAACTCCTCATAGGAGCGTCGCCCGAGCAGCAGGGCCCCGGCTTCCTCCTGCTCCCGGCCCTTGATCTCGTAGGCGGCCTCGTCGAACGGGACCTCCTTGAAGGTCCAGCCGGCGTTTCGGTACTCGCCCCCGCCGGGGGCCTCCATGACCCCGTCGGCGGACACGAACGCGGTGACGATGAGCTTGCGCATGGTACGGGTTCCTTGTCTCGGGAGGTGCTGGTACGTCCTCGTCGAACAGCGCCGCCCGGTTTCGACATCGAGCGTAGCGAACCTCAGCCGCCGATGGTGATGCCGAGCTCGCGGGCCAGGGCGGGGAGCAGGGCCAGGGCGTCCTCCTCGGCGATGCGGGCACCGCGCAGGCCCGCCACCCCGCCGACGCCGTCGAGCCGGCAGCCGCGCAGCCGGACGTCGCGGCAGCGCAGCCCGGACAGCTGCGCGCCGGTGAGCACGCAGTCCTCCAGCAGCACCTCCTCCAGCACGGTGTCGGTGAAGGTCGCCTCCGACAGGTCGCAGCCGCGCAGTACCGCACCGCGCAGCTGCACCCCGTGCCACGTCGACAGCGTCGCCTGGACGCCCTGGAGGAGCACCGAGCGCAGCCGGACCTCGGTGAGCAGCGCGCCGGTCATCCGCACCTCGCGCAGCGAGCAGCGCAGCAGCGAGCCCCCGCGCCACACGACGTTGGCGAGGTCCGCGCCGTCGAGCCGGCAGTCGGCGAGCGTCACCCGCTCCCACGCGCCGCCCACCGCGCGCACCCGGCCCAGGTCGCTGCCCTCGACCTGCGCCTCCCGCACCGCGGGCAGCACGGCGCCGGTGAGGTCCACGCCCACGGTGGTGGCGTCGTCGAGCGCGGCCGCATCGCCCGG
>NZ_CALGNQ010000246.1 GCF_937958535.1 uncultured Georgenia sp. | reverse complement strand
GAGCTGCCCTCGACGACGACGCCGTCGGTGGCGACCTTCTCCCCGGGCCGCACGACGAACAGGTCCCCGACGGCGAGCTGCTCGATCGGCACCCGCTGCTCGGTGCGGTGGCCGGCGGCGTCCACGCTCACCCGGGCGACGTCCTTCGCCCCCATGGACAGCAGGGAGCGCAGCGCGTCGCCGGCGCGCCGCCGGGAGCGGGACTCGGCGTACCGGCCCAGGAGCAGGAAGGTGGTGACGACCGCGGCGACCTCGAAGTAGAGCTCCGGAGGTCCCACGTGCCCGACGGCGGCGCGGGGCAGGAGCGCAGGGCTCATCCGCATGCCGATCTCGCCCGCACCGCCCAGGAGCAGGGCCCACAGCGACCACAGGGTGGCCGCGGTGACCCCGAGGGAGACCAGGGTGTCCATGGTCGAGGCGCCGTGGCGCGCCGCCTTGGCCGCCGAGCGGTGGAAGGGCCAGGCGCCCCAGGTGACCACGGGCAGGCTGAGCGCCGCCACGACCCACTGCCAGCCCGGGAGCTGCAGTGCCGGGACCATGGACAGCACGAGCACCGGGACGGTGAGCACGCCGGCGACCCGCAGCCGGCGCAGCAGGTCGGCCTGCCGCTGCTCGGCGGGGGAGGAGGTGTCCTCCCCGGCGGTGTGCGCGTGGCCGGCGAGCACGTGCTCGGTCCCGTCGTGCGCGTCGTCGTCCGCGGCGGTGCGCCGGCGGGTGACCGTGCCCGCGTACCCGGCGCGCTCGACGGCGGCGAGCAGGTCGTCCTCGGCGACCGGCTCGGCGAGCGTGACGTGCGCGCTCTCGGTGGCGAGGTTGACGGTCGCCGTCACGCCGGGCAGTGCGTTGAGCCGCTTCTCCACCCGGTTGACGCAGGCGGCGCAGGTCATCCCCTCGACCGCGAGGTCGACCTCGCCGTACGGCTCGACCGTCTGCTGCGGGGACGACATGGGGTGCTCCTTCTGCGGGGTGCTCAGGGGTGGACGGGGCTCAGTTGTCGACGTGGACCGCGGTGACCGTGTAGCCGGCCTCGTCCACGGCGGCGCGCAGGGCGTCCTCGTCCAGGACGGCGTCGGAGACGACGGTGACCTTGGAGGTGCCGCCCTCGCGGAGGATGACGCTGACCTTGGAGACGTCCGGGATGCGCTCGAGCTCCTCGGTGACGGACTTGACGCAGTGGGCGCAGGTCATGCCGGTGACGTCGAGCTCGGTGGTGCGGTCGATCGGCGAGGGGTCGGTGCTCATGTGCTCTCTCCTTGCGGTGGTGGCCGGTCGCTCGGGGCGGCGCGGCGGGATGGTCAGGACCGGACGAGCCGGGCGATCGCGTCGCTCGCCTCGCGGACCTTCTCGGCGCCCTCCTCGGGTGACGAGCGGGCGGCGTCGACGACGCAGTGGCCGAGGTGGTCCTCGACCAGCCCGATGCCGACGGCCTGGAGCGCCCGGGTGACGGCGGAGATCTGGGTGAGGACGTCGATGCAGTAGACGTCCTCCTCGATCATGCGGGCGATACCGCGGACCTGCCCCTCGATGCGGCGCATCCGACGGGTGTAGTCCTCCTTGGTGCCGCTGTAACCGGCCATGTGCGCTCCCTTCCGTCACCGCCTACGATATACCCCCCTGGGGTATCACGTCGTGTGAGTCGCGTCACGGCAGGAGGGTGGCTCCGTAGCGCAGGATGATGGCGATGACGACGACGCCCAGCCATCCGAGCACGAGCGCGCCGTCCCAGCCGGCGCGGATGAAGGCCAGGGCCCGGGCGTGGGCGCGCGGCCCGAGGAAGAGGTTGTTCTCGCGCAGGTTGTAGTGCAGCAGGGTGGCGAACACCAGCGTCGTGGAGAGCGTGACGAGCAGGCACCACGGGCACAGCGCCCCGATGACGAACATCGACTGCCCGAACAGCCAGTAGGCGAAGGCGAACCCCAGGGTGTAGACCACCTGGGCGGCGCACATGAACCAGCGCGGGAAGCGCACCCCGCCGAGGCCGGCGACGGCGATCGTCATAACCACCGGTTCGGCGACGAGACCGAGGAAGGCGTTCGGGAACCCGAACACGCTGGCCTGCGCCGAGGCGCCGACGGTGCCGCAGCTGAGCGTGGCGCTGATGTTGCACGACAGCTGGGCCGCCGGGTCCGCGGCGAGCACGACGGCGTCGGCGGCGAGGACGAAGGAGGCGAGGAGGCTGAGCGTCGCCGAGAGCAGCATCGTGCCGAAGATCCAGCCGTCGGTGTGGCGCACCCGGCGCAGGTCCAGCCGGGAGGCGGGCGGCGCCGGCGAGGTCGAGGTCACCCGGCCATGGTCCCGCCGGACCCGGACGAAACACCCGGGACCTACGTCCCCGCAGACCACCCGCCCGGCGCCCCCACCGAGAGCCCACGTCCCACCGAG
>NZ_CALGNQ010000245.1 GCF_937958535.1 uncultured Georgenia sp. | reverse complement strand
CGCCTTGATCTTGTCGGGCCGGAACCCCGACCAGTGGTCACCACCGGCGAAGACCACCGGGGCCTGCTGGTAGCCCAGCGCCTTGACCGTCTCCAGCGCCTCGGCGTCGGCGGACACGTCCACGACCTCGTACTCCAGGCCGTGCTTGTCCAGCATCCGGTAGGTGGCGTCGCACTGGACACAGGACGGCTTGCTGAAGACGGTGATGCTCATGCGGAACGGCTCCTTGACCTGCGGTTCTCTGCGCCAGAAGCGGAAACGACAGTCATGTAGTTCGGACGGGTACGACACTACACCTGGTGGTCCGGTGACGCCACCACCACCACATGTTGTGTGTCGCAGGCGTCGTCGAGTGTGAGTTCGCTCTCTCACCCGGTCAGCGCGGCCGGTCCGCGGAGCACCCCCAGCCAGGCGCTCACGGCGAGGACGAGCACGACGACGAGCACCACCCCGGCCGCGAGCAACCAGTCGTGCCGGTCCACGGTGACGGGCCGCCACGTGGTGCGCGGGGTCAGGCCCAGCCCCCGGGACTCCAGCGCCTGGGCCATCCGCTCGCCGCGGCGCACCGTGACCACGAGCAGCGCGAAGACCATCCGGCCCAGGTGCCGTGGACCGCGGGGCAGGCGCCCGTCACGCCGCCGCCGGGCCCGCACCGCGTGCGCGTGCTCGATGGTGGCCCACTCCCGCGGCATGTCCTGGAGCAGCCGGTAACCGGCGAGGACGGCGTAGGCGACGCGCGGGCTGAGGCGGGCGTTCTGCCGCAGGCTGTGCATGAGCGCCACCCCGTCGGTGGAGAGGAGGAACCCGATCGCCAGCACCCCGACGAGCAGGGTGCGCACCGCCAGCGCGGCGCCCACACCCACCCCCTCGGCGGTCACCCGCAGCACCCCCGCCTCCCAGAGCACGTGCCCGGGGCGGCTGAGCGCGTTGACGACGAGGACGCCGAACGCGAAGGCGAGGAACGGCAGGTGGGCGATGAGCAGCGTGCGAGGTGTCGGGCGGGTCCCGACGGCGACCCCGGTGAGGGCGAACAGGTACAGGAGTGCGGGGGTCACCGGGTCGAGCACGAACATCACCGTGAGCGACACCGCGAAGACGAGCGCCAGCTTGACCGTCGGGTTGCGGCGGTCCAGCGGCGCGACGGCGACGGCGCTCACCGGCCGGCCCCCACGGCGGCCGGCCGCTCCTGCCCGACCGCGGCGTCCAGGCCGTGGAGGACGCGGCGCACCGCGTCGGTGTCCGTCACGTGCTCCAGCAGCCAGGCGACCAGCGGCGGCAGCGTGAGCCCGGCACGTGCCCGCACCTCCGGGTCCCGGAGCACCTGGACGGTGGGGCCGTCCGCCGCGACCCCGCGGTCGGCGAGGACGACGACGCGGTCGGCCACCGCCGTGACGGTGCGCAGGTCATGGCTGGAGAGCACGACGGCGGTCCCCGCCTCCGCGGCCCGCCGCAGCGCGGCCGTGGTCGCCACGCTGTCCCGCCGGTCCAGGCCGAGGGTCGGCTCGTCGGCGAGGAGGATGCGCCGGTCGTGGGCGAGCATCGCCGCGAGGCTGAGCCGCCGTTTCTCGCCCCCCGACAGCCGGAAGGGGTTCTGCTCGGCGAGGTGCTCGAGCCGGTGGTCGCGCAGCTGTCGGGCCACCGTCTCCTCGACCGGGCCGGCCAGCCCGTGGGCGATCTCCCCCGCCACCGTGTGGGCGACGAACTGGTGCTCGGCGTTCTGGAACACCATCCCCGCCGGTTCGCCCTCGACCCCACCGGCGGCCGGTGGGAGCAGGCCGGCCAGGGTGAGCAGCAGCGAGGACTTCCCCACCCCGTTCGGGCCCAGCAGCGCGACGACCTCACCGGCTCTCAGCTCGAGGTCGACCCCCTCGAGCAGGTGCCGGACCTCGGCGGCGGGCCGTCCCCGCCTGCGGCGGGGCGCCGGCGCGGCGCGGTGGGCCACCGCGAGCGACCGGGTCCGGAGCACCGTCTCGCCGTCGAACCGGCGTGAGGGTGGGCCGGCGTCGCCGCCCGCGAGCGCCCGCAGGTAGGCCGTGTTCTCCGGTGCGGCCAGACCGCCGTCCGCCCCGGTGAGGGCGTGCAGCTCGGCCTCGAGCGGGAGCCAGCAGCCCGCGCGCAGGAGCGTCGCGGCGTGCGAGCGGAGCACCTCCCCCGTCGCGCCGTCCGCCAGGACGACGCCCGTCTCGTCGAGCACGACGGTGCGCGGCGGCAGCCCCGCCCGGCCGTGGTCGCCGGCGAGGTCGTCCAGGCGGTGCTCGACGAGCACGACGGTCGCGCCGGTGCGGGAAGCGGCCCCGGCCACCGCGGCGCGGACGCCGGCCACCCCCGCCGGGTCGAGCATCGACGTCGGTTCGTCGAGGAGCAGCACCTCGGGGTCGGTGACCAGCGCCGCGGCCAGCGCGACCCGCTGCGACTCGCCACCGGACAGCTCGCCGGTGCGCCGCGTGCGCAGGTGCGCGGCGCCGACCTGGGCGAGTACGGCGTCGATCCGCGCACCCATCGTCGCCGGGTCGGCCGCGTGGTTCTCCAGCGGCAGCACGACCTCCTGTTCGACGTCCGGCAGGCACACCGCCGAGCTCGGGTCCTGGGCGAGCACCCCGACGTGCCGGGAGAGGTCGACCACCCGCGCGTCCGTCGTCCTGGTCCCGCACACCCGGACCTCGCCGGTGAGCCGCGCGGTGACCGAGTGGGGCACGACGCCGGTGATGCACTGCAGGACGGTCGACTTCCCCGACCCCGACGCCCCGAGGAGGAGGACCTGCTCGCCGCGCCGCACGTGCAGGTCCACCCGGTCGAGGACCGGCGCGGCGCGGCGCGGGACGCGGACGGAGACGTCGTCGAGCGTCACTGCCGCGGGCGACGACGGCTCAGCCACGGCCCGCCACCTCCGGTCCGATGGCGAAGTTGTCGACGACGCCGGTGCGGGCCAGGCCGTCGACGACGACCTTGGCGAGCAGCCCACCGAGCACCGCCCCGGAGACCAGCTGCATACCGAGGCGGAGCAGGAGGATGTCCTGCCCGTACCAGCCGGCGCGGAACGCGGAGTAGAAGAACACCAGTCCCGCACCGAGCAGCCCGGACAGCGCGAAGACCGTCCACCCGAACCGGCGGTAGCGGGTGACCATGAAGGGCAGCTCGCTGCCCAGCCCCTGGATCGCCGCGGCGATCATCAGCGTCGGGCCCACCGGGGAGCCGAGGAAGATGACCTCGACGACGGAGGCGATGACCTCGGCCACGACCCCGGCGAACGGACGCCGCACGACGGCGATGACGATCGGGGCGACGATGAGCCACCCGCCGAGCAGGACGTGCTGGGCGAGGTCGCCGGCCGGCCCCATGAGGACTGCCAGGCCGTTCCACGCCTGGACCAGGACCCAGTAGACGAAACCGAAGACGACGCCCAGGACCACCATGAGCATGAGGTCCTTGAGCTCCCAGAAGGGTGCGCGACGCTCGGTCACCGGGACTGCCCCACGCTCGGGGAGCCGACGGACAGCGTCAGGTGGGAGACGACGTGCGGGATGCTCGCCCCCACCTGCGCCCAGGCGTCGACGGCGGTGGCCAGCACCTCGGCGACGTCGCCCGCGAGCCGGGTGGCGTAGTGCGCGGGACCGGTCGCGGTGCCGCGCCGCTGCGCGGCGGCGATGGCGCCCTCGATCGGGACCATGTGGTCACCGTGCTCGGAGCTGCCGTCCAGGAGCGGGTACAGCGACCACTGGGCGACGGCCG
>NZ_CALGNQ010000244.1 GCF_937958535.1 uncultured Georgenia sp. | reverse complement strand
CGGGCCCCGCAGTGTGCTTCGTACTTTTCGATCGTCGCTCGCCCCTGGGAGCGGGGCGAACTGAGTGAAAGGGGCGAGACACCTGAGCCGGGGCGGGGCGGACGAGGCCGGTCAGCTCGTCAGGGCGCTGCGCATGGGGCGCAGCTTGGCCTCCGACTCACGTGCCTCGGCGGCCGGGTCGGAGGCCGCGACGATGCCGCAGCCGGCGAAGAGCCGCACCGTGCGCGGGCCGGTCACCTCACCGGACCGCAGCGCGATGCCCCACTCGCCGTCGCCGTCAGCACCCATCCAGCCGACCGGCGCGGCGTAGCGGGCGCGGTCCATCCGCTCCGCGGCGGCGAGCACCTCCACCGCCGCGGCGGTCGGGGTGCCACCCACCGCCGCCGTGGGGTGCAGCGCCGCCGCCAGCGCGAGCGAGCTGGGGGCGTCGGGGGAGGAGCGGTCGACCACGCCGGTGACGTCGCTGGCCAGGTGCATGACGTTGGGCAGGTGCAGGACGAACGGTGACTCGGGGACGTTGAAGCTCGAGCAGTACGGCGCCAGCGCCTCGGCGACGGACTCGACGGCCAGCTCGTGCTCCCCGAGGTCCTTCGAGGAGCGGGCGAGCTCTGCGGCGTGGCGCAGGTCGGCCGCGTCGTCCCCGGTGCGCTGGATCGTCCCCGCCAGCACCCGGCAGGCGACCAGCCCCTGGTCGCGGCGCACGAGCAGCTCCGGCGTCGCCCCGACGAGCGCGTCCACCGCGAAGGTCCAGCAGGTGGGGTACTCGGCGGCGAGGTTGCGCAGCAGGTGCCGCACGTCCACGTCGCGGGCGGTGTGGGCGACGACGTCGCGTGCCATGACCACCTTCTCCACCGCCCCGGTGCGGATCGTGCCGATGACCTCGGCCACCGCCCGCTGCCACTGCGCGGAGGTCAGCGCGCCGTCGGAGAACTCGACGTCGCCCGGCGCGGTGACCGCCGCGACGTCGCCGCGGCTCTGGGCGAGCGTCGGCGTCGGCCCCAGCCCGGCGGGCCCGACGACGGTGAGCCAGCTGCGTCCGTCCCGCCGGCCCACGACGACCTGCGGCACGACGAGCGTGCCACCGGCGGCCGAGTCGCGGGAGAAGGAGAAGGAGCCGAAGGCGACCGGGCCCGTACCGGGCAGCCGCACCTCGTCGCGGACCACCATCGCGGCCGCGGTCGTCCGCCACCAGGTGTCGGCATCGGCCATCCGGGTCTCGCCACGGGTGTCGACGCGGGCGGCCACCCCCCAGCCGACGAGACCGTCGCCGCGCCGCACCCAGCTCACCGTGCTCGCGGCGTCCGGGCGGGGCAGGAGGTCGAGGAGGTCGCCGGGGTCGGGGATCGGGACGGTGCGCGCGAGCAGCGGGGAGCGCGCCGGTTCCCCGGCAGGTGCAGTGGACATCGCGGTGATCCTACGGTCAGCGCGTCGCGCGGTGCAGCGCGACGATCCCACCCGACAGGTTGCGGTAGGCCACCGAGCGCCACCCGGCGCGGGCGATGACGTGGGCCAGGGCCCGCTGGTCGGGCCAGTCGGTGATGGACTCCGCCAGGTAGCCGTAGGCCGGTGTGTTGGAGGACACGAGCTGCGCCACCCGCGGCAGCACCCGGGTGAGGTACCACGTGTAGACGGCGCGGAAGGGGCCGAACGTCGGGCGGGAGAACTCGCAGACGACCAGCCGGCCGCCGGGCCGGGTCACCCGGTACATCTCGCGCAGTGCGCGGTCGGTGTCCACGACGTTGCGCAGCCCGAAGGAGATGGTGACGACGTCGAAGGACTCGTCGGCGAACGGGAGGCGGGTGGCGTCCCCGGCGACGAAGGGCAGGTCCGGCCGGCGCCGCTTGCCCACCCCGACCATCCCGGTGGAGAAGTCGCAGGGGACGACGTCGATCCCCGCGTCGGCGTACGCCTCGCTCGACGTCCCGGTCCCGGCCGCGAGGTCGAGCACCCGCATGCCCGGCTCGGCGGCGACGGCGCGCCGGGTGGCCACCCGCCACAGCCGGTCCTGCCACAGGGACAGGACGTCGTTGGTGATGTCGTACCGGTGGGCGACGGCGTCGAACATCCGGGCGACGTCACGCGGCTGCTTGTCGAGGTCGGCTCGGCTCATGGGACCATCCTCCCAGGCAGCGGGCACCCCTCCTTGGTTAGGTAAGCCTAAGCGGACCTCCCGTCGGGACCTTTGTAGACTGCCTCCGCATCCCGGTGCCCGATCTGGGCCCGCTCGAACATCCTTCGCAGAACCAGGAGAGGTGACGTGCGCCAAGCCCACGATGACGCCGACGTCATCGTCGTCGGCGCAGGTCCCGCAGGTTCGGCCACGGCGCACTACCTCGCCCAGAGCGGGCTGGACGTCCTCCTCCTGGAGAAGGCGACCTTCCCCCGCGACAAGGTGTGCGGCGACGGGCTCACCCCCCGCGCGGTGGCCGAGCTCATCCGCATGGGCGTGTCCATCGACGAGTCCGAGGGCTGGATCCGCAACTGGGGGCTGCGCACCTACGGCGCCGGCCACTGCATCGAGATCCCGTGGCCCGAGCTCGCCGAGCAGCCGGCCTACGGCCTGGCCAAGGCACGGATGAACCTCGACGAGATCCTCGCCCGGCACGCCGAGCGGAGCGGGGTGCGGCTGCGCGAGGGCGTGGCCGTCACCGGGCCGGTCCGTCACGAGCGCTCCGGACGCATCCTCGGCGTCACCGCGCGGCTGGTGGACGAGAACGGCCGCCGCACCCGTGAGGAGCGCACCTTCCGCGCCCGAGTGGTCGTCGACGCCGGCGGTGTCTCCGCGCGGCTGGCCACGACGATGGGGATCGAGAAGAACGACAACCGCCCGATGGGTGTGGCGATCCGCACGTACTTCAAGAGCCCCCGCCACGACGACCCGATGATGGAGTCCCACCTCGAGCTGTGGGACGGGGAGCCGGGCAGGTCCAACCTCCAGCCGGGCTACGGCTGGATCTTCGCCCTCGGCGACGGCACCGTGAACGTCGGCCTCGGCTCGCTCAGCTCCACCGCCCGGCCCACCAAGCTGGACTACAAGGCGCTCTTCGCCCAGTGGATGCGCAACGCCCCCCAGGAGTGGGAGTTCACCCCGGAGAACCAGGTGGGCGAGCTGCGCAGCGCCGCCCTGCCGATGGCCTTCAACCGCAAGCCGCACTACTCCCAGGGCCTGCTCCTCGTGGGCGACTCCGGCGGCATGGTCTCCCCGTTCAACGGGGAGGGCATCGCCTACGCCATGCAGTCCGGGCGGATTGCCGCCGACGTCATCTCCCAGGCGCTCGTGCGGCACACCCCCTACGCCATGGAGAAGGCGCTGCGGACCTACCCCAAGATCCTCGCCGACGAGCTCGGCGGGTACTTCACCCTCGGCCAGGGATTCGCCCGGCTCATCGAGCGCCCGGAGATCATGCGGGCATGCGTGAAGTACGGTCTCCCCCGGCCGGTGCTCATGCGCTTCGTCATGAAGCTCCTGTCCGACGGGTTCGATCGCCGCGACGGTGACTGGATGGATAGGCTCATTGCGGCACTGAGCAAGGCGGTACCGGCCTCGTGACACGCAGACATCACAGCGGCCCGAGCGGATCGGCGCCGACGGCACACCGAGCATCATCGGAGGAACGATGAACCCCTTCGTCCCGATCCTCGTCATGGCGGCGGTCGCCGCGGCCCTGGCGATCGGTGGCCTCGCGGCCAGCGCCGTCGTCGGGCCCAAGCGGTACAACCGGGTCAAGGTCGCCAACTACGAGTGCGGGGTGGAGGCCACCCCCCGGGCGGCCGGCGCCACGCGCTTCCCGATCAAGTACTACCTGGTCGCGATGACGTTCATCATCTTCGACGTCGAGGTGATCTTCCTCGTGCCGTGGGCCATCGCCTACACCGAGCTCGCCGCCTTCGGGCTGATCGCCGCGCTCGCGTTCATCGCCATCATCACCGTGCCCTTCGCCTACGAGTGGCGGCGCGGCGCACTCGAGTGGGACTGAGGAGGAGTCATGGGTCTGGAGGAGAAGCTCCCCGCGGGGTTCTTGCTCACGACGGTCGAGAAGGCCGTCGGGCTCGCCCGCAAGAGCTCGATGTGGCCCGTCACCATGGGCCTGGCCTGCTGCGCCATCGAGATGATGGCTGCGGGCACACCCCGCTTCGACATCTCCCGGTTCGGGATGGAGGTCTTCCGCGCCTCGCCGCGGCACGCCGACCTCATGATCGTCTCCGGGCGGGTGAGCCAGAAGATGGCCCCGGTCGTCCGGCAGATCTACGACCAGATGTCCGAGCCGAAGTGGGTCATCTCGATGGGCGTGTGCGCCTCGAGCGGCGGCATGTTCAACAACTACGCCGTCATCCAGGGCGTGGACCACCTCGTGCCGGTGGACATCTACCTGCCGGGCTGCCCGCCGCGGCCGGAGATGCTCATCAACGCCATCATGGCGCTGCACGAGCAGGTGCGGAACGAGCCGCTCGGCGTCAACCGTGAGGCCGCGGCACGTGCCGCGGAGGAGGCGGCCCTGGCGGCCACCCCGACCCACCAGATGAAGGGGCTGCTGGCGTGAGCGAGCGCGACGACGAGAAGCAGGCCGCCGCCGACACCGTCAAGCCGGGCGACGGCACCACCCAGGCGCAGGCCACCACCGCTGCGGCCCTCGAGGCCGGCAGCCAGAACATCCCCGCCGGGCCGGTCGGCGGCCGCCGCCGGCTGGAGGTCGTCGACGTGCGGCGCGGCATGTTCGGGGTGCACGGCACCGGCGACACCTCCGGCTTCGGCGGCCTGGTCACCACCGTGGCGATGCCCCCGGCCTCCGAGCGGCCCTACGGCGGCTGGTTCGACGAGGTCGTGGACATCCTCGTTGAGCTGCTCCAGGGCGAGGGTATCGACCCCGACGCGGCGATCGAGAAGGTCGTCGTCGACCGCGGCGAGCTGACCCTCTTCATCGTCCGGGAGCACCTGCGGCAGATCGCCCAGTGGCTGCGCGACGACCAGGACCTGCGCTTCGAGCTGTGCCTCGGGGTCTCCGGCGTGCATTTCCCGAACGACGAGGGCCGCGAGCTGCACGCCGTCTACCACCTCGTCTCCCTCACCCACAGCCGCCAGCTGCGGCTCGAGGTCGTCGCCCCCGACGCCGACCCGCACGTGCCCACCCTGGTGGACATCTACCCGGGCAACGACTGGCACGAGCGGGAGACCTGGGACCTCATGGGGATCGTCTTCGACGGCCACCCCTCCCTCGCGCGGACCGCCATGCCCGACGACTGGGTCGGCCACCCGCAGCGCAAGGACTACCCGCTGGGCGGGATCCCGGTCGAGTACAAGGGAGCGACCGTCCCGCCGCCCGACACCCGGAGGTCTTACAGCTGATGGCCGACCACACGAACCTGCACGCCACCGGGCCTGCGCTCGACTCCCACACCGGCCCGGAGTTCACCGCCGAGGGCGGGGACTGGGCGTCCATCGCCGCCGAGGCCGAGCGGCTGGGCGAGGAGCGGATCGTCGTCAACATGGGGCCGGTCCACCCCTCGACCCACGGCGTGCTGCGCCTGATCCTCGACATCGAGGGCGAGACCGTCAACGAGCTGCGGGTCGGCACCGGATACCTCCACACCGGTATCGAGAAGAACATGGAGTACCGCACCTGGACCCAGGGCGTGACGTTCTGCACCCGCATGGACTACGTCGCCCCGCTGTTCCAGGAGGTCGCCTACTGCCTGGCGGTGGAGAAGCTCCTGGGCATCACCGACCAGATCCCCGAGCGGGCCACGCTCATCCGCGTCCTGCTCATGGAGCTCAACCGCATCTCCTCCCACATCGTCGCGATCGCCACCGCCGGTAACGAGCTGGGTGCCACGACGATGATGACCATCGGGTTCCGCGGGCGGGAGGAGATCCTGCGGATCTTCGAGCACATCACCGGGCTGCGGATGAACCACGCCTACATCCGCCCGGGCGGGGTCGCCCAGGACATCCCCGCCGACACCGTCGAGATGGTGCGCGAGCTGCTTCCGAAGGTCCGCCGGGACATCGAGGAGCTCCAGGACCTCACGATGGCCAACCCGATCTACAAGCTCCGCCACGAGGGGGTGGGGTACATCTCGCTGGCCGGTGCGCTCGCGCTGGGCCTCACCGGTCCGTGCGTGCGGGCCGCCGGGTACCCGCTGGACATGCGCAAGATCCAGCCGTACTGCGGGTACGAGACCTACGACTTCGACGTCCCGACCGACACCGTCTCCGACGCCTTCACCCGCGTCAAGGTGCGCTGGGCCGAGTGCTACGAGTCGATGAAGATCATCTACCAGGTGCTCGAGCGGCTCGAGGCCACCCCCGGCCCCGTCATGGTCGAGGACAAGAAGATCGCCTGGCCGGCCCAGCTGTCGATCGGCAGCGACGGGCAGGGCAACTCGCTGGACCACATCCGCGAGATCATGGGCACCTCGATGGAGTCGCTCATCCACCACTTCAAGCTCGTGACCGAGGGCTTCCGGGTCCCGGCCGGGCAGGTGTACCAGACCATCGAGCACGCCAAGGGCGTCATGGGCGTCCACCTCGTCTCCGACGGCGGGACCCGCCCCTACCGGGCGCACTTCCGCGACCCGTCGTTCTCCAACCTGCAGTCGCTGTCGATCATGAGCGAGGGTGGCCAGCTGGCCGACGTCGTCGTCACGCTCGCCTCCCTCGATCCCGTCCTGGGAGGGGTGGACCGCTGATGAGCGTCACCGGTTACGCACCGGAGGTGGAGGAGCGGCTGCGTGGACAGGCCGCGCAGATCATCTCCCGCTACCCGCAGTCGCGGTCCGCGCTGCTGCCGATGCTGCACCTGGTCCAGTCGGAGGACGGCTACGTCAGCGCCCGCGGCATCGCGCTGTGCGCCGAGATCCTCGGCCTCACCCGCGCCGAGGTCTCCGCGGTGGCGACCTTCTACACCCAGTACAAGCGCCACCCCAACGGGGACTACACCGTGGGGGTGTGCACGAACGCGCTGTGCGCCGTCATGGGTGGGGACATCATCTTCGACCGGCTCTCCGAGCACCTGGGCGTGGGCCACGACGAGACCACCGAGGACGGCAAGATCACCCTCGAGCGGCTGGAGTGCAACGCGGCCTGCGACTACGCGCCGGTCGTCATGGTCAACTGGGAGTTCTTCGACAACCAGACCCCGACCTCCGCCGTCGAGATCGTCGACGACCTGCGCGCCGGGCGGCCGGTCGCCCCGACCCGCGGACCGTCCACCGTGGGGACCTTCAAGGAGATCTCCCACGTGCTGGCCGGCTTCGAGGACGGCCGGGCCGACGAGGGGGTGGCCGCCGGGCCCGCCACGCTGGCCGGGCTGAAGCTGGCGCGGCAGCGCGGCTGGCGGGCCCCCGCGATGCAGGCCGACCGCGAGGGCACCGCGGACGGCACCTCCGTGCGCGACGACTACGGCAGCGCCGAGCGCCCGCCGGTGACACCTGACGACACCGACCCGGCGGGCAAGCGCGGTCCCGCCGGTGAGGGTGCGACCGCCGAGAAGGGGAAGGACGAATGAGCGAGACGACGACGGCGGCCCCGACGCCGCTGACGCCGGTGCTCTCGGACATCTGGGACGCCGAACGGCCCTGGACCCTCGAGACGTACCGCTCCCGCGGCGGCTACCGGGCGCTGGCCAAGGCCTTCACCATGGCGCCGGGCGACATCATCGAGACGGTGAAGAGCTCGGGCCTGCGCGGCCGCGGCGGCGCCGGTTTCCCGACCGGCCTCAAGTGGTCCTTCCTGCCCCCGCCGGACGGCGGGCCCCGCTACCTCGTCGTCAACGCCGACGAGTCCGAGCCGGGTGCCTGCAAGGACGTGCCGCTCATGCTGGCCAACCCGCACGCCCTCATCGAGGGGGTGGCGATCACCTCCTATGCGATCGGCGGGCACCACGCCTTCATCTACCTGCGCGGGGAGGTCGTCCACGTCTACCGGCGCCTGCTGGCCGCCGTGCGCGAGGCGCGGGAGGCCGGCCTCATCGGCACCGGCCTGGGCCCGAACGGCGACTACCAGCTGGAGATCACCGTCCACGCCGGTGCGGGCGCCTACATCTGCGGTGAGGAGACGGCGCTGCTCGACTCGCTCGAGGGCCGGCGCGGCCAGCCGCGCCTCAAGCCGCCCTTCCCCGCGGTCGCCGGGCTCTACGCCCGCCCCACCGTGGTCAACAACGTCGAGTCCATCGCCTCGGTGCCCGGCATCATCGCCGGCGGGGCGGAGTGGTTCAGCTCGATGGGCACGGAGAAGTCGGCCGGCCACGGGCTGTTCTCGCTGTCCGGCCACGTCGCCCGTCCCGGCCAGTACGAGGCCCCGCTCGGCATCACCATGCGCGAGCTCATCGACATGGCCGGCGGCATCCGCGCCGGCCACCGGCTGAAGTTCTGGACGCCGGGTGGGTCCTCCAGCCCGATCCTCACCGAGGAGCACCTCGACGTGCCGCTCGACTACGAGTCCGTGGGCGCGGCCGGCTCCATGCTGGGCACCCGCTCCCTCATGGTCTTCGACGAGACCGTCTCCGTCGTGCGCGTCGTGTCCCGGTGGACCGACTTCTACCAGCACGAGTCCTGCGGCAAGTGCACCCCCTGCCGCGAGGGCACGTACTGGATGAAGCAGGTCATGCACCGCCTCGAGGAGGGCAAGGGCCTACCCACGGACATCGACCTGCTGCTCGACGTGTCGGCGAACATCGCCGGGCGCTCCTTCTGCGCCCTCGGCGACGCCTCCGCCGTCCCGATCCAGAGCGGCATCAAGTACTTCCGCTCCGAGTTCGAGGCCGGGACCCACACTCCCGCCCGCGAGCTCTTCCCGTACGAGGCCTCCGCCGTGTTCTCCGAAGTAGGTGCCCGATGACGACGACCCCCGCCAAGGTGGACGAGCAGCTCATCCCCGTCACGATCGACGGCGTCGAGGTCGAGGTCCCCAAGGGCACGCTGGTCATCCGGGCGGCCGAGCAGATCGGCATCCAGATCCCGCGGTTCTGCGACCACCCGCTGCTCAAGCCGGCCGGTGCCTGCCGCCAGTGCCTGGTCGAGGTCTCCACCCCGGACCGGGAGGGCAACCTGCGCCCGATGCCCAAGCCGCAGGCCTCCTGCACGCTGGAGGCCACCCCGGGCATGGTCGTGGCCACCCAGCACACCTCGGCCGTCGCCGACAAGGCGCAGCACGGGATGATCGAGTTCCTCCTCATCAACCACCCGCTCGACTGCCCGGTCTGCGACAAGGGCGGGGAGTGCCCGCTGCAGAACCAGGCGATGAGCAACGGCTCGGCGACCAGCCGCTTCGTCGACGTCAAGCGGACCTTCCCCAAGCCGCTGAAGATCTCCAGCGAGATCCTCCTCGACCGGGACCGCTGCATCCTGTGCCAGCGCTGCACCCGGTTCTCCGACCAGATTGCCGGCGACCCGTTCATCGCGCTCCAGGGACGCGGCGGCGGCACACCGGGCCGGGACGTCCACGGGACGCACGGCTCCCAGGTGGGCCGGTTCGACGCCGACGTCCTCGACTTCGCCTACGCGGGCGGGGACGCCCCACGCGTCACCGACCCCTCGCTCAGCGGGCCGGTCCAGGGCGAGCCGGGGATCGAGGTGGGTCTGGCCGCAGGGCCGGTCGGCGTCGCCGAGACCGACGTCACGGGCCGCCCCTTCTCCTCCTACTTCTCCGGCAACACCATCCAGATCTGCCCGGTCGGCGCGCTGACCTCGGCCACCTACCGGTTCCGCGCCCGGCCCTTCGACCTCGTGTCCACCGAGTCGGTGGCCGAGCACGACGCGAGCGGCTCGGCCATCCGGGTCGACCACCGCCGCGGCGTCGTCGTGCGCCGCCTGGCCGGTGACGACCCCGAGGTCAACGAGGAGTGGATCACCGACAAGGACCGCTTCGCCTTCGCCTGGCAGAGCGCGCCGGACCGCCTGGAGTACCCGCTCGTGCGGGACGAGGACACCGGCGAGCTCGTCGAGACCAGCTGGTCGGAGGCTCTGCACCTGGCCGCCCGCGGCCTGGAGCGTGCCCGCGACGCCGGCGGCGTCGGTGTGCTGCCCGGCGGGCGGCTCACCGTGGAGGACTCCTACGCCTGGTCCCGCTTCGCCCGCACCGTCCTGGGCACCAACGACGTCGACCACCGCGCCCGGCCCTCGTCGGCCGAGGAGGCCGACTTCCTCGCCCGCCGCGTCGCGCGCGCCCCGATGGACGTCACCTACCGGGGCCTGGAGCACGCCGGGCACGTCCTGCTCGTCGCGCTCGAGCCCGAGGAGGAGTGCGGCACGATCTTCCTGCGGCTGCGCAAGGGGATGCTCGCCGGCACCGTCTCGGTGTCGACCCTGGCCCCCTTCGCCACCCGCGGCACGACCAAGCTGCGTGCCTCCCTGCTGCCGACGACGCCGGGCACCGAGCCCGTCGTGCTCGACGGCATCACCCCCGACTCCGACGACGTCGCCCTCGCGGCCGTGGCCGAGGCCCTGGCCCAGCCGAACTCGGTCATCCTCGTCGGCGAGCGGGCGGGGGCGCTGCCCGGCACGCTGAGCGCCGTCGAGCGCCTCGCCGACCGCACCGGCGCCCGGCTCGCCTGGGTGCCGCGCCGCGCCGGTGAGCGGGGCGCCGTCGAGGCCGGCCTGCTGCCGGGGCTGCTGCCAGGCGGCCGGCACGTCACCGACGCCGAGGCCCGCGTCGACCTGGCCGCCGCCTGGGGCGTGGAGCGCGTCCCGTCGACCGCCGGCCGCGACCTGCCCGCCATCCTCGCGGCGGCGGAGTCCGGCGAGCTCGGCGGCCTCGTCGTGGGCGGGGTCGACCTGCGCGACGTGCCCGACCCGGCCCTCGCCCGCCGGGCCGTCGCCGCGGCCGGCTTCGTCGTCCAGCTCGAAGTGCGCCGCAGCGAGGTGACCGAGCACGCCGACGTCGTGCTCCCGGTCGCCCCGCCCGTGGAGAAGGCCGGCACCTTCGTCAACTGGGAGGGACGCCGCCGCCCCTTCGGCCAGGTGCTCGTCTCCCACCACCTGTCCGACCACCGCGTCCTCGACGCCCTCGCCGCCGAGATGGGGGTGCCCCTCGGCTGCGGCACGATCGAGGAGGTCCACGCCCAGCTCACCGAGCTCGCCGGCTGGCAGCCCGCCCAGGCCCCGGTCCCCGCGCCGGCGCCCGCGCCCCGCACGGTCACCGTCGGACCGGACCAGGCGGTGCTCGCCACCTGGAAGCTCATGCTCGACGACGGCCGCGGCCAGGACGGCGAGCCGCACCTCGCCGGCACCGCGCACCGCCCGGTGGTCCGGCTGTCCGCGGCCCGCGCCGCCCGCCTCGGCGTCGCGGACGGCGAGCCGGTCACCGTGCGTGGCCCGGCCGGTAGCATCACCCTGCCGCTGGCCGTCACGACGATGTCCGACGACGTCGTCTGGCTCCCGGAGAACTCCCCGGGGTCCCACGTGCACGAGATGCTCGGTGCGGGCGCCGGTGAACTCGTCGACCTGGAGGTGACGCGATGATGGTCGCGCCCATGGTGGTGAGCGACGCCGTCGCCGCCCCCACTGCCGACTTCGCCAACGACACCTGGTGGATCTGGGTGGTCAAGGCGGTCGGGATCGTCGTCATGCTGCTGCTCTTCGTGCTCTTCGCCATCTGGGCGGAGCGCAAGGTGCTCGGCCGCATGCAGACCCGACCCGGCCCCAACGTCCACGGCCCGGCGGGCTCGCTGCAGTCGGTGGCCGACGCGGTCAAACTGCTCCTCAAGGAGGACATCAACCTCAAGGGCGCCGACCGCTTCGTCTACATGCTGGCCCCGTTCATCGCCGCGCTGTGCGCCTTCCTCATCTACGCGGTGATCCCCTTCGGGCCCGAGGTGTCGATCTTCGGCGTCGTCACCCCGCTGCAGCTGGCCGACTCCTCGGTCGCCGTGCTGTACATCCTCGGCATCACCGCGCTGGGCGTGTACGGCATCGTCCTGGGCGGCTGGTCGTCCAACTCGACCTTCCCGCTGCTCGGTGCCGTGCGGTCCTCGGCGCAGGTGATCTCCTACGAGCTGGCGATGGCCCTGGCCCTGGCCTCGGTCTTCCTCCTGTCCGGCTCGGCCTCGACCTCGCAGATCGTCGACGCGCAGACCGAGCTGTGGTGGGCCATCCCGCTGCTGCCCGCGTTCCTCGTCTACCTCGTCTCGATGGTCGGTGAGGTCAACCGCCTGCCCTTCGACCTGCCCGAGGCCGAGGGTGAGCTCGTCGCCGGCCACATGGTCGAGTACTCCTCGATGAAGTTCGCGTGGTTCTTCCTCGCCGAGTACGTCAACATGCTCAACGTCTCGGCCGTGGCGGCCACGCTCTTCCTCGGTGGCTGGCGCGCACCCTTCCCGCTGTCGACGATCAACGACGGCATGTTCAACGAGGGCTGGTGGCCGCTGCTGTGGATGGTCGCCAAGATCTGGCTCGTCATGTTCTTCATGTTCTGGCTGCGCGGCACGCTCCTGCGGTTCCGCTACGACCAGTTCATGAACCTGGGCTGGAAGGTCCTCATCCCGATCGGGCTGGCCTGGCTCGCCGCCGTCGCGGTCATCCAGGGCCTGCTCCAGTTCGCCGGGCTGGACCTGCGCTCCCTGCTCTTCGTCCTCGCCGGTGTCCTCGTCGTCGTCCTGCTCCTCACCCTGGTCTGGCCGGAGAAGAAGCCCGAGCCCGAACCGGAGCCCGCGGCCGCGCGGCCGGGTGCGGACGGCGTCGTCGTGGACTCGGAGTTCGACGCGTTCGCCGGTGGCTTCCCGGTGCCGCCGCTGCCCGGCCAGCAGCTGCCGCCGTCCCCGCGGCGCCGGCTGCGCGAGCAGCAGCAGGCCCCCACCGCCACCCAGACCATTTCGGCACCCGCACAGGAGGCCACAGATGAGTAAGCGCCAGGACCACGAGCCGGGCAAGGACCGGCTGCGCAAGCAGCTGGCCAAGCCGCGCAAGGCGGAGGTAGGCAAGCGGCTGCCGATGGAGTTCGAGCGCAACAAGAAGGGCCCGATCGGCGAGCTGCTCGCCCCCGTCGCCGGGTTCGGCGTCACCTTCAGCTCGATGTTCCGGCCCACGGTCACCGAGCAGTACCCCTTCGAGAAGGTCCCCACCCAGCCGCGGTACCACGGCCGTCATCAGCTCAACCGGTACGCCGACGGGCTGGAGAAGTGCATCGGCTGCGAGCTGTGCGCCTGGGCCTGCCCCGCCGACGCGATCTTCGTCGAGGGCGCGAACAACTCCCCGGAGGAGCGCTACTCGCCCGGTGAGCGCTACGGGCGCGTGTACCAGATCAACTACCTGCGCTGCATCTTCTGCGGGTACTGCATCGAGGCCTGCCCCACCCGGGCGCTGACGATGACGAACGAGTACGAGATCACCGGCCCCACCCGCGAGGGCATGATCTACGAGAAGCAGGACCTCCTCGCCCCGCTCCAGCCCGGCATGCTCGCCCCGCCCCACCCGATGGTCGAGGGCACGGACGACGACAACTACTACCGGGACGAGATCACCGGGCCCACCGAGGCCCAGGTCGAGTGGGTGCGCGAGCGCCGCCCGGAGGACCCGAGCCTGGAGACGGCGCGACCGGTCAAGGGGGCCCCGGCATGATCCTCCCGCTCAGCCTCGCCGAGACGGGCACGGTCAGCATGGGGGAGGAGATCTTCTTCTGGGTCGTGGCGCCCCTCGCGGTGCTCGCCGCCCTCGGGCTCCTCTTCGCCCGCAAGGCCGTCTACGCCGCGATGTGCGTCGTCTTCGTCATGATCGCCCTGGCCGGGTTCTACATCGTCCAGGAGGCGATCTTCCTGGGGGTGGCCCAGATCGTCGTCTACACCGGCGCGATCATGATGCTCTTCCTCTTCGTCCTCATGCTCGTCGGCGTGGACGCCTCCGACTCGGTGGTCGAGACGCTCAAGGGGCAGCGGTGGATCGGGGTCCTCGGCGGTGCCGGCCTCGTGGCCCTCGTCGTCGCCGTCACCCTGCGCGCCACCATGCCCGCCCCCCGCGGCCTGGAGCAGGCCAACGCCGACACCAACCCGGTGGGCGTGGCCCGGCTGCTGTTCTCCGACTACGTCCTGACGATGGAGGTCGCCGGTATCCTGCTCGTCACCGCCGCCCTCGGCGCCGTCGTCCTCACCCGCGCCGAGCGGCTGCGCAAGAAGCCGACGCAGCGTGACGTCGCCGAGGCCAAGATGGCCGCCTTCGCCGCCGGCCGCGGGCGCATCCGCAGCCTGCCCGCCCCCGGTGTGTACGCCCGGCACAACGCCGCCGACGTGCCCGCCCTCGGCGCCGACGGCCGCCCGATCGACGAGTCGGTGCCCCGGGTGCTGCGCATCCGCGGCCAGCAGCGCACCATCGCCGAGGTCAGCCCCGAGCTCGCCGCCCAGCTCGCGGCCTCGACCAGCAGCCACGCCGGCGACCTCGGCTCGCGCAGCGTCGCCCAGTCCGGTGCGCCCGGGATGCCCGGCACGCAGCCGGCCCCCGGCACCCGCACGGTCGACGGTGAGGCGCCCACGAGCCAGAGCACCGAGGACACCGGCACCAAGCGTGCCCGGCTGACCGACACGCAGGAGGAGCAGCAGTGACCCTCGTCAACTACCTCGTGCTGTCGGGGATCCTCTTCTCCATCGGCGCGGTCGCCGTGCTGCTGCGTCGCAACAGCATCATCGCCCTCATGGGGGTGGAGCTCATGCTCAACGCGGCGAACCTCACGCTCATCACCTTCGCCCGGTGGCACGGCAACCTGCACGGCGAGGTCTTCGCCTTCTTCGTCATGCTCGTCGCCGCCGCTGAGGTCGTCATCGGCCTGGCGATCGTCGTCTCCATCTTCCGAACCCGCCGGTCGGCGTCCATCGACGACGTCAACCTGCTCAAGAACTGACGGGGAGCAACGTGCTAATGCTGGGAACGCCGGCCCTGTCCGTGCCCACTGCCGTGGTGGACGCCGCCACGGTGGGCGGCGCGGCCTCCTACGCCTGGCTCATGGTCGCGCTGCCGCTCCTGGGTGCGGCGGTGCTCCTCCTCGCCGGCCGCCGCTCGGACGCGTGGGGCCACTGGCTGGGCGTGCTCGCCTCCGCAGGCTCCTTCGTCGTCGGGCTCCTCGTCGTCCTCCAGCTCATCGGGCTGGACCCCGACGAGCGGGTGCTGAACCTCCACCTGTTCACCTGGCTGCCCGTCGGTGAGCTCACCGTGGAGGCGGGGCTGCAGCTCGACCCGCTGTCGATGTCATTCGTCATGCTCGTCACCTTCGTGGGCACCCTCATCCACGTGTACTCGGTGGCGTACATGAAGCACGACGTCGACCGCCGCCGGTTCTTCGCCTACCTCAACCTCTTCGTCGCCGCGATGCTCCTCCTCGTGCTCGCGGACTCCTACGCCGTGCTGTTCGTCGGCTGGGAGGGCGTGGGCCTGGCCTCCTACCTGCTCATCGGGTTCTGGAACCAGCGCACCGACTACGCCGTCGCCGCGAAGAAGGCCTTCGTGATGAACCGCGTCGGAGACGTCGGGCTGCTGCTCGCGATGATGATGATGTTCGCGGCGTTCGGCGCCGTGGACTTCCAGGGCGTCGCCGCCGGCGCACAGGGTGCCGGCACGACGATCCTCACCATCACCGGGCTGCTGCTCCTCCTCGCCGCCTGCGGCAAGTCGGCCCAGTTCCCGCTGCAGGCCTGGCTCGGCGACGCGATGGCCGGCCCCACCCCGGTCTCCGCGCTGATCCACGCCGCGACCATGGTGACCGCGGGCGTCTACCTCGTCGTGCGCTCCGGCCCGATCTTCGAGGGCGCCCCGTCCGCCCAGCTCGCCGTCGTCGTCGTCGGCGCCATCACCCTGCTCTTCGGGGCGATCGTCGGGATGGCGAAGGACGACATCAAGAAGGTGCTCGCCGCCTCGACGATGTCCCAGATCGGCTACATGATGCTCGCCGCCGGGCTGGGTGCGGTGGGTGCCGCGTTCGCCATCCTCCACCTCATCACCCACGGCTTCTTCAAGGCCGGGCTGTTCCTCGGTGCCGGGTCGGTCATGCACGGCATGGACGACCAGGTCGACATGCGCCGCTTCGGCGGCCTGTCCCGGTACATGAAGGTCACCTGGCTCACCTTCGCCGCCGGCTGGCTGGCGATCATCGGGTTCCCGGGCCTGTCCGGCTTCTGGAGCAAGGACCTCATCATCGAGGCCGCGTTCGTCGGGGAGGGCTGGCGCCCGTGGGTCTTCGGCTCCGTGGCGCTCGTCGCCGCCGGGCTCACCGCCTTCTACATGTCCCGGCTGTTCTTCATGACCTTCCACGGTGAGAAGCGCTGGGCGCCCACGCGCGAGGGCAAGGAGCAGCGGCCGCACGAGGCGCCCGCGCTCATGACCGTCCCGATGGTCATCCTCGCGGTGGGCTCGGTGGGGCTGGGAGCTGCGCTCGTCGTCGGTGACACCTTCACCGGCTGGCTCGAGCCGGCGATCGGTGCCGTCGAGCACCACGACCCGGTCCTGCCGGTCCCCGTCATCATGGGCGCGACGATCGTCCTCATGGCAGCGGGCGTCTTCCTCGCCTGGCGCCAGTACGGCGCCGCCCCCGTCCCGGTCGAGGCCCCCCGCGGCTCGGTGCTCACCCGCGCCGCCCGGCAGGACCTCTACCAGGACGCCGTCAACGAAGGAGTGTTCATGCGCCCGGGCCAGTACCTCACCCGTGCCCTCGTCTACGGCGACTCCGCGGTGGTCGACGGTGCGGTCATGGGCCTGGCCCGTGGCACGTCCGGCATGGGTGGGTGGCTGCGCCGCCTCCAGACCGGGTACATCCGCTCGTACGCCGCGATCATGCTCGTCGGTGTCGTCGCCGCCCTTGTCGTCGTCCTCGCCTCGCGCGGCTGATCCAGGAAAGCGAACATGCAGACAATCAGCGACCTTCCCTGGCTGAGCATCCTCATCGTCGTGCCGCTCGTGGCGGCCGCGCTGATCTGGCTCGTGCCCGCCCTGCAGCGCGTGGCCCGCACCGTCGGGCTCGTCGTCTCGCTGCTCGTCCTCGCCGGCTTCGTCGTCATGGCCACCGGCTTCGACTTCGGGGCCGCGGCGCAGTACCAGCTCACCGAGCAGGCCTCCTGGATCCCGCAGCTCGGCGTCTCCTACGCGCTGGGCGTCAACGGCCTGGGTCTGACCCTGGTCGGGCTGTCGGTCTTCCTCGTCCCGGTCGCCCTCCTCGCGGCCTGGCGCGAGCAGGAGGTGGCGCCGGACGGTGCCGACGTCGCCCGCCGGCAGGCCGGCTTCGTGGCCCTCGTGCTCGCGCTCGAGGCGACCATGGTGGCCGTCTTCTCCGCCCGCGACGTCTTCCTCTTCTACGTCGTCTTCGAGGCCATGCTCATCCCGGTGTACTTCCTCATCGGGAGCTACGGCGGCCCGCGGCGCCGCTACGCCGCGATCAAGTTCCTCATCTACTCCCTCGCCAGCGGCCTCATCATGCTCGTGGGCGTCATCGCCCTGGGCATCCTCGGCCCCGGTGGCACCGACGGCTTCCTCGTCGACACCCTGACCGGTGCCGAGCTCGGCGTGTGGCAGGAGCGGTGGATCTTCATCTCCTTCTTCATCGCCTTCGCGGTCAAGGCGCCGATGTGGCCGGTGCACACCTGGCTGCCCGACGCCGCCCAGCAGGCCTCGCCGGGCACCTCGGCGCTGCTCGTCGGCGTCCTGGACAAGGTCGGCACCTTCGGGATGCTCGCGCTGTGCCTCCCGCTCTTCCCGGAGGCCTCGCGCTGGGCCGCCCCGGTCATCATCGTGCTGGCCGTGATCTCCGTGCTCTACGGGGCGCTCGTCGCCCTGGGGCAGCGCGACATCATGCGGCTCGTCGCCTTCACGTCGGTGTCCCACTTCGGCTTCATCGTCCTGGGCATCTACGTGCGCGAGGAGGTCGCCCTCACCGGGGCGATGCTCTACATGGTCGCCCACGGCGTCTCGACCGCCGCGCTGTTCCTCATCTCCGGGTTCCTCACCCAGCGGGGAGGCACCCAGCAGATCGCGGCCTACGGCGGCATGCAGCGGGTGACCCCGGTGCTCGCCGGCACCTGGCTGGTCGCCGGCCTGGCGACGCTGTCGCTGCCCGGCCTGTCCGGCTTCGTCCCGGAGTACCTCGTGCTCCTGGGCACGTTCCGGGTGAACATCGTCGCCGCCGCGTTCGCGGTGCTCGCGGTCATCATCGCCGCGCTGTACATCCTCCTGCCCTACCAGCGGATGTTCACCGGCCCGCGCAACGAGAGCCTCGCGGCGCTGCCCGACCTCGGGGCCCGGGAGAAGTGGGTGGTCGCCCCGCTGGTCGCCGCGATGCTCGCCCTGGGCTTCGTGCCCGGGCCGGTCATCGACGTGCTGCGACCGGTGGCGCAGGAGGCCGCGATCGAGCAGCCCAGCTCGCTGGACACCGCGGCTGAGGCCGGTTCTGACGGATCGAGCGACGCGGCTGCCGCGGTCGCCGAGGGGAGCGAGAAGTGAACTTCGTCCCACCGCACATCGACTGGGCGGCCCTGACGCCCGTCCTCATCGTGCTCGGTGCAGGCCTGCTCGGCGTGCTCGTCGCCGGGTTCGTGCCCCGCCGGGCGAGGCGCGGCGTCCAGGTGGCGCTGGCGGCGCTGGCCACCGCGGCCGCGCTGGTGGCGGTCGTGTGGCGCTGGACCGTCGTCCAGGCCGAGGGCCCCCGCGAGATCGTCGGCGGCTCGCTCGTCGAGGACGGTCCCGCGCTGCTCGCGCAGGGGATCATCGCGCTCGTCGCGCTGGTCGGCCTGCTCGTCGTCGCCGACCGCTCCGAGTGGGGCGAGGACGCCTTCGCCGCTCAGGCCGCCACGCGGCCCGGCAGCCCGGACGAGGACGAGGCCCAGCGGGCCGGGATGAGCCAGACCGAGGTCTTCCCGCTCGTGCTCTTCTCCACCGGCGGCATGCTGCTCTTCCCCGCCGCGGGCGACCTCGTCATGATGTTCATCGCCCTCGAGGTGCTCTCCCTGCCCCTCTACCTCCTGTCCGGCATGGCCCGCCGCCGGCGCCTGCTCTCCCAGGAGGCGGCGCTGAAGTACTTCGTGCTCGGCGCCTTCTCCTCGGCGTTCTTCCTCATGGGCGCGGCCCTGCTCTACGGCTTCTCAGGCAGCGTGCGGCTCTCCGAGCTCGCCACCGCGGTACCGGCCACGGCCGGGATGGACAGCCTGCTCCTGGCGGGCAGCGTGCTGCTCGTCATCGGCCTCCTCTTCAAGGTCGGTGCGGTGCCGTTCCACACCTGGACCCCGGACGTCTACCAGGGCGCCCCGACCCCGGTCACCGGCTTCATGGCCGCCGCCACGAAGGTCGCCGCCTTCGGTGCGCTGCTCCGCTTCGCCTACGTCGTCGTGCCCGGGCTGGGCTGGGACCTCGAGCCCCTGCTCTGGGGCATCGCGGTCCTCACCATGGGCGTCGGCACGGTGGTCGCGATCGTCCAGACCGACGTCAAGCGGATGCTGGCCTACTCCTCCATCGCACACGCCGGCTTCGTCCTCGTCGGCGTCATCGCGCTGGTCCAGGACGGCATCGGCTCGGTGCTCTTCTACCTGCTGGCCTACGGCCTGGCCACGGTCGGCGCGTTCGCCGTCGTCACGCTCGTGCGCGAACGCGACGCCGCCGGCACCGTGACCGGCGAGGCGCTCCACCTGTCCCAGTGGGCGGGTCTGGGCCGGCGCAGCCCGGCTCTCGCGCTGGCAATGACCCTGTTCCTCCTGTCCTTCGCCGGCATCCCGCTCACCGGTGGCTTCATCGGGAAGTTCGCCGTCTTCGCCGCCGGCGTGGAGGGCGGGGCCACCGTGCTCGTCGTCCTCGCCGTGCTGGCCAGTGCGGCCGCCGCCTTCTTCTACATCCGCCTCGTCGTGCTCATGTTCTTCACCGAGCCCGACGGCGAGCGCACCGCCGTGGTCAAGTCCGAGGGCCTCACCTCGGTCGCCGTCGCCGCGTGCGCGCTGGGCACCGTGCTGCTCGGCGTGGTGCCCGGTCCGGTGCTCGACCTCGCCGGGCAGGCGGCGGCGTTCCTGCCGTGACCGCCGCCGGATTCCAGCTCGGGGACGACGAGCTCACCGACCGCATCGCCGCCCGCATGGCGGAGGTGGAGGAGCGCCTCGAGCAGGCGGTCACCGGCGCCGACGAGCTCGTCGACGGCCCGCTGCGGCACCTCGCCGCAGCGGGCGGGAAGCGGCTGCGCCCGGCGCTGACCCTCCTCACCGCCGAGCTCGGCCAGCCGGTGCGGGACGAGGTGACACGCGCCGCGGTCGCCGTCGAGCTCACCCACCTGGCCACCCTGTACCACGACGACGTCATGGACTCCGCCGCCATGCGGCGCGGGGCGCCGAGCGCGCACGCGGTGTGGGACAACTCGGTGGCGATCCTCACCGGGGACCTCCTGTTCGCCCGCGCCTCCCAGCTCGTCGCCTCCCTCGGCGCCGAGGCGGTGCGGGTGCACGCCGAGACCTTCGAGCGGCTGTGCCTGGGCCAGCTGCACGAGACCCTCGGGCCGCGGGAGGGGGAGGACCCCATCGCGCACTACATCCAGGTGCTCGCCGACAAGACCGGCTCGCTCATCGCCGCCTCCGCCCGGTACGGCGCCGTGTTCAGCGGCGCCGGTGACGAGGTCGCCGCCGTGCTCGAGCGGTACGGGGAGAAGGTCGGGGTGGCCTTCCAGCTCGCCGACGACGTCATCGACCTGGCGTCCGACGCCGAGACCACCGGCAAGACGCCGGGCACCGACCTGCGCGAGGGCGTGGCCACCATGCCCGTGCTCCTCCTGCGGCGGCGTGCCGCGGAGGGCCGCCTCGACGCGGCCGGGGAGGCGGTGCTGGCGCGGCTCGGCAGTGACCTGGCGTCCGACTCCGCGCTCCGCGCCGCCGTGGAGGAGCTGCGCGGCCACGAGGTGCTGGAGGAGGCACGCGAGCTGGCCCGCCAGTGGGCCCGTGACGCGGTGGCCGAGCTCGTCCCGCTGCCGGCCGGCCCCGTCCGTGAGGCGCTCACCGAGTTCGCCGGCCTCATGGTCGACCGGCTCGCCTGAACCCCGGCCCCCGTCGTCAGGGGCGTGATGCGCCGCACAGCGCCGCGGTCGACACGAGTGCCTCACCTAGACTGGACTGCGGATTTCTTCCCGCCCCCCGACCCAGACGAGGCTCTGTGACCAGTCCACTGCGCGTTGCCCTCATCGGTGCCGGCCCGGCCGGCATCTATGCCGCCGACATCCTGTCCAAGACCGGGCTCGACGTCTCCATCGACCTCTTCGAACGTCTGCCCGCCCCCTTCGGGCTGGTGCGCTACGGCGTCGCCCCGGACCACCCGCGGATCAAGCAGATCATCGTCGCGTTGCAGAAGATCCTCGCCCGCGGGGACATCCGCCTCGTCGGGAACGTCGAGGTCGGCCGGGACGTGACCATGGCGGACCTGCGCGAGCACTACGACGCCGTCATCATCTCCACCGGCGCCGACAAGGACGCCCCGCTGCCGATCCCGGGGATCGACCTGCCCGGGAGCTACGGGGCCGCGGACTTCGTCGCCTGGTACGACGGCCACCCCGACGTGCCGCGCACCTGGCCGCTGGAGGCGCAGAGCGTGGCCGTCCTCGGCGTCGGCAACGTCGCCCTCGACGTGGCCCGCATCCTGGCCAAGCACGTCGACGACCTCCTGTCGACCGAGATCCCGGCCAACGTCGTGGAGGGCCTGCGGAAGAACCCGGTGACCGACGTCCACGTCTTCGGCCGCCGCGGGCCCGCGCAGGCGAAGTTCACCCCCCTGGAGCTGCGTGAGCTGGGCAAGGTGCCCGACGTCGACGTCATCGTCTACGAGGAGGACTTCGAGTTCGACGAGGCCTCCGAGGCCGCGATCCGGTCGACCAACCAGATCAAGCAGGTCGTCAAGACGCTCACCGACTGGACGCTGCGCGAGCCCGAGGAGCTCACCGCCTCCCGCCGCATCCACCTGCACTTCCTCCACCGCCCGGTGGAGATCCTCGGCACCGACCGGGTGACCGGCATCCGCACCGAGCGCACGGAGCTCGTCGGCGACGGCACCGTGCGCGGCACGGGGGAGTACGTCGACACCCCCGTGCAGGCGGTGTACCGCGCCGTGGGGTACTTCAGCTCCCCGCTGGACGGCGTCGCGTTCGACGACGTCGCGGGCGTCGTCCCCAACGACGAGGGACGGGTGCTGGACGAGCACGGCCGCATCGTCCCCGGGCTGTACGCCACCGGCTGGATCAAGCGCGGCCCCGTCGGGCTCATCGGCTCGACGAAGTCCGACGCCCAGCAGACCATCGGCCACCTCGTCACCGACGTCCAGGAGGGCATCGTCGTGCCCGGCTCCGCGCCCCGCGACCCGGACACGCTCGTCGCGGGTCTGGAGGAGCGCGGCGTGCCGATCACCAGCTGGGCCGGCTGGGAACTGCTCGACGCCTACGAGCGTTCACTGGGTGAGGCCGAGGGCCGCGAGCGGATCAAGGTCGTGCCCCGGGACGAGATGACCCGTGTGTCGAGAGGTGAGGAGAGCTGAGGATGAACGGCGGTCGACGGCACCTGAACGGAGTCAAGACCGCCGCGCTGTTCGGCGTCATGTGGGCGGTGCTCCTGGGCATCGGCGCCCTCGTCGCCAACGGCACCGGCTCGGGCGGCTTCATCTGGCTCTTCGCGCTCATCGGCCTCGGCACGACGTTCTACAGCTACTGGAACTCGGACAAGATCGCGATCCGCGCCATGGGGGCACGCCCCGTGTCCGAGGCGGAGGCCCCGACGATGTACCGCATCGTGCGTGAGCTCTCCACCCGGGCGCGTCAACCCATGCCGCGGCTGTACATCTCGCCCACGGCCCAGCCCAACGCCTTCGCCACCGGGCGCAACCCGCGCAACGCCGCGGTGTGCTGCACCACCGGCCTCCTGCAGATCCTCGACGAGCGGGAGCTGCGCGGCGTCCTGGGCCACGAGCTCATGCACGTGTACAACCGCGACATCCTCACCTCGTCCGTCGCCGCCGCCATCGCCGGGCTCATCACCTCCGCGGCGCAGTTCCTCCTGTTCTTCGGCGGTGGGCGCGACCGCGGTGGCAACCCGCTGGCGATGATCGCCACCGCCCTCCTCGCGCCCATCGCGGCTTCGCTCATCCAGCTCGCGATCTCCCGCACCCGGGAGTTCGACGCCGACGAGGACGGGGCCCACCTCACCGGGGACCCGATGGCCCTCGCCTCGGCGCTGGCGAAGCTCGAGCGCGGGACGGCGGCCGCCCCGCTGCGGCCCGAACCGCGGCTGGAGGACGTCTCGCACATGATGATCGCCAACCCCTTCCGGGGCGGGGGCGTGTCGCGGCTCTTCTCCACCCACCCGCCGATGGGCGAGCGCATCGCCCGCCTCGAACGGATGGCCGGCTACCGCCCCTGACCGGCCCGAGCCCGCCGGCGGGCCCTGGCGCCCGCCCAGGTCGGCTCCCCGGTGGCCGGTGCGAGCCGGCTCCGGCGGGCAGCCTGAGCGGCGGGCGGGCGGCTCAGCGGTAGTTGACGAACTGGAGCGCGGCGTCGATGTCGGCGCCCTTGAGCAGGGCGATGACGGCCTGGAGGTCGTCCCGCTTCTTGCTCGACACACGCACCTCGTCCCCGGTGATCTGGGTCTTGACCCCCTTGGGGCCCTCGTCGCGGATGAGCTTGGTGATCGTCTTGGCGTTCTCCGAGCTCAGCCCCTCCTTCAGCGCAGCGACCAGACGGAACTCCTTGCCCGACTGCTTCGGCTCGTTGTCGCCGGTGTCGAGGGCCTTGAGAGACACGCCACGCCGGATGAGCTTGGACTGCAGCACGTCGAGGGCGGCCAGCACCCGCTCGGGGGAGTTGGCGGTGATGACGATGGCGTCCTGCCCGCTCCACGCGACGGAGGCGCCCACGCCCTTGAAGTCGTAGCGCTGCGAGATCTCCTTGGCGGCTTGGTTGACGGCGTTGTCCACCTCCTGCCGGTCGATCTTGCTCACGACGTCGAAGGACGAGTCGGCGGCCATCGTCGGTCTCCTCGGGGTGGTGCGAGCGGGATCACGCGGGGGCCCGGTTAGGAGCACTCGCCGCGGCTTGCTATTCTTCCACTCGGTCCTGCACGGACCAAGGCGGGTTGCCCGAGTGGCCAAAGGGAGCTGACTGTAAATCAGCCGCGGAATGCTTCGCAGGTTCGAATCCTGCACCCGCCACGTGAGTGACAGCCCGGACCCGGAGAGGGTCCGGGCTGCTGCGTCTCGGGACTCGGACGCGACGGTGCAGTCGACGCTCCTCGGACGGGTCCTCGGGTCGCCCGCGGTGCCGCTGCGTGTCCTCGGACGGGGCTCCCTGCCCTCGGTCTACCCCGTCACCGAGCTGGCGGTGGCGTCGGTCGCGGCCGCCGCGCTCGCCACCCGCAAGCTCCTCGCCGCTCTCGGGCACGACCGGCCCGATGCCGTCCTCGTCGACCGCCGCCTCGCCTCGCTGTGGTTCGGCTCCTCCCTGCGGCCCCAGGGCTGGCAGCCCCCGCCGGCGTGGGACCCGTTGGCCGGCGACTACCGCGCCGCCGACGGGTGGGTGCGGCTGCACACCAACGCCCCCGCCCACCGGCAGGCCGCGCTGCGCGTCCTCGGCGTGTCCGCCGCGCGGGAGGAGGTCGCCGCCGCCGTCGCCCGCCACCCGGCCGAGGAGCTCGAGGCCGCCGTCCACGCCGCCGGGGGCTGTGCCGCGGCCCTGCGCACCCCGCAGGAGTGGTCCCGCCACGAGCAGGGCCGTGCCGTCGCCGCCGAGCCGCTCGTCGCCTGGTCCGACGGCGCCCCGGGCGGCGCGCTCACCCTCTCCGGTCCGCCCGGCCGACCGCTGGCCGGACTGCGGGTCCTCGACCTCACCCGGGTGCTCGCCGGCCCGGTCGCCACCCGCTACCTCGCCCTGCTCGGCGCCGAGGTGCTGCGGGTCGACCCGCCGGACTGGGACGAGCCGGCGATCACCCCCGACGTCATGGCCGGCAAGCGCTCCACCCGCCTGGACCTGCGCTCCGCCGAGGGCAGGGCCTCCTTCGAGCGCCTGCTCGCCGGCGCCGACCTCCTCGTCCACGGGCTGCGACCCGGCGCCCTCGACGGCCTGGGCTACGGCACCGCGGCACGGGCCGGACTGCGGCCCGGGCTCCTCGAGGTGAGCCTGTCCGCCTACGGGCACACCGGCCCCTGGGCGGGCCGCCGCGGCTTCGACAGCCTGGTGCAGATGAGCACCGGCATCGCCGCGGAGGGCATGCGGCTCCTCGGGCGCGACCGGCCCACGCCGCTGCCCGTCCAGGCGCTCGACCACGCCACCGGCTGGCTCCTCGCCGCGGCCGCGGTCGACGCCGTCGCCGAACGGCTCCGCACCGGCCGCACCCGCCACGCCCGCCTCTCCCTGGCCCGCACCGCCCTGGCGCTCGGGCCGGCCGACCCCCGCCCGACCGACGACCTCGCCCCCGAGGACGAGGCCGACCTCGCCCCCGGCCTCGAGCACACCGGCTGGGGACCGGCCCGCCGGCTGCGCCCCCCGCTCACCGTCCCCGGCGTCGTCGTCGACGCCGACCTGCCCGCCCGCCCCCTGGGGCAGGACCTCCCGGAGTGGCGAGCGTGACGAAGCGCACGTCCGGCCGATTTCGTCCCAGGGGCATGGACCATGTAACCTCATCAGCGCTGCCCCGATAGCTCAGTCGGCAGAGCGTCTCCATGGTAAGGAGAAGGTCAAGGGTTCGATTCCCTTTCGGGGCTCAGATCGACGTCCGCGTCGTGCGTCACTTACTATGGCGTGCCGGCCATGGCGAAGATCGTGGCGGGGTAGCTCAGGTGGTTAGAGCACACGGCTCATAATCGTGGTGTCGCGGGTTCGAGTCCCGCCCCCGCTACTAGCACGACACGGCTCCGGGGCCCCGGAGCCCCGATGAACGCGAGGAAACACGTGGCCAGCAAGTCCAGCGACGTCCGCCCCAAGATCACGCTCGCCTGCGAGCAGTGCAAGGAGCGCAACTACATCACCAACAAGAACCGGCGGAACAACCCCGACCGGCTGGAGATGAAGAAGCACTGCCCGCGCTGCAACGCCCACACGGTGCACCGCGAGACCCGCTGACCCGCCTCCCGCTGACCGCGTGACCGACAGTTCGACCCGCCCCACCAGCGTCAACCCGACGCTCGTGGGGCGCTCCTATGCCCCGGCGGAGACCTACCGCGTCTCCGCCGCGAAGATCGCCGAGATGGCCGCCGCCACCGGCGCGCAGCACCCCGCCCACACCGACCCCGACGCCGCCCGGGCACTCGGGTACGACGACGTCGTCGCCCCGCCCACGTTCGCCGTCGTCGTCGCCCAGCGGGCCGAGCGGAGCTACATCGCCGACCCGGAGTCGGGGATCGACTTCTCCCGGGTCGTCCACGCCGAACAGCGCTTCACCCACCACCGCCCGATCGTCGCCGGGGACCGCCTGCGCACCACCGTCCACGTCGACTCCATCACCGAGCGGGCCGGCATCGCCATGGTGACCACCCGGGCCGAGATCGCCGACGAGGACGGCGCCCCGGTCGCGACCGTGCGCTCCACCCTCGCCGTGCGGGGGGAGGGACGATGACCGCCGAGCTCACCGTCGGCCAGGAGCTGTTCACCCGGACCTACACCCTCGACCGCGCACTGCTCGTGCGCTACGCGGGCGCCTCCGGGGACTTCAACCCGATCCACTGGAACGAGCGCTTCGCCCGCGAGGTCGGCCTCGACGGCGTCATCGCCCACGGCATGCTCACCATGGGGCTGGCGGCGTCGGCCGTCGCCGACTGGGCGGGGGACCCCGGCGCCGTCGTCGACTACGGCACCCGGTTCACCCGCCCGATCCTCGTGCCCGACCCGGGCGAGGTCGAGCTCGAGGTCACCGGCCGGGTGGGGGCGCTGGACGCCGAGGCCGGCACCGTGCGGGTCGACCTCACCGCCCGCGCCGCGGGGGTCACGGTGCTCGCCAAGGCCCAGGCCGTCGTCCGGCGGCACTGAGCGACCCGCCCACGGCCGCGGGCCGGGCGTAGATTGGGCGGGTGACTTCCACCTCCCGAGCCGACCGACCGACCCCGACCGGGACGACCACCCTCGCCGACCTCACCACCCTGCGGGTGGGGGGACCGGTCGACCGTGTCGTCGACGCCGAGACCGAGGCCGAGCTCGTCGCCGCCGTCCGGGAGGCCGACGAGTCGGGCACCCCGCTGCTCGTCCTCGGGGGCGGGTCCAACCTCCTGGCCGCCGACGAGGGCTTCCCGGGTGTCGTGGTGCGCGACCGGCGGCGCGGGGTGGAGCGCCGGGAACGCTACGCCTGCGCCGGCGCGTTCGTCGCCGTCCCTGCCGGCCAGCCGTGGGACGAGGTGGTGGCCACCGCCGTCGCCGAGGGCTGGCGCGGCATCGAGGCGCTCTCCGGCATCCCCGGTTCGACCGGCGCCACCCCGGTGCAGAACGTGGGCGCCTACGGCCAGGAGGTCGCCGAGACCCTGGAGACCGTGCGCGTCTACGACCGCCTCCAGCAGCGCACCCGTGAGCTCGTCGTCAGCGAGCTCGGCCTGGGCTACCGCACGAGCGTGCTCAAACGCTCGCTCAGCGACCCGCAGGCCGGCGGCGGGCGCACCTGGGGGCCGACCGGGCGCTATGTCGTCCTCGAGGTGGGTTTCCAGCTCGCGCTGGGCTCCACCTCCGCACCGGTGCGCTACGCCGAGCTCGCCCGCACCCTCGACGTCGACCTCGGGGACCGGGTGCCGGCCGCCCGGGTCCGGGAGGCCGTGCTCGAGCTGCGCCGCGGCAAGGGCATGGTGCTCGACGCCGCCGACCACGACACCTGGTCCGCCGGTTCCTTCTTCACCAACCCGGTGCTCACCGCCGAGCGGGCCGACGCGCTGCTGCCTCCCGACGCCCCCCGCTTCCCGGTCGAGGACCGCTCCCGGCCCTCCTTCGGCGCCACCCCGCCCACCGTCCCCGGCCTGGTCAAGACCTCCGCCGCCTGGCTCATCTCGCGCGCCGGGTTCGATCGGGGCCACGGCCACCCGCAGCGGGCCGCGCTGTCGAGCAAGCACGTGCTCGCGCTGACCAACCGCGGGCAGGCCTCGGCCGCGGACGTCCTCGCCCTCGCCCGCGAGGTCCGCGACGGCGTGCGCGACCGGTTCGGGATCGAGCTCGTGCCCGAGCCCGTCCTCGTCGGCCTCACGCTGTAGCGCTCAGGCGGAGGGCGGCGGGGTCGCCAGCCAGGCGTCGATCTCGGCCAGCCAGCGCCGCTTGCTGTCCGCGGAGGCCAGGCTCGCACGCACCGAGCCGCGGGCCAGCTCGGCCAGCTCGGCGTCGTCCATGCCGTGGTCCTCCCGGGCGATGCGGTACTGGTCGTTGAGCCGGGAGACGAAGAGCAGCGGGTCGTCGGCGCTGAGCGCGATCTGGGCGCCCGCCTCGAACAGGGTGCGCAGCGGGACGTCCGCGGGTGTCGGGTAGACGCCCAGCGCCACGTTGCTCGCCGGCGCCAGCTCCAGTGCGATCCCGGCCTCGTTGACCTTCTCCAGGAGTGGCAGGTCCTCGGCGAGACGCACCCCGTGGCCCAGCCGGGTGGGGCCGAGGTGGGCCAGGACGTCGCGGATGTGGTCGGGTCCGAGCAGCTCCCCGCCGTGCGGCAGGCTCGCCAGCCCGGCCCGCCGGGCGATGGAGAAGGCGGCGGCGAACTCGCTGGTGTCACCGCGCCGCTCGTCGTTGCTCAACCCGAAGCCGATGACCCCGTCGTCCATGTGCCGCACCGCCAGGCGGGCCAGGGTGCGGGCGTCGAGCGGGTGGCGGGTGCGGGAGGCGGCGACGACCACCCCGATCTCGATGCCGACGTCCCGGCTCGCCGCCCGGGCCTCGTCCAGGACGATCTCCAGGGCCGGGGTGAGCCCACCGACGTGCGGCGCGTAGGACGTCGGATCCACCTGGATCTCCAGCCGGCGTGAGCCCTCCGCGGCGTCGTCCTCGGCCGCCTCCCGCACGATCCGCCGCATCGCGTGCTCGGAGCGGACGACGGCGCGGGCGGCGTCGTAGAGGCGCTGGAAGCGGAACCAGCCGCGCTCGCTCGCCGGCACGCGCAGCGCCACGCCGTCGAGCAGTGCCGGTGGCAGCCGGATACCCGCCTCCTCGGCGAGCTCGGCCAGCGTCTGCGGCCGCATCGAGCCGGTGAAGTGGAGATGCAGGTGGGTCTTGGGCAACGTCGTCAGGTCCCGCACGGGGCGAGTCTGCCACGACCGGGCGGCCCGACCACCGGCCACGCACCGCACGGACGTGGTGGACTGTCCCCATGGACGAGTCGGTGTCGCAGGCCGAGCGGGAGGACGTCGCCCTGCTCACCGGCCCGGAGGCGGCGGAGATCCTGCGCGCGGCCCTCGCCGCGGAGGGCGCCACACTGGGGCCCTGGCGGGTGCACACCGTCCACCACCGGCCCGGTGCGGGCGTCACGGTCGGCTACACCGTGCGCACCCGGGACGGGGCACCGGACGACTACCTGTGCGCGACCACCGGCCGGGTGACCACCGCGCCGGGGGAGGGGCTGGTCCGGCTCGAGAACGGCCGCAGCGTCGTCCACGTCTGGCGACACCCCGCCGACCCCGAGCTGCCCGCACTCGCCGACGCGTGCTCGCCGAGCGGGCTCGCCCGGCGGCTGCGCCTCGCCGACCCGCCGGCCGTCGAGCTGCTCGCCTACCGCCCCCTGCGCCGCGCCGTCGTCCGGGCGCGCGGCGCCGACCTGCCCGACGGCGAGGTCTACGCCAAGGTGGTGCGCCCCAAGACGCTGCGCGACCTGGAGGCGCGGCACCGCATGCTCACCGCCGCCGGGGTCCCGGCACCCCGGGTGCTCCTCGCCGACGAGGACGGCCTGCTCGCCATCCGGGCCGGCACCGGGACCTCCCTGGCCAACGACCTGGCCCGCGGGATGGAGAGCTCCCGCGCCCGCGGAGTGCTGGAGGACGTCGTCGCCGTCCTCGACCACCTGCCACGGGAGGCGGTCGAGTTGCCCCGGCGGCCGGCGTGGGCGGAACGCGCCCGGCACTACGCGCACGCCGCCAGCGTCGTGCTGCCGGAGCACCGCGCACGCATCGAGGCGCTGGCCGACGGCGTGGAGGCCGCGCTGGCCCGGACCGACCCCGGGCCGGTGGTCCCCACCCACGGCGACCTCTACGAGGCGAACCTGCTCATGACCGACGGGCGGGTGAGCACCCTGCTCGACGTCGACGCCCTGGGCCCGGGGCACCGCGTCGACGACCTCGCCTGCCTCCTCGCCCACGTCAGCGTGCTGCCCCACCTCGCGCCGCTGACGTACCCGGCCGTGCCCGCCGTGCTGGAGACGTGGACCGCGATGTGCGCCCGCTGGGTGGACCCGGGGGCGCTGCACGCCCGCGCGGCCGGCGTCGTGCTCTCGCTCATCGCCGGGGCCCGCCGCGGGGGAGCCGCGGACTGGCGGGCGGACGCCGAGGGGCGTCTGGCCGAGGCCGAGCGCTGGCTGGCCGGGGCCCGCCGCGCCTCATGAGAGCCCTCTCATCTTTTCCTCCTCGCGCTCTCATCTTCGTCGGTTCTGCTGAGGTGGGGTGCCGTGGGCGCACCGGGAGGAGGAACGGGCATGAACAGGCGACGGTGGGTCACGACGGGGGTGCTCGGCGTCCTCGGTGTGGGGGCGGCGAGCTGGGCGGCGGCCGCGGTCAACGCCCCGCCGCGGACCGACACCGAGCTGCCCGCCGTGCGGCTGGAGGCACCGGAGTCGCCGTCGCCGGCGGCGGAACCGACGCCGGACACCCGCGCCACCGACCCGGCGTCCCCCGACGCGAGGAGCGCGACGACCGCACGGACGGCGACGTCGGCGGCGACGCCCGACCGCGCGCCCGGGGAGACCCGCACCCAGGCCCCGGCCCAGCAGCAGCCGGCCCGCACCCCGGCGCCCGCCCAGACGCAGCGTCCGCAGCCGGCGCGCACCCAGGCACCGGCTCAGGACACCGCGCCCACCGCCGTCTCCGCGCCGACACCGGTGAGCGCGGACACCGTGGACAGCCCGGCGAGCCCGCCCTCGGCCGACTCCGCCGACTGATGAGAGAACCCTCATCACCTCCTCCTCGTGGTCTCACCTCGGCCCGGTTGAGTAGGGGACATCAGGAAGAGCAGGCCCCCGAGGCCCACGAGACACAGGAGTGATGGAGAGATGAACCGTCGACACGGATGGGTGGTCACCGGAGCCCTCGGCGCGGTCGCCGTGCTCGGTGGGAGCATCGTGAGCGCCACGGCCGACGAGCCGCGTGAGGACTCCCTTCCCGGCATCGACCTCGCGGCCGAGGAGACGGCCGGGCCCTCCACCCGGGAGAAGGCGACCGCCGCGACGAGGACCGCGGCCGCGGACACCCGCGCGACGGACCCTGCCTCCCCGACCGCCGGCTCCGCCGTGACGGCCCAGACCGCCGTCAGCGCCCAGAGCGCCCGCTCCGCGGTGAGCGCGCAGAGCGCCCGCACCGCCGTGAGCGCGCCGAGCGCCCAGACGCCCCGGTCACCTGCCACGCCGCCGAGCCCGGCCAGCCCGCAGAGCCCGGCCAGCCCGCAGAGCCCGGCGACGCCCCCGAGCCCGCAGAGCGCGGCCAGCCCGAACACGGCCGACAGCCCTGTCTCGGCCCCGTCGCCGGTCTCGGCCGACTCCGCCGACTGACCTCCACGCCCAGCGGCCCGGCACCCCACGGTGCCGGGCCGCTGCGCTGTGTCCGTACGGCGCCGTTGCCGGGAACCGGGCCCTCGCTGGGAGGTGGGCTGTCGGTGGGAGGTGGGGCGCCGCGGGCGGAGGCCCTCAGCGGGTGACGTCGACGAGGCGGTAACCCATGCCGCGGACCGTGACGATGCGTTCCGCACCGACCTTCTTGCGCAGGTAGCGCACGTAGACGTCGACGACGTTGGAGCCCGGGTCGAAGTCGTACCCCCACACCCGGTCGAGCAGCTGCTCACGGCTGAGCACCTGGCCCGGGTGGGACAGGAACGTCTCCAACAGCGAGAACTCCCGCGCGGAGAGCTCCACCTCCGCGCGGGCCACCGTCGCGGTCCGGGTGCGCAGGTCGAGCGACAGGTCGCCGTAGGACAGCACCGAGGTGTCGGCACCCTGCTCGCCCGCGCGCAGCCGCAGCCGGATCCGGGCGAGCAGCTCCTGGAACCGGAACGGCTTGGGCATGTAGTCGTCGGCGCCGCCCTCCAGGCCGGCGACGGTGTCGTCGACCGAGGTGCGCGCGGTGAGGATGATCACGGGCAGTGTCGAGCCGCTCTCCCGGAGCCGGCGCAGCACGGTGAAGCCGTCGATGTCGGGCAGCCCGATGTCGAGCACGAGGAGCTGGAAGTCCCCGCTCAGCGCCAGGACCAGCGCCTCCTGGCCGGTCGTCACCGCGGTGGAGGCGTACCCGGCGGCACGCAGCCCCTTGGTGATGAACGAGGAGATCCCCGGCTCGTCCTCGGCGATGAGAATCTGCGACACTACCTGGCTCCGTCCTGGTCGGTGAGTTCCGTGGTGACCTCGTCGGGGTCGACGACGACCTCGTCGTCGGCGAGCGTGCTCGGCCGCAACCCCGGTGCGGGGAGCAGCAGCGTGAAGCGCGAGCCGCGGCCGACCTGCGAGCTCACCGTCACCCGCCCGCCGTGTGCTGCCGCGATGGCGGCGACGATCGACAGCCCCAGGCCCGAGCCGGACCGCGGCCGGCCGTGCGGCCCGGTGACCTGGGCGAAGCGGTCGAAGACGCGGTCCACCTGGTCGGGCGGGATGCCGATGCCCTCGTCCTCGACCCACAGCGCGACGTCGCCGTCCCGCAGGGCCGCCCCGAGCCGGACCGTGCTGCCCTCCTCGGAGAACTTCACCGCGTTGGCGGCGAGCTGGAGGAGCGCCTGCGTCACCCGCTCCTGGTCGAGCGGCACGACCGCCTCGACCCGTTCGGTCAGCCGCCAGTAGCGTCGCCCGAGCTGTCGTGCCTGGTCGAGCACGTTGTCGAGCAGGGGAGCGAGGTCGGTGGGCTCCTTGCGGACGAAGTCCGGCGCCTCGGACTTGGCGAGCAGGACGAGGTCGTCGGCCAGCCGGTGCATCCGGTCGAGCTCACGCAGGGCGAGCTCGCGGGTGTCGGCGGCGTCCTGCGGGTCGGCCGGGTCCATGAGCTCCAGGTGCCCGCGGACGATGGTGATCGGGGTGCGCAGCTCGTGCCCGGCGTCGTCGAGGAGCCTGCGCTGGGACCGGAACGCGGTGTCGAGCCGGTCGAGCATGTCGTTGAAGGTGCGCGCGAGCTCGGACAGGTCGTCGTCGCCGTCGACGGGGATGCGCCGGGACAGGTCGGTGTCGCTGATCTGCCCGGCCGTCTCGCGCAGCGTGCGCAGCGGTCGCAGCAGGCGGCCGGAGAGCACCCAGGCGACGACGGCGAGGAGGGCGAGGGAGGCGACGGCGACGATCGCGTAGGTCCGGAAGGTGTCGCCGACCGCCGACCGCAGGGCGCCCCGGTCGAAGGCGAGCACGATCGAACCGGGGGTGGAGTCGCCCACCTGGACCGGGATGCCCGCGTAGCGGTACTCCCGCTGCGCGGTCCGGATGGTGTCGAAGACCACCCCGTCGGCGGTCCACGTGTCGGCGACCGCGTCCACGAACTCCGGGTCCTGCGCCAGCGGCACCCCGATGTCCTGGGTCCGGTAGCGCAGGTCGTCCCGGGCGAAGGCGACCATGCCCTCGTAGGGGGCGGGCACCTCCCTGCTCATCATGGTGTAGAGCAGCCGGCCGGTCTCCTGGAACGACTCGCCGGTCTCGGGGTCCACCCCGGTCTCCGCGAGCGTGACCAGCTCGGCGTAGGTGCGCTCGAGCGCTCCCTGGATGTCACGGTCGACCTGCCGCAGCTGCAGCGCCCAGGCGGTGCCACCGGCGGCCGCCAGCGCCAGCGCGCTGAGCACGACCACGGTCGCCAGGATGCGGGACCGGACCGTCAGGGGGCGGCGACGAGGAGGTGGCACCCGTCCAGTATCGAGGACGGGGATGAGACGGGGATGAGAGTCGGGCGCCCGGACGGCGTGCGCACCGTGGGGTCAGCGGAGCAGCTCCTGGATGCGCCCGATGCCCTCGACGAGGTCGTCCATCCCCAGGGCATAGCTCAGCCGGAGGTAGCCGCTCGGGCCGAACGCCTCACCGGGCACGACCGCCACCTCGACCTCGTCGAGGATGAGGGCCGCCAGCTCCGCGGACGTCTGCGGGGTCCGGCCCCGGATGGTGCGGCCCAGCACGCCCTCGACGTTCGGGTAGGCGTAGAACGCGCCGCGCGGCGTGGGGACCTCCACCCCGTCGATGTCCCGCAGCATGCGCACCATGGTGCGCCGCCGCTCGTCGAAGGCCGCCCGCATCGTCTCCACCGCGGACAGGTCGCCGGACACCGCGGCCAGCGCCGCGCGCTGGGAGACGTTGGCGACGTTCGAGGTGAGGTGGGACTGGAGGTTGGTCGCGGCCTTGACGACGTCGGCCGGGCCGACCATCCAGCCCACCCGCCATCCGGTCATCGCGTAGGTCTTGGCCACCCCGTTGAGCACGATCGTCGTGTCCGCGAGCTCGGGCACCGCCCGCAGCATCGGCGTGAAGACGGCGTCGTCGTAGACGAGGTGCTCGTAGATCTCGTCGGTGACCACCCACACGCCGTGCTCGTGCGCCCAGCGGCCGATCGCCGCGGTCTGCTCGGGGGAGTAGACGGCGCCGGTCGGGTTCGACGGCGAGCAGAAGAGCAGCGCCTTGGTCCGCGGCGTGCGGGCGGCCTCGAGCTGCTCGACCGTGACGAGGTAGTCCTGGTCCGACCCGGCGAACACCTCCACCGGCGTGCCCCCGGCCAGCGCGATGGCCTCGGGGTAGGTGGTCCAGTACGGGGAGGGCAGCAGCACCTCGTCACCCGGGTCGACGACGGCGGCGAACGCCTGGTAGACGGCCTGCTTGCCGCCGTTGGTGACGAGCACGTGGTCGGGGGAGACCTCGTACCCCGAGTCGCGCAGCGTCTTGGCCGCGATCGCCTCCCGGAGCGCCGGCAGCCCCTTGGCCGGGGAGTAGCGGTGGTTCACCGGGTCCTGGGCCGCCGCCACCGCCGCCTCGACGATGTACTGCGGCGTGGGGAAGTCCGGCTCGCCGGCGCCGAAGCCGATGACCGGCCGGCCCGCGGCCTTGAGCGCCTTCGCCTTGGCGTCCACGGCGAGGGTCGCGGACTCGGCGATCGCCGAGAGCCGTGCCGACACGCGCCGGCGGGTGGGGGTGGTCGGGTTGATGGTCTCGTCGCTCACCCCGCTATGGTGGCACGGCGAGCCTCCCGGCGACCCGGCCGTCCACGTCGCAAGCAACGTTGCAACGTGGGGCGCGACGAGTATCACGGAGGGTCGGGTTCGACCCAGGGGCCCCGGACGCGTACACTCTTCCCCTGGTGGCTTCCGGCTGCCAGGCTGGACCATGCGCTCGTCCGTCCCGGACGGGGCCGCAGGGGCCGACCTGGCACGGAGGCCAGTGAAGGGCAGTGGCGCAATTGGCAGCGCACCGGTCTCCAAAACCGGCGGTTGTGGGTTCGAGTCCCACCTGCCCTGCAGCGAGTGACATCAGCGTGACGTCCTCGGTCCAGTGATCCAGATCAGTGAGGAAGCCCGCCAGTGAGTGAGTCCGCGAGCACGACATCGGGTAGGCCCGAGCGTGCCGGCCGCGGTCCGGCAGGCGCCGAGGCGGCGAAGAAGCGCGGCCTCTTCGCCCGGATCGCGCTGTTCGTCCGCCAGGTGATCGCCGAGCTGAAGAAGGTCGTCCGGCCGACCCGCAACGAGCTGTTCACGTTCTTCGTCGTCGTCATCGTCTTCGTGCTCGCGGTGATGGCCTACGTAGGCCTCGTCGACCTGGGCTTCGGACGACTCGCGCTGTGGGTCTTCGGCGGCTGAGCCGCGCCCGCAGCTGAACTACGACGCAGAAAGTTGGTGACCTTCGTGACTGAGGAGACCGTGCACCCCACGGCCCCGGACGAGGCCCCAGAGGACGACGCCACGACGCTCCCGGGCGCGGAGGCTCAGACCGACGCCGCACAGGAGGAGAGCGCGGCCGCCGGCGAGGACGCGACCCCGACCGACGACGCCGCGGTGGACGCCGCCGAGGAGGCCGAGGGGGCCGACGAGCTCTCGCCCGAGGAGGAGTTCCGCCGCGAGCTGCGCACCCTGCCCGGCCAGTGGTACGTCGTGCACTCCTACGCGGGCTACGAGAAGCGCGTCAAGGCGAACCTCGAGAACCGCATCCAGAGCCTCAACATGGAGGACTACATCTTCCAGGTCGAGGTCCCGATGGAGGACGTCGTCGAGATCAAGAACTCCCAGCGCAAGCTGGTCAGCCGGGTCCGGATCCCGGGCTACGTGCTCGTGCGGATGGACCTGACCGACGAGTCGTGGGGCGCGGTGCGCCACACGCCCGGTGTCACCGGTTTCGTCGGCCACACCCACCAGCCGGTGCCGCTGACGGAGGACGAGGTCTTCTCGATGCTCGCCCCCTCGCTCGCGCCGAAGGAGACGGCCAAGGCCGAGTCCGGCGCCGGCGCACCGAGCACCCCGATCGAGGTGGAGTTCTCCGTCGGCGAGTCCGTCACCGTCACCGACGGGCCCTTCGAGACGCTTCCCGCGACGATCTCCGAGATCAGCCCGGAGTCCCAGAAGCTCAAGGTGCTCGTGTCGATCTTCGGCCGGGAGACCCCGGTCGAGCTGTCGTTCTCGCAGGTCGCCAAGATCTGAGCGGACGACTCCCCGGTGCACGCCGCTGCGGCACCGGGCCTTGGTAACGAGGCACCGGCGGTCACCGGTGCCCAGGAACACGAAGGACGCACAATGCCTCCCAAGAAGAAGGTTGCAGGCCTGATCAAGCTCCAGATCCAGGCCGGCGCCGCGACCCCCGCCCCGCCCATCGGGCCGGCACTGGGTCAGCACGGCGTGAACATCATGGAGTTCTGCAAGGCGTACAACGCGGCGACCGAGTCGCAGCGTGGGAACGTCATCCCGGTGGAGATCACGGTTTACGAGGACCGGTCCTTCACCTTCATCACCAAGACCCCTCCGGCCGCCGAGCTCATCAAGAAGGCGGCGGGCGTGGGTAAGGGCTCCGGCACCCCGCACACCGCGAAGGTCGGCTCCCTCACCCAGGCGCAGGTCCGCGAGATCGCCGAGACGAAGATGGCCGACCTCAACGCCAACGACGTCGACGCCGCCGCGAAGATCATCGCCGGCACCGCCCGCTCCATGGGCATCACCATCTCGGACTGAAGGCAGGACGCACCGCGTCCACCGTTCCCGGCGCCTTTCGTGCGCCAGTGGCAGGGTCCGCGCGGACCCGCAGACCACACCTGCTGATAGGAGAAGCAGCATGACCACGCGCAGCAAGAACTACCGCCGGGCGGCGGAGAAGATCGACCGCTCGCGGCTCTACCCGCCGCTCGAGGCCGTCCGCCTCGCCAAGGAGGGTGCGAACACCAAGTTCGACTCCACCGTGGAGGTCGCCTTCCGGCTCGGCGTCGACCCCCGCAAGGCCGACCAGATGGTCCGCGGGACCGTCAGCCTGCCGCACGGCACCGGCAAGTCGGCACGCGTCATCGTCTTCGCCACCGGTGAGCGGGCGGCGCAGGCGGAGGCCGCCGGCGCCGACGAGGTCGGTGGCGACGAGCTCATCGAGAAGGTCGCCGGCGGCTACACGGACTTCGACGCCGCCGTCGCGACCCCGGACCTCATGGGCAAGGTCGGCCGCCTCGGCCGCGTGCTCGGTCCCCGCGGCCTCATGCCGAACCCGAAGACCGGCACGGTGACCATGGACGTCGCCAAGGCGGTCAACGAGATCAAGGGCGGCCGGATCGAGTTCCGCGTCGACAAGCACGCCAACCTCCACTTCATCATCGGCAAGGCGTCCTTCTCCGACGAGCAGCTCGTGGAGAACTACGCCGCCGCGCTGGAGGAGATCCTGCGCCTCAAGCCGTCCTCCGCGAAGGGCCGGTACATCACCAAGGCGACGGTCTCCACGACGATGGGCCCGGGTGTCCCGCTCGACGCGACGCTCACCCGGAACCTCACCACGGAGAACCCCTCCTGAGCTGAGCTCTCACCGCAGCGCCCCCGGCCCCCGGCCGGGGGCGCTCGGCGTCTGCGGGGCGCCGGCGTCTGCGGGGCCCGGGGTGGGCTGCCGACGTGCCGGCTCCTCCCGCGTCGCTGCTCCATCCCGATCCCCGCTCGTCCCACCGCCCAGGGGCGGCCGAGGGCACGGGCGACTCGCCCGCCGGGGCGGACGACGGCGTACACCGTGTGCTCTCGGGCACACCGGCCGGGGCGGGCTTGGCCCCGGGGCGGCGGGCGCGGTACTGTTGCCGTTGCCGAAGACCGCCGGTCTCCCGTCTGCCATGACGGGACGAAGTCCGCTAGCGCGGAGCCAGCGCAGGTGACCATGGAACCGCCGCCCCTCGCGGATGTGCGCCCCGTGCGAACCTGCGCGGGGCTTTTTCGTTGCTCGTGGACGTCACCGCCGGCGTCACGACCGAAAAGGAGGGCCATGGCGAGGCCTGACAAGGTGGCAGCAGTCACCGAGCTCACGCGCCAGCTGCGTGAGGCGAACGCCGTCGTGCTCACCGAGTACCGCGGGCTCAGCGTCGGCCAGCTCAAGGAGCTGCGCCGCTCGCTCAGCGCCAACGCAAGCTACGCCGTGGTGAAGAACACGCTGACCGCCATCGCGGCCCGCGAGGCCGGCCTCGAGGAGCTCGAGAGCCAGCTGACCGGCCCGACGGCGATCGCCTTCGTGTCCGGGGAGCCGGTCGAGGCGGCCAAGGGTCTGCGTGACTTCGCCAAGGACAACCCCCAGCTCATCATCAAGGGCGGAGTGCTCGAGGGGCGGATGCTGTCGGCGGAGGACGTCGACAAGCTCGCCAGCCTCGAGAGCCGCGAGGTGCTGCTGGGCAAGGCCGCCGGCGCGTTCAAGGCAGCGCTCTACCAGGCTGCGTACATGTTCACCGCGCCGGCCACCAAGGCTGCGCGCACCATCGAGGCCCTGCGCGAGAAGCAGGCCGCCGAGGCCGCCTGAGGCCCCGGCACGCTCACCCCACCCTGCTCCACGCGTAACGACCCGCAGGGACAACCCAGGAAGGAACGCCCAACATGGCGAAGCTCAGCACCGAAGAGCTCATCGAGGCTTTCAAGGAGCTCACCCTCATCGAGCTCTCCGAGTTCGTGAAGCAGTTCGAGGAGACCTTCGAGGTCACCGCTGCTGCTCCGGTCGCGGTTGCCGCGGCCGGCGCCCCGGCCGCCGGTGGCGGCGACGCCGGTGGTGCCGCGGAGGAGGAGAAGTCGGAGTTCGACGTCATCCTCGAGGCCATCGGCGACAAGAAGATCCAGGTCATCAAGGAGGTCCGCGCGCTCACCAGCCTCGGCCTCAAGGAGGCCAAGGACCTCGTCGACTCCGCCCCCAAGGCCGTGCTCGAGGGCGTCGACAAGGAGGCCGCGGACAAGGCCAAGGAGGCCCTCGAGGGCGCCGGCGCCACCGTCGCCATCAAGTGACCTCACCCTGACCGGCGCCCCCAGGGCGCTGCCACGGCCCGGTACCCCCACAGGGTGCCGGGCCGTCGGCGTCCTTCGGACCCGCGCCGCGGGGGAGCCGGTCCGCTGCGTGCGACGGTGGTCACGCACGGGCGACGGCGCCCATTGCGACACCCGCGGCGCGCCGCCACTTCCCGCCACCGCGCCGATGGCGTAAGGTGGGCGCCGTCGGGAACGGAGCGCGATGGTGCGCTGGACTCCCCCCTGCCCACCCGTGTATGCTGTCGCTTTGCGCTGGCCTCCGCCTGCCCACCTGCCGCCCCGACCACCTTCAGCCCGTCGACCGGGGCGAGCGGCGTGAACCAGGCGCCGGCGGCGCAGTGTGCACACAATTCGCAGGGAAGGACACCCTTTGGCTGCCTCGCGCACCCCTTCTGTTCCCACCGCTGAAGCCATCGCTGCACGGACCACCTCGCGCCGTGTCTCGTTCGCCAAGATCCACGAGCCGCTCCAGGCCCCCGACCTGCTGGGCCTGCAGATCGAGAGCTTCGACTGGCTGCTCGGCAACCCCGCCTGGCGCGAACGCGTCGCCGCCGCCATCGAGCGCGGCGAGAAGAACATCCCGCAGACCTCGGGCCTGGAGGAGATCTTCAACGAGATCTCCCCGATCGAGGACTTCGGGCAGTCCATGTCGCTCTCCTTCAACGACCACCGCTTCGAGCCGCCGAAGTACACCCCGGAGGAGTGCAAGGAGAAGGACTTCACCTACGCGGCCCCGCTCTTCGTCACCGCGGAGTTCACCAACTACGAGACCGGCGAGATCAAGTCGCAGACGGTCTTCATGGGCGACTTCCCGCTGATGACCGAGCGTGGCACGTTCATCATCAACGGCACCGAGCGGGTCGTCGTCTCCCAGCTCGTCCGCTCGCCCGGCGTCTACTTCGAGCGCACCGCGGACAAGACGTCCGACAAGGACATCTTCACCACCAAGATCATCCCCTCCCGCGGCGCGTGGCTCGAGTTCGAGATCGACAAGCGCGACGCCGTGGGCATCCGCATCGACCGCAAGCGCAAGCAGTCGATCACCGTCTTCCTCCGCGCCCTCGGCATGACCGAGAGCGAGATCCGGGAGGAGTTCGCCGACTACCCGGTGCTGCTCGAGACCCTCGAGAAGGACAACGTCAGCACCCAGGACGAGGCGCTCCTCGACATCTACCGCAAGGTGCGCCCGGGCGAGCCGCCGACGGTCGAGGCCGGCCGCAACCTGCTGGAGAACTACTACTTCAACCCCAAGCGCTACGACCTGGCCAAGGTCGGCCGCTACAAGCTCAACAAGAAGCTCGGCACCAACGCCGACCTCAGCGAGTCCGTGCTCAGCCTCGAGGACATCAAGGCGGCCGTGCGCTACCTCCTCGCCCTGCACAAGGGGGAGAAGGAGTACACCGTCGAGCACGACGGCGAGCAGGTCACCGTGCGTGTGGAGACCGACGACATCGACCACTTCGGCAACCGCCGCATCCGGTCCGTCGGCGAGCTCATCCAGAACCAGATCCGCACCGGCCTGTCCCGGATGGAACGGGTCGTGCGCGAGCGGATGACCACCCAGGACGTCGAGGCCATCACGCCGCAGACGCTCATCAACATCCGGCCGGTCGTCGCCTCCATCAAGGAGTTCTTCGGCACCTCCCAGCTGTCGCAGTTCATGGACCAGAACAACCCGCTGGCCGGGCTGACGCACAAGCGTCGTCTCAACGCCCTGGGCCCGGGTGGTCTGTCCCGTGACCGCGCGGCGATGGAGGTCCGCGACGTCCACCCGTCGCACTACGGCCGCATGTGCCCGATCGAGACCCCCGAGGGTCCGAACATCGGTCTCATCGGCTCGCTGGCGACCTTCGCCCGGATCAACCCGTTCGGGTTCGTCGAGACCCCGTACCGCCGGGTCGTCGACGGCCGGGTGACCGACGAGGTCGACTACCTCACCGCCGACGACGAGGACCGCTACGTCATCGCGCAGGCCAACGCCAAGCTCGACGACGACGGCAACTTCATCGAGGACCAGGTCCTCGTGCGCGCCAGCGGCGGTGGTGGCGAGATGGCCACCGTCCCGCCGGAGGAGATCGACTACATGGACGTCTCCGCGCGTCAGATGGTCTCCGTCGCCACCGCGATGATCCCGTTCCTCGAGCACGACGACGCGAACCGGGCGCTCATGGGCGCCAACATGCAGCGGCAGGCGGTGCCGCTCGTGCGCAGCGAGGCCCCGCTCGTCGGGACCGGGCTCGAGCGGCGCGCGGCGGTCGACGCCGGCGACGTCATCATCGCCAGCAAGGCCGGTGTCGTCACCGAGGTCTCCGCGGACGCCATCCACGTGGCCGCCGACGACGGCACCAACCAGGTCTACCGCGTCGCCAAGTTCCGCCGCTCCAACCAGGGCACCTCCTACAACCAGCGGGTGCTCGTCGACGAGGGCGACCGCGTCGAGGTCGGCTCCGCGCTGGCCGACGGCCCGGCCACCGACGAGGGCGAGCTCGCGCTCGGCAAGAACCTCCTCGTCGCGTTCATGTCGTGGGAGGGCCACAACTACGAGGACGCGATCATCCTGTCCCAGCGCCTCGTGTCGGAGGACGTCCTCACCTCGATCCACATCGAGGAGCACGAGGTCGACGCCCGCGACACCAAGCTGGGCCCGGAGGAGATCACCCGGGACATCCCCAACGTGTCGGAGGACGTGCTCGCCGACCTCGACGAGCGCGGCATCATCCGCATCGGCGCCGAGGTCTCGGCCGGTGACATCCTCGTCGGCAAGGTCACCCCGAAGGGTGAGACCGAGCTGACCAGCGAGGAGCGCCTCCTGCGGGCGATCTTCGGTGAGAAGGCGCGCGAGGTCCGTGACACCTCCCTCAAGGTGCCCCACGGCGAGTCCGGGACCGTCATCGGCATCCAGGAGTTCAACGCGGACGAGGACGACGAGCTGCCCGCCGGCGTCAACCAGATGGTGCGCGTCTACATCGCCCAGCGCCGCAAGGTGCAGGACGGTGACAAGCTCGCCGGCCGCCACGGCAACAAGGGCGTCATCGCCAAGATCCTGCCCGTGGAGGACATGCCGTTCCTCGAGGACGGCACGCCCGTCGACATCATCCTCAACCCGCTGGGCGTGCCCGGCCGGATGAACATCGGCCAGGTGCTGGAGACCCACCTCGGATGGGTGGCCAAGCACGGCTGGGACGCCACCGACGCACCGCGCGGCGAGGGCACGTGGACCGAGGACCTGCCGGAGGAGGCCCTCAAGGGCGAGCCCGGCACCCCGGTCGCCACGCCGGTCTTCGACGGCATCCACGAGCACGAGCTCACCGGTCTGCTCGAGCACACCCTGCCCAACCGGGACGGTGAGCGGCTCGTCGGTACCGACGGCAAGGCCCGCCTCTTCGACGGCCGCTCCGGTGAGCCGTTCCCCGAGCCGGTCTCCGTCGGCTACATGTACATCCTCAAGCTCCACCACCTCGTGGACGACAAGATCCACGCCCGGTCCACCGGCCCGTACTCCATGATCACCCAGCAGCCGCTGGGCGGTAAGGCACAGTTCGGTGGCCAGCGCTTCGGTGAGATGGAGGTGTGGGCCCTGGAGGCCTACGGCGCCGCCTACGCGCTGCAGGAGCTCCTCACCATCAAGTCCGACGACATCCCCGGACGGGTCAAGGTCTACGAGGCCATCGTCAAGGGCGAGAACATCCCCGAGCCCGGCATCCCCGAGTCCTTCAAGGTGCTCATGAAGGAGATGCAGTCGCTCTGCCTGAACGTCGAGGCGCTCGACGCGGAGGGCAACGCCATCGAGCTGCGTGACTCGGACGAGGAGGTGTACCGGGCCGCCGACGAGCTCGGTATCGACCTCTCCCGCCGTCCGGACGCCAGCAGCGTCGACGACATCTAGTGGCCGCGGCCGCCGTGGCCCTGCGCCACGGCGGCCCCGCCGGCCCAGTATGAGTTCCACACGGTGACGCACCGAAGGAAGTAGGAAACCTTGCTCGACGTCAATGTCTTCGACCAGCTCCACATCGGGCTGGCCACGGCAGCGGATATCCGTGGCTGGTCGTACGGAGAGGTCAAGAAGCCCGAGACGATCAACTACCGCACGCTGAAGCCGGAGAAGGACGGCCTGTTCTGCGAGCGGATCTTCGGTCCCACGCGGGACTGGGAGTGCAACTGCGGCAAGTACAAGCGTGTGCGCTACAAGGGCATCATCTGCGAGCGCTGCGGTGTCGAGGTCACGCGCTCCA
>NZ_CALGNQ010000243.1 GCF_937958535.1 uncultured Georgenia sp. | reverse complement strand
CTGTGTGACTGGAGTTCAGCCGTGTGCTCTTCCGATCTACGGCGTCCTCCGCGGCCCCGGCCGAGCCGGAGGGCGCACCGGACACGTTCTCCGGACCCGGTGCGGCGACCGACCACGCCGCCGCGGCGGCCGGTGACCGTCCGCAGGTCACGACCGGCCCGGGGGCACCTGAGCCCGCCGCCGCACCGCAGCAGCCCGCCGCCCGCACCGGTGCCCAGCGCGCCCCCGAGGCGCCGCCGGCCCCCAGCGCGGACGCCGACCTCATCCGTCGGCGCTGGCCCGAGGTGCTCTCCACGCTCGCCCGGTTCAAGCGGTCCACCTGGGCCCTGGTCTCCCAGAACGCCCAGGTCGGCGAGCTCTCCGGGGGCGTCCTCCATCTCGCCTTCGCCACCTCCGGCCTGGCGCACACCTTCCGCAACGGCGCACACGCCGAGCCGCTCCAGCGGGCACTGCTGGAGACCCTCGGGGTCCAGGTGCGGATCGAGCCGGTGCTCAGCCAGGCCGCCGAGAGCGGACAGGCAGGGGCGCCCTACGGCACCGGTGCGGCGCCGTCGTCCGCGTGGGGCGGCGGAGGGGCCGCCGCGTCGTCCGGCGACTCGGCATGGTCGGCCCCCGCCCCCGGGTCCAGTGGCTGGACCGCCGCGGGCGCTGCCGCGGCCCCCGGTGGCGCGGCCGGGACGGTGAGCAGCCCGAGCGCGCCGACGCCGGGCGGGTCCGCCACACCGCCGGAGCCCGCCCCGGTCCCGCCCGCCCCGGCGGGCGGGACCGGGCAGGACGACCAGCCGGGTGCCGCGTCCCCCTGGGCGACGGCCGCCACGCCGGGGACCGCCTCGCCGAGCGCCCCGTCCCCGGCGGGCCCGGAGGAGCCGATCGCGCGGGTCTCCCTGGCCGAGGACACCCCGAGCATGGACGACCCCGACGCCGAGCACTCCGGCCTGGTCGGCGCCCCGCTCATCGAGCGGATGCTCGGCGGCACGATCATCCACGAGGAGTGACCGCACCAGCCCCACGGCGGCGCCTGCCCGACCGTGTCCCAGGTCCGGCGTAGGCTGGCCGGGTGTACGAAGGCGCGGTGCAGGACCTCATCGACGAGCTCGGTCGACTCCCCGGGATCGGGCCGAAGAGCGCCCAGCGCATCGCGTTCCACGTCCTGGCGGCGGACACCGCCGACGTGGAGCGCCTGGCCCACGCGCTCACCGAGGTGAAGAGCAAGGTCCGGTTCTGCGAGGTCTGCGGCAACGTCTCCGAGGGGGAGCGCTGCCGGATCTGCACCGACCCGCGCCGCAGCGACGACGTCCTGTGCGTCGTCGAGGAGGCCAAGGACGTCGTCGCCATCGAGCGCACCCGCGAGTTCCGCGGGAAGTACCACGTGCTCGGCGGCGCCATCAACCCGATCAACGGGGTCGGCCCCGACGACCTGCGCATCCGTGAGCTCATGACCCGCCTCGCCGACGGGAAGGTCAGCGAGGTCATCCTCGCCACCGACCCGAACATCGAGGGTGAGGCCACCGCCACCTACCTCGCCCGGATGCTGCGCGGGATGGGGGTGCCGGTCTCCCGGCTCGCGTCCGGCCTGCCGGTCGGCGGAGACTTGGAGTACGCCGACGAGATCACCCTCGGCCGAGCGTTCGAAGGACGCAGGAGGATCGATGCCTGAGGAGACCGACACCGCCCGGCAGGAGCTCGCCGACCTCCACGCCCTCGCCGGGGCGATGGCCGCCGAGTCCGAGCGCTTCCTCGACACCGCCACCGAGGTAGCGGCCGGCAACCACCCGGACGCCGCCATCTCCCTCCTGCTCCTCGCCCTGGCCGACCTCAGCGCAGCGGGCGCCCGTCTGGGCGCTGTCGTCGACGTCGTCCCGCCCCAGCGGTTCGAGCCCGACGACGGTGAGGAGCCCGACGCCGACCCGCTCCGGCTCGGTCTGGCGAACGCCTTCGACGGTCTCGACGAGTACCGCGAGGTCCCCGACCCGCTCGTCGACAACGTCTCCGTCTCCGGGAGCCTGTCGGCCGACGTCGCCGAGGTCGCGCTGGCGTTGCGCCGGGGGCTGCAGCACCACCGCGCCGGCAACGTCCTCGAGGCGCTGTGGTGGTGGCAGTTCTCCTACCTGTCCAACTGGGGAGACCGGGCGGCCGCGGCGCTGCGGACCCTGCTGTCGATCCTCGCGCACGTGCGGCTGGACATCCCCGCCGACGTCGCCGCCGACGCCCAGTTCGACGCCCTCCACGCCGACGGCGACTGAGCCGGCCCCGTCGCGCGAGGTCCGCCCGGCCCCGCCCCGCGCGGGGCCGTGCGGCAGGATGACCCCGTGCCCCTCGACCTCGACGCGCTCAGCGTCGCCCTCCTCCTGCTCGCCGCGCTCAGCGCCGGCTGGGTCGACGCCGTCGTCGGCGGTGGGGGCCTCATCCAGCTGCCGGCCCTGCTCCTCGTCCCGGGGATCACCCCGGTGCAGGCCCTTGCGACGAACAAGCTCGGCTCGATCATGGGCACGTCGGTCAGTGCGCTGACCTACTACCGCCGCGTCGGCCCCGACCTGCGCACCGCGGCACCGATGGCGCTCGCCGCCCTCCTCGGGGCGGTCGGCGGTGCGGCGCTCGCCTCCCGGATCCCGGAGGACCTCTTCACCCCGATCGTCCTCGTCGTGCTCCTCGCCGTGGCCGCCTGGACCATCGCCCGGCCCAGGCTCGGGGCACAGACCGACCTGCGCTGGTCGGGGCGGGGCCACCACCTGGCGGCCGCCGCGCTCGGCCTGGGGATCGGCGGCTACGACGGCCTGCTCGGGCCGGGCACCGGAACCTTCCTCGTCATCAGCCTCGTCTCCGTCCTCGGCTACGCCTTCCTCCCGGCGTCGGCCCTGGCGAAGATCGTCAACTTCGCCACCAACCTCGGGGCGCTCCTCTTCTTCGTGCCCTACGGGGCGGTGCTGTGGGGGCTGGGCGTGGCGATGGGGGTCGCCAACCTCACCGGCGGCTACATCGGCGCGCGGATGGCCGTGGCGCGTGGCAGCGGCTTCGTCCGGGTCGTCTTCCTGGTCGTCGTCCTCGGCCTGATCGCCCGGCTCGGCTGGGACGTGCTCGCGGGATGACGGCCGGGCCCGCTCAGCGGGCGGACAGCCCCCTGCCCGCGGACTGAGATCGTTCTACACTGTGCTGCGTTCCGGGGCCGCGCCCCACAGGGCGGGCCCACTGTGCTCCCGACAGCGAAAGCATCCACACGTGCCCCTCGTCGTGCAGAAGTTCGGCGGATCCTCCGTCGCCGACGCCACCGCCATCAAGCGCGTGGCCAAACGGGTCGTCGAGACCAAGGAGGCCGGTAACGACGTCGTCGTCGTCGTGTCCGCCATGGGTGACACGACCGACGAGCTGCTCGACCTGGCAGCCTCCGTCACCGACACGCCTGCCGAACGCGAGCTCGACATCCTCCTCACCGCCGGGGAGCGGATCTCCATGGCGCTGCTCGCCATGGCGATCTCCGAGCTCGGCGTGCTCGCGCGCTCGTACACCGGCCAGCAGGCCGGCGTCCTCACCGACGCCGCCCACGGCAAGGCCTCCATCGTCGGGGTGGTGCCCGAGCGCATCGCCCGCACCATCCAGGAGGGTGGCGTGGCGATCGTCGCCGGCTTCCAGGGCGTCTCGGAGACCATGGACGTCACCACGCTCGGGCGCGGGGGCTCCGACACCACCGCCGTCGCGCTCGCGGCCGCGCTGGACGCCGACGTGTGCGAGATCTACACCGACGTCGACGGCCTGTTCACCGCCGACCCCCGCATCGTCCCGACCGCCCGCCAGATCACGGAGATCACCAGCGAGGAGACGCTCGAGCTGGCGGCGCACGGCGCCAAGATCCTGCACCTGCGCGCGGTCGAGTACGCCCGCCGCTACCGGGTGCCCATCCACGTGCGGTCCTCGTTCTCCGACAAGCCGGGCACCTGGATCCGCACCGACTCCGAGACGGAGGACAGCAGCATGGAAGAGCCGATCATCGCCGGTGTCGCCCACGACCGCAGCCAGGGCAAGATCACCGTCATCGGCGTCCCCGACGTCCCGGGCGCGGCCGCCCGCCTCTTCACGGTGGTCGCCGAGGCCGGCGCGAACGTCGACATGATCGTCCAGAACGTGTCCTCCGAGGCGACCGGCCTCACCGACATCTCCTTCACCCTGCCGGAGGCCGACGGCCAGGCGACGCTCGCCGCGCTGCGCGCCGCCGCCGCCGACCTCGGCTTCGCCGACCTGCGCTACGACGACCAGATCGGCAAGCTCTCCCTCGTCGGGGCCGGCATGCGCTCCCACCCGGGTGTGTCGGCCAAGCTCTTCGGCGCGCTCTTCGACGCCGGGATCAACATCGAGATGATCTCCACCTCCGAGATCCGCATCTCCGTGGTCACCCGCGCCGAGGTGCTGGACGAGGCGGTCCGGGCGGTGCACACCGCGTTCGACCTGGACAGCAGCGAGGCGGAGGCCGTGGTCTACGGAGGGACAGGACGATGAGCGAGCAGGTCAACCAGCGGGCCGGGGTCAACCTCGCGGTCGTCGGCGCCACCGGGCAGGTGGGAGCCGTCATGCGCCGCCTGCTCGAGGAGCGTGACTTCCCGGTCGCCTCCATCCGCTACTTCGCCTCGGCGCGCTCCGCGGGCCGGACGCTGCCGTGGAAGGGCCAGGACGTCGTCGTGGAGGACGTCGCGACGGCGGACCTCTCCGGGATCGACATCGCCCTGTTCTCCGCGGGTGGTGCGACGTCGCGGGAGCACGCCCCGCGCTTCGCCGCGGCCGGTGCACTCGTCGTCGACAACTCCTCGGCGTTCCGCAAGGACCCGCAGGTGCCGCTCGTCGTCGCCGAGGTCAACCCGGAGGCGCTGCAGGACATCCCGCTCGGCATCGTCGCGAACCCGAACTGCACGACGATGGCGGCGATGCCGACCCTCAAGGTGCTCCACGAGGAGGCCGGCCTCACGCGCCTGGTCGTGTCCACCTACCAGGCCGTCTCCGGCTCGGGCCTGGCCGGCGTGCGCGAGCTCGACACCCAGGTGCGGTCCGCCGTCGAGCAGGACACCACCGCCCTCGTGCACGACGGCGCGGCGGTCACCGTGCCCGACCCGCAGACCTACGTCGCCCCCATCGCCTTCAACGTCGTCGCCCTCGCCGGGAGCATCGTCGACGACGGCAGCGAGGAGACCGACGAGGAGCAGAAGCTGCGCAACGAGTCGCGCAAGATCCTCGGGCTGCCCTCGCTCGCGGTGTCCGGGACCTGCGTACGGGTGCCGGTCTTCACCGGGCACTCGCTCGCGGTGAACGCCGAGTTCGAGCGTCCGATCACCCCCGAGCGGGCACGCGAGCTGCTCGCCGGCGCCCCCGGAGTCACGCTCGCCGACGTCCCGACCCCGCTGGCGGCGGCCGGCGCCGACGACACCCTGGTCGGGCGCATCCGGCAGGACCAGAGCGTCGAGGGTGGACGTGGTCTGGCCCTGTTCGTCGTCGGGGACAACCTGCGCAAGGGCGCCGCGCTCAACACCATCCAGATCGCCGAGATCCTCGCCGAGCGCCTGCTCGCCCGGGTCTGACGCGACGTCCCCGCGCCGCCGGCCCGGCTCAGGCCGGCCGGCGGCGTGTCACCCGGGCAGGCCGAGGTGGCGGCGGACGAAGTCGAGCTGGACGCGCATCTGCCGCACCCGCTCGTCGGCCACGTGCGAGCCGTGCCCGGCGCCGTACTGGTACAGCTCGACGACCTTCCCCCGTTCGCGCAGCGCCCGGGCGTAGTTCTCCACCTGGCGCAGCGGGCAGCGTGGGTCGTTGAGCCCGGCGAGCAGCAGCACCGGGGCCCGCACCGCGTCGACGTAGGTGATCGGGCTCGCCGTCTCGTACGCCTCCGGCACCTCGTCCGGGCTGCCGCCGAACAGTGCGCGGTCGAAGGCCTGCAGCGAGGCCATCTCGTCCTCGTAGGCCGCCCGGTAGTCGGCCACCGGCACGTCCGCCAGCCCCAGCGACCACCGGCCCGGCTGGGTGCCCAGTCCGAGCAGGGTGAGGTAGCCACCCCACGACGCCCCGGCGAGGACCGAGCGGTCCGGGTCCACCGTGCCGTCCTGCACGAGGTGCTCGTGGACCGCGGCGATGTCCGCCAGCTCGGCGAAGCCGACCTGACCCTCGATCGCGTCGCGCCACGACGTCCCGTAGCCGGTGGAGCCGCGGAAGTTCACGCTGAGGACGGCGAAGCCGTGGTCGACCCACGCCGCGAGGGTCGGGGAGAACGCGTCCGATCGGTGGTCCGCCGGGCCGCCGTGGACGTCGACGACCACCGGGTACGGCGCCGTCCCCCGGGTCGGCAGCCGGAGGAGGGAGTGGACGGTCCCGCCCGGGCCGGGCACGTGGACGTCCCGGACGCCGACCGACGGGCGCGGCCGCGGCCCCACCGGGTGGATGAGGACCTCCCCGGTGCGGGTGGTGCGCACGCTGCGCGGCTGGGCCGCGGAGGACCACGAGTACCAGACCTCGTCGTCGGGCCGGGCCGTGGCCTCGTCGACCGTGCCGTCGGTGGGTCCGACGAGCGAGCTCCGTCCGGTGCGGAGGTCGTGGCGGTACAGCCGGGTGCGGGCGGCGTGGTCGACGGCGAGCAGCACCGCGTCCCCGGACGGGTACCAGGTGGCGTCGGCGACCTCGCCGTCGACGTCGAGTGCCAGCTCGCGCCACCCGCCGCTGCGGACGTCCCACACGGCGGCGCGGGGTGTCCCGATGCGCTCGTGCAGCACGAGCAGGCGGGGGTCGCCGGGGAGTGGGGCGAAGTCCAGCGCCCAGAGCCCGAGCCCCGGGCCGTCCCACAGCTCGACGAGGCGGGCGCCGGTGTCCGCCGCGACGATCCGCAGGGCCGGGTGGCGGGCATCCCCGTGCTCGGCGTGCCCGACGGCGAGCAGGTTGCCGTCGTCGCTGAGCGCTGCGGCCTCGGCGTCGTGCTCACTGCGGTACAGGAGGACCGGCGCGGAGGACGCGGCGAGCGGGCCGAGGAAGATCTGGTGGATCGTCGTGCCCTGGTCGGGGTCGCTGCGGCCCACCACGCCGGTGCCGTCGCGAGCCAGGTGCAGCCCGGCGGAGTAGGCCGGTGGCAGCGGGACCGGAGTCTCGGTCGGCGAGCCGGGCGGTGACCCGAAGGGCTGGCGCCGCCAGATGCCGAACTCGTCCCCCTCGGTGTCGTCGAACCACCACAGCCAGTTCCCCGGCGGGTCGACCAGTGCCTCGGTGGTGCCCGCCGGCCGGTCGGTGGCCGGGACCAGCCGGCCGGTGCTCGCCTCCCACGAGTGGACCTGCGGCCGGCCGTCCACCGTGGCGACGACGCAGGCGCGGTCGGGGGCGTCACGCGCCCAGTCGGGGACCTCGACCTCGCCGGCGCGGAAGCGCTGCTCCCACACCGGCGGCGGCCACCCGGCGACGGTCCGCGCGCCGCGCGTGCGCAGGCGGCCCCGGCGTGACAACCTCGACATGAGACCAAGCGTAGGTCGACGTCGTGCGCCCGGGACGCTCCCGGAATAGTTGTGGGCGCGGGGTGTTGACCTGTCCGGACATCCATCGACAGGAGAAGGCATGGCAACCACCGACGTCACGGCGAGCACGATCGAGCAGACGATCACCGACAACGACATCGTCCTCATCGACTTCTGGGCCGACTGGTGCGGTCCCTGCAAGAGCTTCGCCCCGGTCTACGAGAAGGCGTCGGAGAAGCACACCGACGTCGTCTTCGCCAAGGTCGACACCGAGGCCGAGCAGGAGCTCGCCGCCCAGGCCGGCATCACGGCCATCCCCACGCTCATGGCGTTCCGGGAGGGCATCCTGGTGTTCTCCCAGGCGGGTGCGCTGCCCGGGCCGCAGCTGGAGCAGCTCATCACCCAGGTCAAGGAGCTCGACATGGACGAGGTCCGCACCAAGGTGGCCGAGGCGCAGGCCCAGCAGCAGGGCTGAGCACCCCCGCCCGTCCCTACCATGGGGGGAGGCTGACGGTCGGGAGGTGGCATGAGGCGGGGTCGCTGGGCGGCGCTGCTCCTGGTGTGCCTCGCCGTCCTCGCGGGCACGACCACGGACACCGAGCCGGGCACCGAGCCCTCCGGGCGGTCCGGGACCACGAAGCTGCTGCGGGTGCCGCACCTCCTCGAGGTGTGGCGTCCGCCCGACCTCCTCGGCGAGGGATGGCGGGTGCTGCCGCCCAAGAGCCCGGCGGGTGAGGCCGTACGCGCGCAGGGCGGCCTGTGGCGCCTCGACGTGCCGCACGACGCCGGCGGTGAGCTGCGGACCGTGCCCGGCTCCGAGCCGGCGCCCCGGGAGGCCGAGCGGGTGGTCACCGTCCGCGTCGCGGTCGAGCGCGGCCTGGCCGTCAACGGGACGGAGTTCGCCCGTCAGGTGATGGACACCCTCAACGACCCGCGCGGGTGGGGGCACGACGGCTCGGTGGTCTTCGCCCGCACCGACGGCGAGGCCGACATCGACATCACCCTCGCCTCCCCGGCCACCACCGACGAGCTGTGCGCCCCGGTCGACACCGCGGGCCGGGTCTCCTGCGGCCGGGTGGGCTACGCCGTCCTCAACGCCCAGCGGTGGGCCCACGGAGCCGAGCCGTTCCTCGAGGCCGGCGGCACGGTGGCCGACTACCGGCACTACCTCGTCAACCACGAGGTGGGGCACGTGCTGGGCCACCCGCACGTACGCTGCCCGGCATCCGGGGCGCTCGCCCCGGTCATGGTGCAGCAGACCCTGGGGCTGGACGGCTGCCGCCCCAACGGCTGGCCCGCCGCGAGCGGCTGACGACGGCGAAAGGCCCAGAACCAGTGGTTCCGGGCCTTTCCCTTGGTCGGGGTGGCGGGATTTGAACCCACGACCTCCTCGTCCCGAACGAGGCGCGCTACCAAGCTGCGCCACACCCCGATGCAGCCCGACCAGGATACCGGAGCCGGCCCGCAGGAGTGAAACCCGCTGCCCCGGGTGTGACCAGGATCGCCTCAGGAGCGGGGGAGCAGCTGGAGGACGCTGACCTCAGGGCGGCAGGCGAAACGCACCGGCGTGTACGGGGAGGTGCCCATGCCGGCGGAGACGTTGAGCCATGTCGAGCCCGCGCCGCCGGCCTCGTCCGGGCGCGGTCCGGGCCACCCGTGCAGGCCGCTGGCGCGTCGGGTGTCGAGGTCGCAGTTGGTCACCAGGGCCCCGTACCCGGGGACGCGCAGCTGACCGCCGTGGGTGTGCCCGGCCAGGATCAGGTCACAGCCGTCGGCGTGCATGGAGTCCAGGACGCGGGTGTACGGGGCGTGGGACACCCCGATGTGGAGGTCGGCCCGCTCGGCCGGAGCGGGGAAGCGGTCGCGTTCCAGGTGCGGGTCGTCCACCCCCACGAAGGACACCGTCTGCCCCGCGATCTCGAGAGTGCCGCGGGCGTTGTCGAGGTCGAGCCAGCCGCCGGAGGACAGCGTGGCGACGAGGTCGTCGACCGGCAGCCGGCGCGCCTCGTCGGTGGTGGGCCGGCGCAGCGACGGCGGGAGGAGGTAGCGGGCCGGGTTCTTCGGCTGCGGTCCGTAGATGTCGTTCGACCCCAGGACGAAGACGCCGGGCAGGTCGAGGAGCGGGCCGAGCGCACACCGGACCGCGGGCACGGCGTCGCGGTGGGCGAGGTTGTCACCCGTGGAGACGACGAGGTCTGGCTCGAGCTCGGCGAGCCGGCGCACCCACTCCTGCTTGAGCCGCTGGTCGGGGGTGAGGTGCAGGTCGGAGACGTGGAGGATGCGCAGCGGGCGGCTCCCCGGTGCGAGCACGGGGACGGCGTGCACCCGCACGGTGAACATGCGCGTCTCGGCGACCGCCCACGCGAGGCCTCCGGCGGCGGCGAGGGTCAGGCCCGCCGCGAGTCGTCGCAGCACGCTCAGTCGTCGTTCCCGCCGCGGCCCCGGTTGCCGCGTTCGCCGCGGTCCCCGTCGTCGCGACCCCGGTCGTTGTCACGCCGGTCGTCGCCCCGACGGCGGTCCTCGTCGCGGTCGCGGTTCTCGCGCCGCTCGCGGTCGTCACGGTCCTCGTCGGAGCGGTCCTCGGTCTCGGCCGCCCGGCCGCCGCTGGTGTAGATCGTCACCGTCTGCCCGCGCTGCGCCGCGCTCCCCGCCGCGGGGCTGGTCGCCACGGCGAGGCCCTCGGGCCAGCCGGAGTCGACGGCGTGGCCCATGCGGACGTCGAACCCGGCCTGCTCGAGCGTGCGGCGGGCGTCCTCGACGGTCTGCCCACCGATGCTCGGGACACGCAGCCGCTCGCCGTGGACCACCCGGCTCGGCGCGTCGGCGAAGTCCTCCACGGGCATGCCCTCGGTGGCCCGCTCCATGTAGGCCTTCCACGTCGGGGCGGCGATGAGGCCGCCGTAGACCCGGTTGCGCCAGATGCCGTTGATGTACTCGTAGCCCATCTGCTCGTCGCGGTCGGCGTGCCCCATCCACACCGCGGCCGCCATCTGCGGGACATACCCGATGAACCAGGCGTGGGTGTCGTCGTTCGCCGTCCCGGTCTTGCCGGCGGTGGGCCGGCCGGGGATCCGTGCGGTGGAGCCGGTGGAGTCCCACTCCGGCCCCATGACCGCCTGGAGGGCATGGTTCACGCCGCGCACGACGTCCTCCTCCAGCACCCGCTGGCAGTCGGACGGCGGGACGGGGATCTCCTCACCGGTGCGGTCGATGATCCGGGTGATGGCCACCGGCTCGCAGGCGATGCCGCCGGCGGCGAGCGTGGCGTAGGCGTTGGCCATGGACAGCGGGGTCACCGTGTTGGAGCCCAGGATCATCGCCGGGTTGTTCTGCAGCGGCTCACCGGAGCCGGTCTCCACGCCCATGTCCATCGCGATCCCGGTGATGTCGCACAGGTCCATCTGCTGGGCCATGACGACGAAGGAGGTGTTGATCGACGTGCGGGTGGACTCCAGGACGGTCTCGACGCCACCCCCGAAGCCCTCGAGGTTCTTCGGCTCGTAGTTGTCGGCGACCTCAGGGGCGCAGGAGATGGTCCAGTCCTTGCGGGCGAAGAACCGGTTCGCCGAGTTCACCCGGTCCATGAGCGAGTTGCCCTCGCGGAGCCACTGGACCAGCGTGAAGACCTTGAACGTCGAGCCGGACTGGAAGCCGGACCCGCCACCGTGGGACTTGCCCACGTTGTAGTTCACCTGCGTGGCGCGGGGGTCGTTCTCGTTGGCGACGCCGTAGTTGGTGTTCTGCGCCATCGCGAAGATCCGGCCGGTGCCCGGCTCGATCGACGACAGCGCCACCGAGATGCCGGACGGGTCGTCGATCGGGACCGCCCCGGTCACGGCGTCGAAGGCGGCCTCCTGCTTCTCCGGGTCGAGGGTGGTGTGGATCGTCAGGCCGCCCCGGTTGAGCAGCTGGCGCCGGTCCTCGACGGTCTCGCCGTAGGCCTCGTTGTTGAGGATCTCGTTGACGACGTACTGGCAGAAGTAGGCGGCGTTGCCGGCGACGCCGCAGCCGCGCGGCGCGTCCTGGACGTCGAGCATCTCCGGGACCGGGATCGCCACAGCCTCGTCGTACTCGGCCTGGGTGATGAAGCCCTCGCTGAGCATGGTGCCCAGGACGGTGTTGCGGCGACGCTCGGCGTTCTCCGGGTTGGTCACCGGGTCCCACTTGGCGGGGGACTGGGTGATGCCGGCGAGCAGCGCCGACTCGGCGATGTCGAGGTCGGCTGCCGACTTGTTGAAGTAGTGGTGTGCGGCGGCCTCCACCCCCCACTGGGAGGGCCCGAACTGGGCGATGTTGAGGTAGCCGGTGAGGATCTCGTCCTTCGACCGGACCTGCTCGAGCGCGATCGCCAGGCGCGCCTCCCGCAGCTTGCGCGCGATCGTCGTCTCGGTGGCCGCCTGGTAGAGCTCGGGGTCGTTCTTCACCCGGCTCTCCTCGATCTGCACGTTCTTCACGTACTGCTGCGTCAGCGTCGAGGCACCCTCGAGGTCACCGCCGGCGAGGTTGCGGACGGTGGCCCGCAGGATGCCCTCGGGGTCCACGCCGCCGTGCTCGTAGAAGCGGCGGTCCTCGACGGCGACCACCGCGTCCTTCATGTGCTGGGAGATCTCGTCGAAGCCGACGACCACCCGGTTCTCGGCGAAGAAGGTCGCCAGCACGTTGCCCTCCGCGTCGAGCATGACGCTCTGCTCGGACGGCTCGTCGATCTCCAGCTCGGTGGGTAGCTCGTCGAACAGGTCGGTCGTCGCGTTCCCGATCGCCCCCACCGACCCGACGGCGGGCAGCAGCAGGCCGGCCATGAGCACACCCCCCGCGACGGCGATGAGGAGGAAGGCGAGCATCATGGCGACGAGCTGGACGGGGCGCACGGCGCGCCCACGTGGCGTTGGACGTGAGGCCATTCCTCTAGAGTACGGTGCCCGGCCACGGGCCCGTCGAGGCGGTGGGCGAGTTCACCCGATGAGGGGGATTGCCAATCCCGACGCCGGATGTGACCATTTCGCCAAGGTCACGATTTGACCATCGACCTTTCTTGACCCCGTTAAGAGGGACTACGGTCAGGTAAGAGGGACTACGGTCAGGTCACGGACAGCGGCAAGGATGCCGCGGACAGGAGGTGGGGCCATGAGCTCCTACGACGACCAGACGTGGGCGGCGCGCGCCGCATGCACCCAGATCGAGCCGGACGAGCTCTTCGTCCGTGGAGCGGCACAACGGGCGGCACGCGAGCTGTGCTTCCGGTGCCCGGTACGCATGGAGTGTCTGGCGGACGCCCTGGACGCCCACGTCAACTTCGGCGTGTGGGGTGGGCTGACTGAGCGGGAGCGCAGGGCGCTGCTGCGCCGCTACCCGGAGGTGGAGTCCTGGGCAGAGCGGCTCAAGGACGAGGACGACGAGATCATCGCCGAGCTCCGGGCCGACCGGGCGCCGCGCATCCTGGCCAAGATCCGCCAGGCCTAGGATGGCCGCATGAAGACCTGGGAGTACGCGACCATTCCACTGCTCATCCACAACACCAAGGCCATCCTCGACCAGTGGGGCGCCGACGGCTGGGAGCTCGTCCAGGTGGTGCCCGGCCCCACCGAGAACCTCGTCGCCTACCTCAAGCGCGAGAAGCAGTGAGCGTCTCCGACCGGCTCCGGGAGCTCGGGCTCTCGCTGCCCGAGGTCGCCACCCCGGTGGCGAACTACGTCCCCGCGGTCCGGCACAGGAACCTCGTGTGGACCTCCGGGCAGCTGCCGCTGGTCGACGGCGCCCTCCCCCTCACCGGCAAGGTCGGTGAGGGGGAGGGCCTCGTCACCCCGGAGCAGGCCACCGCGCTGGCTCGCGTCGCGGCGCTCAACGGCCTGGCCGCCGTGGCCGCCAAGGTGGGCAACCTGGACGACGTCGTCCGGGTGGTCAAGGTCGTGGGCTTCGTGGCGAGCGACCCGTCCTTCACGGGGCAGCCGGCGGTGGTCAACGGCGCGTCCGACCTCCTCGGGCAGATCTTCGGGGAGGCGGGGCTGCACGCCCGCAGCGCGGTGGGTGTCAGCGTGCTGCCGCTCGACGCTCCGGTCGAGGTCGAGCTGGTCCTCGCACTGGCCTGAGCGGCCGTCGCGGGCCGGGCGCCGGCCGGGCTGCCATGGCGACGACGCGGCGCGGCCGCCGCGTCGTCGGGGCAGTCAGCGGGCGCGGCGCTTGAGACGCTCGAGGTCGAGGATCTGCACGGCCCGCCCCTCGAGCCGGATCCAGCCGCGGGAGATGAAGTCGGCCAGCGACTTGTTCACCGTCTCCCGGGAGGCGCCGACGAGCTGGGCAAGCTCCTCCTGGGTGAGGTCGTGGGCGACACGCAGGCCTTCGGGGGTCTGCTCGCCGAAGCGCACCGACAGGTCGAGCAGCGCCTTGGCGACGCGGCCGGGGACGTCGGAGAAGACGAGGTCGGCGAGGGCCTCGTTGGTGCGGCGGAGCCGCTGGGCCAGTGCGCGCAGCATGTGCTTCGCCAGGCCGGGGCGGGTGTCGAGCAGGTGCATGAACGGCTCGTGCTGCAGCTCGAGGAGGCGGCTGTTCGCCACCGCGGTGGCCGTCGCCGTCCGCTCGCCCGGCTCGAAGAGCGTGAGCTCGCCGAGGAGCTCGCCGGGGCCGAGGATGGCCAGGAGGTTCTCCCGGCCGTCGTTCGAGCGGTGCCCGAGCTTGATCTTCCCCTCGAGGACCAGGTAGAGCCGGTCGCCGGGGTCGCCCTCGTGGAAGAGGGTCTCCCCGCGCCGCAGGCTGACCTCCTGCATGGCCTCCCGCAGGGCAGCCCGGGCGTCGTCGTCGAGGGCAGCGAAGAGAGGCACGGAGCTGATCGCGGCGTCGTCCACGGTGGCATCCTTTTCACGTCGGGGTCTGCGGCTCGGGCCCGGGGGCCCATCACGCCCATCCTGCCACCGAGTGCGCCGAACTGCCCGTAACCTGGCGCGGTGGGAACCGAGGATCTGCAGGTCGACCGCGGTCCGGCCCCCGCGGTCGAGGTCGACGACCTGCTCGCCGCGCAGTGGCCGGACGCCCGCTGCGAGCTCGACTTCACCTCCCCCTTCGAGCTTCTCGTCGCGACCGTGCTCTCGGCGCAGACCACCGACGTGCGGGTCAACGCCGTGACGCCGGAGCTGTTCCGCCGCTGGCCGGGACCGGAGGAGCTCGCCGCGGCGAGCCAGGAGGAGCTGGAGGAGGTGCTGCGTCCGCTCGGGTTCTTCCGCGCCAAGGCGACGTCGCTGCGTGGGCTCGCCGCGGCGCTGCTCGCGGACCACGGCGGGCAGGTGCCGGCGGACCTCGACGCGCTCGTGCGGCTGCCGGGTGTCGGGCGCAAGACCGCCAACGTCGTCCTCGGCAACGCCTTCGACATCCCCGGCATCACCGTGGACACCCACGTCGGGCGGCTGGCCCGCCGCCTGGGCTGGAGCACCAGCAAGGACGCGGTCAAGGTGGAGCGGGAGATCGCCGCACTCGTCCCGCAGGAGCGGTGGACGATGCTGTGCCACCGGCTGATCTTCCACGGCCGCCGGGTCTGCCACGCCCGCCGCCCCGCGTGCGGCGCCTGTGTGCTCGCCGAGCTCTGTCCCAGCTACGGCATCGGGGAGACGGACTCCGACGCGGCCGAGGCGCTGGTCCGTCGCCCCGAGTAGGCCGGCTCGCTGGGCGGGAGTGCAGTTCCCGTCACCGACGTGAGCGCTCGCCGGCAGCTGAGCTCTCGGTGGAAAGTGGGCTGTCGGTGGGTAGTGGGCTGTCGGTGGGAGGTGGGGCTGTTGCCCGGGGAATGTGAGCTGGGGCGGAGTCAGCGGGGGAGGGCGGCGAGGAAGTCGAGGAGCAGATCGGTGACCTCCTCCGGCGCCTCCTCGGGCAGCAGGTGCCCGGCACCCCGCACGACCGCCGTGCGCAGCGGCCCCTCGACGTACGCCGCGTCGGAGGCGAACGCGGCCGGGGGCGTCCACCGGTCGGCGCCCCCGCGGACGCTGAGCACCGGGACCTGGACCGGGTTCGCCATCGCGGCGAGGTAGCGCCGCCCGTCCGGCCGCGGCGTGGAGCGCACGAGCCACCGCAGGTGCTCCAGGCTCGTGTGGGCGACAGACGGCATCCGCATGACCGCCTGATATGCGCGCAGCTCCTCCGGCGGGACCCGGCGGCCGGGCGCGGAGGCGTCGGTGAGCACCCGGGCGACGAGGTCTCCGCGGCGCAGCGCCCGTTCGGGGAACCACGGCACCTGGATGCGCGCGAGGAAGGCGCGTGCCCGGGAGGACAGGTGGTTGTTGGGCCGCAGCAGCGGCACCGGATGAGGCGCGCCGAGCACCGCCACCGCCCGGGTGCTGTCCGGGCGCAGCACCGGCATCGACCAGGCGAGCAGCCCACCGAAGTCGTGCCCGACCACCACCGCCTGCTCCCGGCCGAGGGAGCGCACCACTCCGGCGACGTCCGCCGTCAGGACCGGGGTCGAGTGGCCGATGGGCGGCTTGTCGGAGGCGCCGAAGCCGCGCAGGTCCATCGCCGCCACCCGGTAGCCCTCCTCGGCGAGGGCCGCCACCTGGGCCCGCCAGGCCCACCAGAACTGCGGGAAACCGTGGAGCAGGACGACGAGCTCGCCGCTCTCCGGCCCGGCGAGGACGACGTGGAACCGGGCACCGTTCGCCGGGACGAACCGGTGCTCCCACGGTCCGTCCTGCCAGAGCGCGCCTTGGTCGGTAGCCACGTCGCCCGAGCCTAGACGATGAGCCGCGACGCACCGGGAGCCGGACCGTGGCGGTCCGGCTCCCGGTGCGTCGGCAGGCTACTTCGCCAGGCCGGCGGCGATCTGGTCCATCACCGAGGAGTCGGCGAGCGTGGTGACGTCGCCGATCTCGCGGTTCTCCGCGACGTCACGCAGCAGGCGGCGCATGATCTTGCCGGACCGGGTCTTCGGCAGCTCCGGGACGACGAGGATCGAGCGCGGCTTGGCGATCGCGCCGATCTCCTTGGCCACGTGGTTGCGCAGCTCGGCGATGTGCGCCTCGGCACCCGCCGCGCTGGCCGCCTCGGCGGCCTCCCCGCGGAGGATGACGAACGCGACGACGGCCTGGCCGGTGGTGTCGTCCTTCGCCCCGACCACGGCCGCCTCGGCCACGGTCGGGTGGGAGACGAGGGCCGACTCGATCTCCGTGGTCGACAGCCGGTGCCCGGAGACGTTCATGACGTCGTCGACGCGACCGAGGATCCACAGGTCGCCGTCGTCGTCCTTCTTGGCGCCGTCCCCGGCGAAGTAGACGCCGGGGAAGCGGGCCCAGTAGGTGTCGTGGTACCGCTGCTCGTCGCCCCAGATACCGCGGAGCATGGCCGGCCACGGCTTCGTCAGGACGAGGTACCCGCCTTCACCGGCGGAGACCGGCTCGCCGGCCTCGCTGTAGACGTCGGCGGAGATGCCGGGCAGCGCGGCCTGCGCCGCACCCGGCTTGGCGGCCGTGACGCCCGGCAGCGGCGAGATCATGATGGCGCCGGTCTCCGTCTGCCACCACGTGTCCACCACGGGGGTGCGGTCCCCTCCGATGACGCGGCGGTACCAGACCCAGGCCTCCGGGTTGATCGGCTCACCCACCGACCCCAGCAGGCGCAGCGAGGACAGGTCGAAGCGCGCCGGCACGTCCTCGCCCCACTTCATGAAGGTGCGGATCGCCGTGGGGGCCGTGTAGAGGATGGTGACCTTGTACTTCTGGACGATCTCCCACCAGCGTCCGTTGTGCGGGGTGTCGGGGGTGCCCTCGTACATCACCTGGGTGGCGCCGTTCACCAGCGGGCCGTAGGCCATGTAGGAGTGGCCGGTGACCCAGCCGATGTCGGCGGTGCACCAGTAGACGTCGGTCTCGGGCTTGAGGTCGAAGACGTTCCAGTGGGTGTAGGCGCACTGGACGAGGTAGCCGCCGGTGGTGTGGTAGATCCCCTTCGGCTTCCCGGTGGTGCCCGAGGTGTAGAGGATGAACAGCGGGTGCTCGGCCTCGACGTCGACGGGGGCGTGGTCGGTGCCCTGCCGGGTGACGATGTCGTGCCACCACACGTCGCGCCCGTCCTGCCAGGGCACGTCCTGGCCGGTGCGCCGCACGACGAGCACCTTCTGCACCGGGTGGTCGCCGTGGCTCAGCGCCTCGTCCACCGCGGGCTTGAGCGCACTCGCCTTGCCGCGGCGGTACCCGCCGTCGGCGGTGATGACCACCTTGGCCTGCGCGTCGTTGATCCGGGTGTGGAGGGCCTCGGAGGAGAAGCCGCCGAAGACCACCGAGTGCGGGGCACCCAGTCGGGCACAGGCGAGCATGGCGACGACCGCCTCGGGGATCATCGGCAGGTAGATCGCCACCCGGTCCCCGGTCCCGACCCCGAGCTCGGCCAGCGCGGCCGCGGCGCGCGCGACCTCGTCACGCAGCTCGGCGTAGGTGATGGTGCGGGAGTCGCCGGGCTCACCCTCCCAGTAGATCGCAACCCGGTCGCCGTTGCCGGCCTCGACGTGACGGTCGACGGCGTTGTACGCGGCGTTGAGCTTCCCGTCGGCGAACCAGCGGGACAGCGGAGCCCGGGACCAGTCGAGCACCTCGGTGAAGTCCTGCGACCAGGAGACGAACCGGCGCGCCTGATCGGCCCAGAACGCCTCGGGGTCCGCCGCCGCCTGCTCGTAGAGCTCCGCGGTGGCGTTGGCCTGCGCGGCGAACTCCGGGCTCGGCGGGAAGCGTCGCTCCTCGACGAGCAGGTTCTCCAGCCCGGTCTCGCTCGCGGCAGAGCCGGCCGCAGTGTGGTCAACCATGATGATGTCCTCCGGACGACGGTGTTCGTGCACATCGCCGAGCCCCCCCGGGTATGGCCGGGATCACATCGGCACGTCCACGAATGTACCCCCTTCCGGGTGCGGACCGGCACCGCCGGACGTGCTGCGGGGCCCACCGACCCGGGTCTGCGAAATCGATTCACCTCTGTTACGTTGCCCGCTGGTCACGTCCGTGACCTGTGTCACTGGAATGGGGGAAACATGACACAACCCGACCCGCAGGACCGTCCGCCCGGGGGCGATGCCCGTCCGGGCCTCACGACAGGGCTGCGACAGCCCACCGCCGCGGAGCTCCGTGCGGTCCAGGCATCGGAGGACTTCGGCCGGTTGCGACGCAGCTTCCGCGTCTTCGCGTTCCCGATGACGGCGGCCTTCTTCGTCTGGTACCTGTCCTACGTCCTGCTGTCGACCTACGCCGGGGACCTGCTGTCCGTCGACGTCGTGGGCAACCTCAACATCGGCCTGCTCTTCGGGCTGGCCCAGTTCGCCACCACCTTCCTCATCACCTGGCTCTACATCCGGCACGCGAACCGGTCGCTCGACCCGATCGCCGGCCGGCTCCGCACCGAGCTGGAGGGGGATGAGTGATGGACGTCGGCAACCCCTGGCTCAACATCGGGATCTTCCTCGTCTTCGTCGCCGTCACGCTCGTCATCGTCGTGCGGGTCTCCCGCACGACGCGGTCGGTCGGCGACTTCTACCACGGCGGCCGCGGATTCTCCGGGCGGCAGAACGGCATCGCCATCGCCGGCGACTACCTCTCCGCCGCCTCGTTCCTCGGCATCGTCGGCGCCGTGGCGCTCTACGGCTACGACGGCCTGCTGTACTCGGTCGGCTTCCTCGTGGCCTGGCTCGTCGCGCTGCTGCTCGTCGCCGAGCCGCTGCGCAACACCGGCAAGTACACGATGGCCGACGTCCTGAGCTTCCGGATGCGGCAGCGCCCGGTCCGCACGGCCGCCGCGACGTCGACGCTCGCGATCACCTTCTTCTACCTGCTCGCGCAGATGGCCGGGGCCGGCGCCCTGGTCTCGCTGCTGCTCGGCGTCGACAGCCGGGCGGGGCAGTCCTTCGTCATCGCCGTCGTCGGCGCGCTGATGATCCTCTACGTCATGATCGGCGGGATGAAGGGCACCACGTGGGTGCAGATCATCAAGGCGGTGCTGCTCATCGCCGCCGTCGGTGTCATGACGGTGTGGATCATGGCCGCCAACGGCTTCAACCTCAGCGCCGTGCTGGGGCGCGCGGTCGACGCCCACCCGGACGGCGAGGCGATCCTCGAGCCGATGCTCCAGTACGGCGTCTCGGACACGACGAAGATCGGCTTCGTGTCCCTGGCGGTCGCGCTCGTCTTCGGGGCCGCAGGCCTGCCGCACGTGCTCATGCGCTTCTACACGGTGCCCAGCGCCAAGGAGGCGCGCCGGTCGGTGGTGTGGGCGATCGCGCTCATCGGCTTCTTCTACCTGTGCACCCTCGTGCTGGGCTACGCGGCGACCTATCTCGTGGGGGCGGACACCATCCGCAACGCACCTGGCGGCTCGAACGCGGCCGCCCCGGCGCTGGCGTACGAGCTCGGCGGGACGCTCCTCCTCGGCATCGTCGCCGCTGTCGCCTTCGCCACCATCCTCGCCGTCGTCGCAGGGCTGACGATCACCGCGTCGGCCTCCTTCGCGCACGACGTCTACAACGGCGTCCTCAAACACGGCAAGGCGTCCCCGGAGAAGGAGGTCAAGGTGGCGCGGCGCACCGCCGTCGTCATCGGGGCGATCTCGATCGTCGGCGGGATCCTCGCCGCGGAGCAGAACGTCGCCTTCCTCGTCTCCCTCGCCTTCGCGATCGCGGCGAGCGCGAACCTGCCCTCGATCCTCTACTCGCTGTACTGGAAGCGGTTCAACACCCGCGGCTCCACGTGGAGCATCTACGGCGGGCTGCTCAGTGCGCTCGTGCTCATCACCTTCTCCCCGGTGGTGTCGGGCAGCGAGACGGCGATGATCCCCGGGGCCGACTTCGCCTGGTTCCCGCTGACGAACCCGGCGATCATCTCGGTGCCGCTGGGGTTCTTCCTCGGCTGGCTCGGCACCGTCACCTCCGGCGAGCACGACGACGTCAAGCACGCGGAGATGGAGGTCCGTTCGATGACGGGGGCCGGCGCCGAGCGCGCCGTCACGCACTGAGCCTGCACGTGGAAGGCCCCGTCAGGACGCCCTGACGGGGCCTTCCGCAGTCGCGCCGGTCAGGCGACCGCGGCGACCGGTCGGACCTCGCGACGGCCCCGCCGGCGCGCGCCGTGGGAGACGGTCCCGACGAGCACGAGGGCCACACCGGAGACGACCAGCCGGCCCGTGCTGCCCGACGCGACGAGGTGGTGGGCGACGTTCCCGCCCAGGTCGCCGCGGCCGGCGAGCCAGGTCAGCGCCGGCTCGAGGGTCTCCTGCGTCCACGCCGGGGCGGCGACGAAGGGGACACCGGCCACGAGGACGAGCACCCCGGTCACGGTCGCGCCCAGGGAGCTCCACCGGGCGGCCAGGAGGACGACGGCCAGCACGACCAGCCCGCCGAGCAGCTCGAGCAGCGCCGCCGGGTTGAGGTTGCCGGTCGCCCACGGGTTGGCGCGCGCCAGCGTGAACCTGGCCCCGGCGTCGGCGAGGAGGTACCAGGCCACCGGGGTGAGGAGCAGGGTGAGCAGGACGGTGAGGACGTGGCTGCCGGTCCGTGCCGGCGGCCGGGTGAGGGCGGTGGTGCCCTCGAGCAGGACGTCGCGGTCGCTGCGGTCGCGCGGCTCGGTGCCGTCCCCGGAGGCGCCCACCGGCATGCCGCGGGCGGCCTCCTCCTCGGGTGAACGGCGGCGGTCGGCGGCGTCCTCCCGCGGGTCGGGGGTGCGGGCGGGCTCCGGTGCGCGCTCGCCGGTGAGGTAGGCGGCGCTCCGGTGCTCGGAGAGCGTCGGCTGCTCCTCCTCGGGCGCCGGGACGGGGCGGCTGCGCTCGGCCTGCCGCACGTCGTAGGTGCTCGTCACGGCGTCGTCGTCCACGCGGGCTGCCGTCGGGCCCGCGGTGCCGGCCGGCGGTGCGGTGTGGCCCGGGGGGACGTCACCGTCGGTCGGCGCTGCCGGGGCGGGCTGCGGGGTGCCGTCGGCCGGCTCCTCCCCGTCGACCGGCTCGTAAGGGTTGTCGCGTTCGTCGGGCTTGTCTGACACGTCCGCCTCCTCGGTCTGCCGCCCTCAACGTAGCGAGGGCGGCCCGGTGGGCCGCAGGCGGCGCGCCGAGCGGGCGGGCACTCGGCTCGGCCGGGCGCGCCAGGCCGGAGCGTGTTCCTGGACACACGCCGTCACGAGGGCTAGATTTCCCGCACCACCGACGCTGGTGGGTCGGATCGATGGGGGTATCGATGGCGCAACCGGAGACGACGACGCCGGTGAGGGAGCAGTGGAGCGGCCAGTACGGGTTCATCCTCGCGGCGATCGGCTCGGCGGTCGGGCTCGGCAACATCTGGCGGTTCCCGGGGGTGGCGTACGAGAACGGTGGGGGAGCCTTTCTCCTGCCCTACGTCATCGCCCTGCTCACCGCCGGGATCCCGATCCTCCTGCTCGACTACTCGCTGGGGCACCGCTTCCGCGGGGCCGCCCCCACCGTCTTCCGCCGGCTGGGCCGGAGGTTCGAGCCGCTCGGCTGGTTCCAGGTGGCGATCTCCTTCGTCATCGCCACCTACTACACCGTCATCGTCGTCTGGGCGATCAGGTACGTCGGGTTCTCCGTCGACCTCGCCTGGGGCGACGACCCCGGCAGCTTCCTCGTCAACGACTTCCTCCGCGCGAGCGGCCCCGGGTTCGAGCTGGACTTCGTCGGTGGGATCTTCTGGCCGATGCTCGTGCTGTGGGTCGCCGTCCTCGTCGTCATGGCGCTGGGCGTCCGCAGCGGACTGGAGCTGCTCAACAAGATCTGCATACCGCTGCTCGTCGTCACCTTCGCCGCGATGGTGGTCCGGGCGCTCTTCCTGCCCGGGGCGATCGCCGGGCTCAACGCGTTCTTCACCCCCGACTGGGATGCGCTGACCGACGCGAACGTGTGGATCGCCGCCTACGGCCACATCTTCTTCTCGCTGTCCATCGCCTTCGGCATCATGGTCACCTACTCGAGCTACATGGCGCGCCGCTCGAACGTCGCGCCGACCGGGTTCGTCGTCGGCTTCGCCAACTCCTCCTTCGAGGTGCTCGCGGGGATCGGCGTCTTCGCCACGCTCGGCTTCATGGCGGCCCAGCAGTCGATCGCCATCGACGACCTCGAGGGCCTCACCGGCGTCGGGCTGAGCTTCTCCACCTTCCCGCAGATCGTGTCGATGATGCCCGGCGGACCGCTGTTCGGGGTGCTCTTCTTCCTCTCCCTCTCCCTCGCCGGGATCACCTCCCTCATCTCGATCCTCCAGGTGGTGTCCGCGGCGTTCCAGGAGAAGTTCGGCCTGAGCCGCGTGCAGGCCTCGGTCTACGTCGGCGGGCTGTGCGCCGTCATCTCGCTGTTCCTCTACTCCTCGACCTCCGGGCTGTCGATCCTCGACACCGTCGACAAGTTCACCAACGAGGTCGGCGTCGTCGCCTCCGCCATCGCCACGTGCATCGTCGTCACGGTCGGCGCGCGCAAGCTGCCCGAGCTGCGCTCCCACCTCAACACCGTCTCCACCGCACACATCGGGCGGTGGTGGAGCGTGCTCATCGGCGCGGTCGTGCCCCTCGCCCTGCTCGGCATGCTGGCCTCGAGCCTCAGCGACCTCCTCGCCGAGCCGTACGAGGGCTACCCGGCGACCTTCGTCGCGATCGCCGGCTGGGGCGTCCTCGTGCTCATGATCCTCGCCGCCGTCGTCTACACCCTGGTCCCGTGGCAGCGACCGGTCGACGACTTCACCCCCGTCGAGCTGCCCGCGAAGCAGGAGGTGCGCCGATGACGCTGCCCGCGATCATCTTCATGGTCCTCGCCATCGCGATCATCTGGGGCGGGCTCGCCGTCGCCATCGTCTTCCTCGCCCGGCACCCGCTGCCGCCCGAGGAAGCGCCCGACACGGGCGGCAGCCGCCCCGTGGGCGGAGGGGCCGGCGCGGCGTAGCCGCTGCGGGGCAGGCCCGCGCCGGGCCTCGCGGCCGGTGCGGCGGCCGGTGGGACACCGGCCGCGTCCAGAGTGCTCCCCAGGACGGCCCGGCGTCTGCCGCGTCCTCGGTGAGCGGCGGCGGGATCCTGCGCACCCGCCCGTCCCCGCCATGCTCGCCCCGGGAGGGCGGCCATGACGAGAGCGGTGACAGCGGCGCTGCGGACGAGCGACCGGCACCTGGTGGACCGGGTGCGACGGCTGTGCGTGCTCGCCGGCGTCCACCTCGAGGTCGTCGCGCCGGGCGGGGCCCCGCCGGAGGCGACCGTGCTGCTCGACGACCGCACCGAGCCCACCGGCCACCCGTGGCGGGCGCTCGGGTCGACGACGGAGGTGGTCGACCTCGGCGGCGGGGAGCGTGCGCTCCACCTGCCGCGGGACGCCGAGACACTGCTCGACCTGCTCACCCGGGTCGGCACGCCGCGGCGGGCGGTCGTCGTCGGGGTCGTCGGTGCCGTGGGCGGGGTGGGCACCTCGGCCCTCGCGGCCGTGCTCGCCCGGCTCGCCGTCGACGCGGGACGGACCACCGCGCTCGTCGACGGCGACCCCGCCGGCGGAGGGCTCGACATCCTCCTCGGGGTCGAGCACGACGCCGGACCGCGCTGGAGCGACCTCCTCACCGAGCGGGGCGGATTCCCACCGGACCGGCTCATGGCGGCGCTGCCCGCGTGGCACGGCGTGCGGGTGCTGTCCGGCGACGTCCGAGGTGGGGTCCACCCCGGCCACGACACCGCGGCCGAGGCGGTCACCGCGCTCACCCGAGCCGCCGACACCGTGGTCCTCGACCTGCCCCGCTCCCTGCTCACCCCCCGCGGGGAGCGGGGCAGCCTGGAGCAGTGCGACACCGTCGTCCTGGTCACCGGGTGCGACACGCGAGCGGCCGCCGCGGCTGCGGCGGCCGCCGTCGCGCTGGCCGACCTGCCGGCCCACCTCGTCGTCCGCGGACCGGCGGTCGGCACCCTCCTGCCCGACGACGTCGCCCAGGCGTGCGGGCTGCCGCTCGCGGCGGTGCTCCGCCCGGAGCGCGCCTTCACCGCGGGGGTGGAGCGCGGCCTGTCGCCCGGCGACCAGCGGCGCGGCCCGCTCCTGGCCGCCGGACGCAAGGTCCTGGCGCGGGTGGGGCTCGGGGCATGACCACGGTCGCCGAGCTCCGGGCGCGCCTCGCGGAGGGGACCGCGCGGCCCGACGCCGCGGCCGTGGCCTCCGCCGTGGCGGCCGCCGGCGCCGCGCACGGCTGGCGGGGGCTGCTCGACCTCGACGCCCGCGCCCGCTCCGAGCTGCTCGGCGCCGGGGAGCTCCAGGCTCTGCTCGAGGACCCGCTCGTCACCGACGTCCTCGTCAACGGTGCCCGGGGCGTGTGGGTGGACCGCGGGCACGGCCTGGTCCGGGAGACTCTCGACCTCGGTGCGGAGAGCGACGTCCGTGGCCTGGCCACCCGGCTGGCCGCGGCCTGCGGGCAGCGCCTGGACGAGGCCTGCCCGATCGTCGACGGCGCGCTGCCCGACGGCACCCGCCTCCACGCCGTCCTTCCCCCGCTCTCCGCCGACGGCACTCTCATCAGCCTGCGCACCCAGCGCGGGCGGGCGCTCACGGTCGCCGAGCTCGTCTCCTCCGGCACCGTCGCCCCGGCGCTCGGTGACGTGCTGCGCGGGCTCGTCGCGGCGCGGGCCAACGTGCTCGTCAGCGGCGCAGCCGGTGCAGGGAAGACGACGCTGCTCGCGGCGCTGCTGTCGACCGTGCCACCGCACGAGCGCATCGTGTGCATCGAGGAGGCCGTGGAGCTGCGGCCCGACCACCCGCACGTCGTCCACCTCCAGGTGCGCCGCGCCAACGTCCAGCGCACCGGCGGGGTGGAGATGGCCGAGCTCGTCCGGGCGGCGATGCGCATGCGGCCCGACCGGCTGGTCCTCGGCGAGTGCCGCGGCGCAGAGGTGCGCGAGGTGCTCGGTGCGCTCAACACCGGCCACGACGGCGGCTGGGCCACCGTCCACGCCAACGCCCCCGCCGACGTCCCCGCCCGGCTCATCGCGCTCGGGGCCCTTGCCGGGCTCGGCGAGCACGCCGTCGCGGTCCAGGCGGCCAGCGCCCTCGACGCCGTGCTCCACCTCAGCCGCACCGACGAGGGGCGCCGCCTCACCGAGGTCGGGGTGCTCACCCGTCGGGACGGGGAGCTCGTCTGCGACACCGCACTGCGCGCCACCGCGGCCGGCGGGCTGCGTGAGGGGCCGGCGTGGCCCGCCCTGGCCGACCGGCTCGACCGGCGGGAACGGCGGTGACCGCCCTGCTCGTCCTGCTCGTCCTGCTCGCCGCGCTCGTCGCCGTGGCGTGGGCACCGGCGCGTGCCCGCCCGGAGCACGGATCCCGGCGGCGGTGGCACGGTCGAACCGTCGCCCGGGTGCGTGGCCTGCGGCGCCGACGGGACCCGCCGGTCGACCTCGCCGCGGTCGTCACCGAGGTGGCCAGCCGGCTGCGCACCGGGCTGCCCCCTCACGAGGCGTGGGAGCGGACGGTCGGGCGGCTCGTCGCGGCGGCTCCGGGCGCCGCGACCGCTGCCGCTCCGGCCGCCGCGACCGCTGCCGCCGGGAGGGACGGCACCGACCTCCCAGCCGCGCTCCTCCGGCTCGCGGAGCACTGTGCGGGGGACCCGGGAGCCGCGGCGGCGGTGCGCACGGCGGTGGCGGCCACCCGGCTCACCCGGACCCTCGGTGCACCACTCGCCGAGGTCCTCGACCGCTGCGCCGCCTCCGTCACCGAGGCCGAGCAGGCCCGTGACGCCCGCCGCGTCGCGCTCGCCGGACCGCGGTCCACCGCCCGGATCCTCACCGGGCTGCCCCTCCTCGGCCCGCTCCTCGGTGCGGGCCTCGGCGCCGACCCGGTCGCCGTTGCCACCGACGGCGGCTGGGGCAGCGCCGGCGTGCTGCTCGGGGTCGTGCTTGTCCTCGTCGGGTGGCGCTGGGTGCGCCTCCTCGTCGCCGCCGCCGAGCGGCCGGCCGTCCCGGTGACCCACCGGGTGCGACGGGGGCGCCACCCGGCCCAGGGCGCAGGCCGGGGCGATGCCCGTGCTGCGGCCGCGCGGGGCGAGCGCACCGCGGGTGTCGCGACGGGGCCGAGGCCGCGGTGAGCGGCGCCCTGGCCCTGTGCTGCCTCGCCGCGGTCGCCGCCTGGTCCCTGCCGCGGCCCGGGCCGGTCCGCGACGGACGGGACCGGCGGCGTCGGCGGCGGGCCCGGACGGGCGACCTCGACCCCGCCGTGTTGCTCGACCTGCTCGAGGCCGCCCTCGCCTCCGGTGCCTCCGTGCCCGGTGCGCTCCTCGCCCTGGGGGCCGCGGTGGAGCCCGACCCGGCGGGCCGCCACCTGCAGCGGGCCGGTACCGCGCTGCAGCTCGGCGCCTCCTGGCCGGAGGCCTGGCACGCCTGCCCGCCGGCGCTCGCGGCCGTGGCGGACACGCTGGTCCCGGCGTGGCTCGACGGCGTGGACCCCTGCCCGCTGGTGCGGCAGGCGGCGGCCGGTATCCGGGCACGGCGGCGACGCGACGCCCGCGAGGCGGCCGCCCGTCTCAGCGCCCGGCTCGTGCTGCCGCTCGGGCTGTGCTTCCTCCCGGCGTTCGTGCTGCTGGCGATGCTGCCGGTGCTCCTCTCCGGGATGGGGACGCTCCTCGGTGGCTGACGCCCCGGGCGAGCCGGTGCCCCGGCAGGGCGCGGAGCGCATCACACCGCACGCGACCGGTGCCGGGGGTGTCGCGCGGGCCGGTGCCCGTCCCCCGGGGGGCGCGGCGGAGTGTCAGCCGCAGCCCGGCGCCGGTCCTGACGTCCTGCGGGGCCCCACAGGCACATGTCGCGGCAACCCCGCGCACAGCCGCGCGGCCGGTGCCGCAGGACGCCCTGGGCCCCGGCACACAGTGGGCACAGCGCCGGCCACCCGGGCCGGCGGGAGGGAGGCACGACATGTCGGGTTCACCGGTCCCTGACCACCTGCGCAGACGCTGGGCGGCGCTGCGGCGCACGGCCGAGGCGGGGATGGCCACCGCCGAGTACGCCATCGCGACCCTGGCGGCGGCAGGCTTCGCCGGGCTGCTGCTCCTCATCCTGCGCAGCGCGGAGGTGCGGGGGTTCCTGCTCGGCATCATCCGGCAGGCGCTCCAGGTCGGCTGACGTGCCCGCCCGGACGGAGCCGTCCCCGAGACGGTGCGAGCGCGGCTCGGTGACCGCCGAGCTCGCCCTGGTGCTCCCTGCGGTGGTCGTGGTCCTGCTCGTGTGCACCACCCTCGGGCTGGCCGCCGTCGGTCAGCTGCGGTGCGCGGACGCTGCCCGTGCCGCGGCCCGGGCAGCCGCGATCGGCGAGCCGGCCGACGTCGTCCTCGCCGTCGCGCAGGACCTCGCCGGCCCGGACGCCGCGGTCACGGTGACCCGGCGCGGCGAGTGGGTCGAGGTGACGGTGAGCCGTCCGGTCGGTGCCGTGCTGCCGGGTGTGGAGGCACTGCGCGCCTCCGCCGAGGCCCGGGCGTGGGTGGAGCCGGGGGTGGTGCCGTGAGCCGGGGGTGCGACGACCGTGGTGCCGGCGCCGGGCTCGGGCCCGGAGCCGGACGTGGTGCGACGAGCCGGTGGCGCGAGGCCGGTGGCTCGGGCACCGTGCTGCGCCGCAGGGCCGTCGCGGTGCGTCGGTGGCGCGACGAGCGTGGCTCGGGCACCGCACTCGGGCTCGGCGTCGTCGCGGTGGCCCTGGTCCTCACGGTCGCGCTCGCCGCGCTCGGGCGGGTGGTGGCGGCCCGGGGCGCCGCCCAGGGCGCAGCGGACCTCGCCGCCCTGGCCGCGGCGACACGGCTCGAGGGGCCCGGTGGGGACGCCGAAGCCGCCTGCCGGGTGGCGGTCGAGCTGGCCGCGGCGTCGGGGGTGCGGGTCGAACGCTGCACGGTCAGCGGGCGGGAGGTGGAGCTCGGCACCGCGCGCGACGCCGGCCCTGGGCTCGTCGCCCGCGCGACGGCGCGCGCAGGCCCGGCGCCCCGCCGCCCTACTCCGGGCAGGCGGCGAGGAGGAAACGCAGCACCCGCACGGCCCCCGCCTTGTCGAGCGGGGAGTTGCCGTTGCCGCACTTGGGCGACTGGACGCAGCTCGGGCAGCCGTCCGCGCAGCCGCAGCCCGCGACGGCGTCGAGCGTGGCACCCAGCCACGAGCGGGCGGCCCGGAAGCCGCGCTCGGCGAACCCCGCACCGCCGGGGTAGGCGTCGTGGACGAAGACGGTCGGGGCGAAGGTGTCGGCGTGGAGGGCGGTCGACAGACCGCCCAGGTCCCACCGGTCGCAGGTCGCGACGATCGGCAGCAGACCGATCGCGGCGTGCTCCGCCGCGTGCAGCGCCCCGGGCAGCACATCCGGCCCCACCCCGGCCGCGGCCAGGGCCTCGGCGCTCACCGACCACCACACCGCGCTCGTCTGCAGCACCCGCTCGGGCAGGTCGAGCGGGTAGGAGCCGACGATCTCCAGCCCGGGCAGCCGCCGGCGGTCGAAGCCGGTGACACGGGAGGTCACCTCGACCGCACCGCGCGACCACCGCACGGGAGCCCCGGAGGGGTGGGTCCACTCGGCGTGCTCCTCCTCGGTGATGACCCGCACCGTCGTCGAGCTGCGCGCCTTCGTCCGGTAGGACAGCTCCGGCTCGGCGTGGACGAGGGCGACGTCGTCGTCCAGGGCGTCGACGACGAAGGTGCGCCCCTGGTGGACGTACACCGCCCCGGGATGGACCGTGGCGTCGGCGCGGGCGCCGTCGACGGTGCCGAGCACCCGTCCGGTGCCCGCCTCCACCACCTGGACGGGGCGCCCCTGCCCGCCGCGCAGGTCGGTGAGCGAGGACGGGTGCTCGGGCCGGGCGAGGTTCCAGAACCAGCCGGTGGGCCGCCGTCGCAGCAGGTCGCGCTCGACGAGCACGCGCAGCAGGGCGTCGTCGGGGAGCCCGAAACGCGGCAGGTCGGCCTCGGTCAGCGGCACCTCGGCCGCCGCCGCGCACAGGTGCGGGGCGAGCACGTACGGGTTCGCCGGGTCGAAGGTGGTGACCTCGACGGACCGGCCGAACACCGCCTCGGGGTGGTGGACCAGGTAGGCGTCCAGTGGGTCCTGGGAGGCGACGAGGACCGCCAGACCGTCGCGCCCGGCCCGGCCCGACCGCCCCGCCTGCTGCCACATCGACACCCGCGTGCCCGGCCAGCCGGCGATGACGACGGCGTCCAGCCCCGAGACGTCCACGCCGAGCTCGAGCGCGTTCGTCGTGGCCAGGGCGAGCAGGTCCCCCTCGCGCAGCGCCCGCTCCAGGGCCCGCCGCTCCTCGGGCAGGTACCCGCCCCGGTAGGCCGCCACCCGGTCGGCGAGCCCGGTGCCGGCGAGCTGGTGCTGGACCTGCTCGGCGACGGACTCCGCACCGTACCGGGACCGCACGAAGGCCAGCGTGCGCGCCCCGGACCGGACCAGGCGCGCGACCAGTCCGGCCGCCTCGCTCGAGGCGCTGCGCCGCGGCCCGGCGGCGTCCAGACCGGCCCGGTCCTCGGGGAGGTCCACCCCCTCGCCCGGCCACGCGCGCCCCTCACGGGTGAGCTCGGGCTGCCACAGCACGATGGTCCGGGTGCCCGCCGGCGCGGTGTCCTCCACGACCGCGTGGACCTCCTCCGGCGGGACACCGATGAGTCGGGCGGCCGTCGCGGCCGGCTCGCCCGTCGTCGCGGAGGCGAGCACCATCGTCGGGCGGGCGCCGTAATGCTCGGCCACCCGCAGCAGCCGCCGGAGCACGAGAGACACGTGCGCGCCCAGCACGCCCCGGTAGGCGTGGCACTCGTCGACGACGACGAAGCGCAGCCCGCGCAGCAGCCGCTGCCACCGGCGGTGGTTGGGCAGCAGCGAGAAGTGCAGGAAGTCGGGGTTGCTCAGCACGATGTCGGCGTGGTCGCGGGCCCAGTCGCGCTCGGTGAGCGGTGTGTCGCCGTCACAGGTCGAGGCCCGCACCCCGCGCAGACCGGCGGCGTCGAGCACCCGCTCCAGCCCGGCCAGCTGGTCGGCCGCCAGGGCCTTGGTCGGGGACAGGTAGAGGGTGGTGGGGCGCCGCGTGTACCCGGTGATCCGCCCGGCGCCCGGGCCCGCGGCGGCCTCGGCGCCCTCCCGTACCGCGCTCACCGCCGGCAGCCACGCCGCGAGGGACTTGCCCGAGCCGGTCGCCGTCGCGATCACCGTGTGCCGCCCGGCCCACACCGACCCGGCCGCCTCCACCTGGTGCTCCCAGGGCGCCTCGACCCCGAGCCGCCGGTACCCCGCGACGAGGTCCGGGTCGGCCCACCCTGGCCACGGCGCGGTGCGGCCAACCCGCGCGGGGACGCGCTCGACGTGGAGCAGCCGGCCGTCGTCGCGGCCGAGCCGCTCGAGCAGGGGGAGGAGCTCGCTCACCCTGCCATCATCGCCGACGGCGCTGACGGGGACCGCCGGCATCCCCGTCCACCGGAGGACCGCCCTCCTCCCTAAGCGGATAATCGAGATCCGCAGCATCGAACATTTCGGGAAGGCCCCCCGACATGCGTAGACTTCGGCTGGTCACTGCGCGGCCACCGTGCCGCACCCACAGCCACCGTGCGTCGACGTCGACGTGGGCGCAGGTGGGCACTGCCGAGGAGGGCGGATGCTCGACGAGTTGAGTGGATCAAGTCTGGCCATCGCGGGGGCCATCGCCGGACTGGCGGTCGTCGCCCTGGTCATCGCGCTGGTCCTCAGACGTCAGGTGCTCGCCGCCGACGAGGGGTCGGTGCGGATGCGGGAGATCGCCCAGGCGATCCAGGAGGGGGCCAGCGCCTACCTGAACCGTCAGTTCCGCACACTCGCCCTGTTCATCGTCGTCGTCCTGGCGCTGCTCTTCCTGCTCCCCGGCGACGGCGGCATCAAGGTGGGCCGCGCCGTCGCCTTCCTCTTCGGGGCCGGGTTCTCGGCGGCCATCGGCTACCTGGGCATGTGGCTCGCCGTCCGCGCCAACCTGCGCGTGGCGGCCGCCGCCAAGCACTCCGACGGCCGACAGGAGGGGGCGCGCATCGCGTTCCGCACCGGCGGGGTCGTGGGCATGTCCGTCGTCGGGCTCGGGCTGCTCGGTGCCGCCGGCGTGGTCCTCATCTTCCAGGGCGACGCCCCGGCGGTCCTCGAAGGCTTCGGCTTCGGCGCAGCCCTGCTCGCGATGTTCATGCGGGTGGGTGGCGGCATCTTCACCAAGGCCGCGGACGTGGGCGCCGACCTCGTCGGCAAGGTCGAGCAGGGCATCCCCGAGGACGACCCCCGCAACGCCGCGACGATCGCCGACAACGTCGGCGACAACGTCGGTGACTGCGCGGGCATGGCCGCCGACCTCTTCGAGTCCTACGCCGTGACCCTGGTCGCCTCGCTCATCCTGGGCAAGGCCGCCTTCGGGGAGCAGGGGATGATCTTCCCGCTCATCGTCGCGGCGATCGGTGCCGTCGTCGCCGTGCTCGGCGTCGCCATCACCCGCGTGCGTGGCAACGAGGACGGCCTCACCGCGATCTACCGCGGCTTCTACATCTCTGCGCTCGCGGGCGTGGTGCTCGCGGCGGTCGCCGCGTTCCTCTACCTGCCCTCGACCTTCGGGGCCATCACCGGCATCAGCGAGGACCTGGCGGGTCACCCCGGCGACCCGCGCATCATCGTCGCCGCGGCCGTCGGCATCGGTGTCGTCCTGGCAGGCGTCATCCTGTGGCTCACCGGCTACTTCACCGGCACCACCGCCCGGCCCACGCTCCACGTCGCGAGCACCTCGCGGACCGGTGCGGCCACGGTCGTGCTCGCCGGTATCGGCGTCGGCTTCGAGTCCGCCGTGTACACCGCCGGCATCATCGCCGCCGCGGTCTGCGGGGTCTTCCTCCTCGCCGGTGGGTCGGTGTGGCTGGCGCTGTTCCTCGTCGCGCTCGCCGGCTGCGGCCTCCTGACGACGGTCGGCGTCATCGTCGCGATGGACACCTTCGGCCCCGTCTCCGACAACGCCCAGGGCATCGCCGAGATGTCCGGCGAGGTGGACGAGGAGGGCGCCCAGATCCTCACCGACCTCGACGCCGCCGGGAACACCACCAAGGCCATCACCAAGGGCATCGCGATCGCCACCGCGGTGCTCGCCGCCACCGCGCTCTTCGGCTCCTACGCCGACGCCGTGGCCAACTCCCTGCTGGAGATCGGGGTCACCGCGGAGCAGATCACCGACGACGTCATCGCCTCGATGCTCAACTACCAGGTCATCTCCCCGATCACGCTGGTCGGGGTGGTCCTCGGGGCGGCGACCGTCTTCCTCTTCTCCGGCCTGGCGATCGACGCCGTGACCCGCGCCGCCGGCGCCATCGTCTTCGAGGTGCGCCGCCAGTTCCGCGAGCACCCGGGCATCATGACCGGTGAGGTGCGCCCCGAGTACGGCCGGGTCGTGGACATCTGCACCCGTGACTCCCTGCGCGAGCTCGCCACCCCGGGCCTGCTCGCCGCCTTCGCGCCCATCGCCGTCGGCTTCGGCCTGGGGGTCGGTGCACTGTCCGGCTTCCTCGGCGGCGCGATCGCCGCCGGCGTGCTCATGGCCGTCTTCCTCGCCAACTCCGGCGGGAGCTGGGACAACGCGAAGAAGATCGTCGAGGACGGCAAGTACGGTGGCAAGGGGTCCGAGGCGCACGCCGCCGTCGTCATCGGCGACACCGTGGGCGACCCGTTCAAGGACACCGCCGGCCCGGCCATCAACCCGCTCATCAAGGTGATGAACCTCGTCGCGCTCCTCATTGCGCCGGCCGTGGTCCACCTGAGTATCCCGGCCGACGCCAACCACACCCTGCGGATCGGGCTGGCGCTGGCCGCCGCCGCCGTCGCCTTCGGCGCGGTCCTGGTCTCCCGGCTGCGCGCCCGCAAGGTCGACCAGGAGAACGAGACGCGCGCCCGGGTGGCCGCCACCGCCGGCTGACTCACGCGTCACGGCCGGTCGGCGCGCACCACGGGCGCGCTGCCCGCGCGGGACGTCACCACGGGCTGCCCCTCGCTGCTGAGACATCGGCGGCGAGGGGCAGCGCGTGCTGTGCTTGCCGACCGCAGGCCGGCGGAGCGACCGGGCGCAGGCGACGGGCGTCCGGCGGTGCCGCTCCGTCTGTGCAGGGTCGCCGTGTCCTGGCGGGCCGGCGTGTCCCGGGTGGTGCCGGGCGGCAGGTGCGGGGACCGCGGCCCGGTGGTCAGGAGTCCTCGCCCGGGAGGTCCGGCACCGGCGGCCGCGGACTGTCGCAGCGCACCAGGTGGGTGTCCCGGCCGCCGTGGTAGGCGTACTCGACATCGTCGACCTCGAGCACCAGACGGGTTCCCGGCACCAGTGCCTGGGTGTAGCTCATGCCCGGCTGGGGGCAGCCGAGGGCGCCGTCCGGCCAGGTGACCTCCTCGAAGCTGACGACGGTGACGTCGTCGGTGGGGACGCCGAGGTGCTGGGCGAGGTCCGCCACCGCGGCGTCGACTTCCGGCGGCAGCTCGCCCGACGGCGGTGCGGTGGGCGCGTCGGTCGGCAGTGTCGGCAGCGGCGTCGGGGGCGAGGGCGCCGGGTCGGTCGTCGGCGACGACGGTGGGGTGGGGTCGCCGCCCGGGGTGGTCTGCTCTGCGCACGCGGCGAGGACGAACACCCCCGCGCAGGCGAGCGCGGTCGCGGCGCGGGCACGCAGCGTGCTCATCGTCCGGCCACCGTGAGCCGGTCGACCACCTGGATCAGCGCCGCGCGCAGCGGCTCGGCGCGCTCGGTGAAGGCGCGCTGGGCGGCGACGTACTCCGCCCGCCCGGACGCCGTCTCGATCGCCACCGGCGGGTACCCGAGCGAGGTGAGGTCGTACGGCGAGGCCCGCATATCGAGCACCCGGATGTCGCGGGCCAGCTCGAAGCAGTCGAGCAGCAGGTCCCCGGGGCAGGCCGGGCCCAGGGTGAGCGCGGCTTTGAGGAGGTCCATGTTGGCGTGGAGGCAGCCGGGCTGCTCCAGGTCCGGCTGGGTGGCGCGGCTCGGCTGCAGCCGGTTGAGCGGCCGGGCCTGCGGGGTGAAGAAGCGGAAGGCGTCGAAGTGCGAGCAGCGCACCGGGTGGGCCTCCACGACGGCGTCCGTCCCTTCCGGCCCCAGCCGCAGCGGCAGGGCGTGGCGCCGCTCGCCTGCCGGCTGGCGGTAGACCATGGCCCACTCGTGCAGGCCCAGGCATCCCAGGTGCGGCGTCCGCGAGGCGGTGGCGCGCAGGAGGATGCCGAGCCGGCGGACGTCGCGGCCCCGGTCGGCGAGGAAGGCCGGGGCGTCCAGCTCCACCCCGCCGTCGGCGGTGGTGCGGTACCACCGCAGGTGCGCCCGCTCGGCGAGGCGGGCCTCCGCGTCGGGGTCGGCGTCCTCCCCTGTCAGGCAGGTCCCGACCCCCGGGTGCCAGCGCTCCAGGCGCCCGGCGCGCAGCGCGTAGTAGTCGTAGAGGAAGTCCTCGACGGCGTGCCGTTCCCCGCGCTCGCGGCGGGCCCGGTGCGCGGCCGTGAGCGCGCGCGCCCGGTCGCGGTGGGCCGTCTCCAGCGGCACCCACTCCGGGGCGCGGAGCGTCCGCGGAGCCACCGCCACCGTCGCCACTGCCATGTGCCCAGCCTACGAGGGCGGACGGCGGCGCGATCCGGTCACCACCACCCACTGGCTCCCGGGACACGCCAGGCCCGCCTCCTACGAGGGCGGGCACCACGCGCCCCGTCGTCACCCACGGCCTCCCGGGGCACGCGGGGGCCGCCCCCCACGGGGGCGCGCCATGCGACCCGTCGCCGCCACCGCCGCCCGGGACAGGGCAGGGGCGGGGCCCGCCTGCGCGGACCCCGCCCCTGCGGTCGACTACCGAACCGTCACATCGTCAGCCGCCGGCGCTGTGCCAGCGCGGCGGCACCGGCGAGGACGGCGAGCACCGCCGCCCCGACGAGGCCGCCGACGGGCGCGCCCGTGGACGGCAGCGCTCCGCCGCCCGGTCCGCCCCCGGCCGGGGGAGTGGTGGCGTCCCCCGTCGGGTCGGTGGTCGGCTCCTGCGTGGTGGGCTCCTGCGTCGTCGGCTCCTGCGTCGGCTCCGGTGTGGGCTCCGGCTCGGGCAGCGGCTCGTCGATCAGCCACCAGTTCTCGACGAAGAAGTCGGCCGGGTCGATGACCCCGCGCTCCTGCGCCCACTCGATGAGCAGCTGGCGGATCTCCACGCGCTCGTCGTACACGACCTCGGCGTCCACGACGTGCGGGTAGCCCTGGCCGCCCGACTGGCGGTAGTTGTTGATCGCCAGGACGAACTCGTCGTCGTCCTCCACCGGGGTGCCGTCCGGGTAGGACAGCCCGGTGATGCGCTCGCCGACCGGCTGGGAGACGTCGATGTAGTACTCCACGCCGGACAGGACGTCGTAGGCGTAGTCCGGGATCGCGCGGTCCCCGCGCACGGCGTTGGTGTGGACTTCCGGGTCGAACTCCTCGCCCTCCTCGAGGTCGGCGTAGTACCGGGCGGAGAACTCGAGGTAGTCGCGCACCTGTGCCCCGGTGAGCCGGACTCCGAGGAGCCAGTTGTCGTAGATGTACAGCCCGGCGATGTCCCGGATGCTGACCTCCCCCTGGGGGAAGACGGCGCTGCGGGAGAACGGCGAGGCCTGGGAGACGACCGTGGCGTCGCCGAGCTCGCCCCGGTCTGCGAGGAACTGCTCGACGGTCGACTGCTGGACGTGGTTGATGAAGTCGATGATCGGGGTGTCCTCGTAGTGCGCGGTGTCGGCGCGCAGCTCGGTCACCGACTCGGCGACCGGCGTGTTGACGTACGCGACCGTCGCCGTGTGCTCCTCGGCGAGGAGGTCCCGCAAGGCCTGGTCCTCCTCCGCGTCGCGGGCATAGTGGGCGACGGCGGTCGGTGCGAACCCCTCCGACCAGTCGACGGCCCAGCCGTCGCCGTCCGGGACGAGGTTGAGCGTCGTCTCGGTCACCGACTGCGCCCAGAACATCGGCTGGGTGATGAGCACCTGCTCACCCGCGGTGTTGGTGACGATCTCCTCCGGACGGTCCTGGTGGCTGTGCCCGGCGACGACGACGTCGATCCCGGGCACCATGCGGGCGACGTTCCCCAGCGCGTTCTCGTGCAGCGCGGACCGGTCGTAGCCCTCGTCGGGCACGGTGCCGTGGCCGGTGTGGGTGACCACGACGACGACGTCGGCCTGCTCGGCGACGACCGGCACCCACTGCTCCGCCGTCTCGACGAGGTCGCGGAACTCCAGCTCTCCCTCGACGAAGGAGCGGTCCCACACGCGCACTCCGGGGGTCACCATCCCGATGACGCCCACGGTCACCTCCTCATCGCCGATCTCCCTGTCGATGAGTGCGTACGGCTGGTGGTAGGGCTCGCCGGTGTCGACGTCGATGACATTCGCTCCGAGCAGTGGGAAGTCGATGTCGCGCTCGTAGGCGGCGAGCAGCGGCAGGTCGTAGTTGTACTCGTGGTTGCCCACCGACTGGACGTCGTAGCCGAGATAGTTGAAGGCGGTCGCCATCGGGTGCTGGACCTCGCCGTCCAGGACGGCCTCGGCCCCGTCGCCGATGCCGTAGTAGTAGGTCAGCGGCGTGCCCTGGATGGTGTCGCCGTTGTCGACGAGCAGGACCGACTCCGGGCCCTTCTCGGTGCGGATCTCGCCGATGATCGTCGAGAGCCGGGTGAGGCCGAGACCGCTGCCCTCGGGGAACGGCTGGTCGCGGAAGTAGTCCCAGTCGTAGACGTGGCCGTGGACGTCGGTCGTGGCGAGCAGCGTGAGCTCGAGCCGCTCGGGGTCGGTGGGCTGGGCAGCGGCCGGTACCGCGGCCGCCAGGAGGAGGGCCGCCGCGGTGACGGCGGGCAGGGCTCTTCGGGTGCGCATGTGGACCTTCCAGTCGTCGGTGGCATAGGGGCCAGGGGGCACCGCCATCGAGGCTAGCGGGGACCGGCGACACTCGGCAGCCGTACGCTGCGGGACATGCAGCGCCCGTCCAGCCCGCCCCCGCCGCACCTGCCCGCCGCACGCGTCGCCGACCTCCGCGCCGACCTGGCGGACTCCTTCACCCAGACGGCGGTCGAGGAGGTGCTCGGCCCGGTCGCGACCGCCGCGCTCGCCCGGGAGGAGCCGGTCCCCGCCCGCCGGGTGACCGCTGCGTCCCGGGAGCCCGCCGCCGTCCTCACCCGCCTCTTCCTCCTCGGCGGAACGGCCCCGCGCCGCGACCTCGACCTGGCGCTGCCCCGGACGACGACAGCGGGAGCCGTCGCCCTCGGGCTCGTCGCCGCGGCGGGGGAGGGCCCCGAGGACGACGTGCGCGCCGTCGTCGACCTCCGCCCCTACGAGGCGACCGATGCCGCCGGTGACGCCCGCTGGTGGGTGGCCTCCGACCTCGGCGAGCTCGCCACCGGGCAGAGCCTGCGCGCCGACCACGTCCTGGGCATCGGCGGCGCCTCGATGACGCTGGCCCGGATCACCGTCCGCGAGTACCGGGGCCGCGTCCTCGACCTCGGCACCGGCTGCGGCGTCCAGGCGCTGCACGCCGCCCGGCACGCCGACGAGCTCGTCGCCACCGACGTCTCCCGGCGTGCCCTGGACTTCGCGGCGTTCAACGCGGCGCTCGCCGGCACCGCCCTCGACCTGCGCGAGGGGTCGCTGCTCGACCCCGTCCGCGGTGAGCAGTTCGACCTCGTCGTGTCCAACCCGCCCTTCGTCATCACCCCGCCCGCGGCGCACGCCGCCGGGCTGCCGGTGATGGAGTACCGCGACGGCGCCATGCCCGGGGACACGCTGGTCGCCGAGCTCGTCTCCGGCCTGGGTGCCCACCTCGCGCCCGGCGGGGTGGCGCAGCTCCTCGGGAACTGGGAGCACCACGCCGGGGAGGACTGGCGCGAGCGGGTCGCCGGCTGGCTGGTCGCCGCCGGCACCGACGGCTGGGTGGTCCAGCGCGAGGTGCAGGACCCGGCGGAGTACGCCCACACGTGGCTGCGCGACGGCGGGCTGCGCCCCGGCACCCCCCTCTTCGACGCCGCGCTCACCGCGTGGCTCGACGACTTCGAGGCGCGCGGCGTGGAGGCGGTCGGCTTCGGCTACCTCACCCTGCGGCGCCCGGCCGACGCCACCCGCGGACTGTGGCACCGCGTCGAGGAGGTGGACACCCCCGTCCACCGCCCGCTCGGCGGGCACGTCGCGGACGTCCTCGCCGCGCACGAGTGGCTCGCCGCGCACGACGACGCGGCGCTCGCCGACCAGTGCCTCGTCGTCGCCCAGGACGTCACCGAGGAGCGGTACCTCCGGCCCGGGGAGCAGGACCCGCGGGTGCTCCAGCTGCGGCAGGGAGAGGGCTTCGGCCGCACCTACCGACCGGGCACGCTCGTCGCGGGAGCCGTCGGTGCCTGCGACGGGGAGCTCACCCTCGGGCAGGTGGTCGCCGGCCTGTCCGTGCTGCTCGACCAGCCGGCCGACGCCGTCGCCGCCGAGGTGCTGCCGGCCGTGCGGGAGCTCGTGCTCGACGGGTTCCTCCGTCCCGCCTGACCTGACCGGCCGGGGGAGCGGCCCGCCACCAGCCGGCCCTGCTCCGCGCCGCCGGGCTGCCGCAGCTCACGAGCCGCCGTCGCCCACTCGACACCGGGCGTGTCCACCCGGCCGGGGGCTGCCGAGGCGGACCTGAGACCCCGCCCCGCGGAACCATCAGGTACCGTCACCCCGACACCCCCTGTGGATGAAGGAAGGTAGGCGGTGGCCGGTTCCCGTAAGCTCGTGATCGTCGAGTCGCCCGCGAAAGCGCGGACGATCGGCAGCTATCTCGGGCCAGAGTTCGACGTCGAGGCGAGCGTCGGGCACATCCGCGACCTTCCCCAGCCCTCCGAGCTGCCCCCGGAGATGAAGAAGGGGCCCTACGGCAAGTTCGCGATCGACGTCGAGGGCGACTTCGAGCCGTACTACGTCGTCGACCCGGACAAGAAGAAGAAGGTCAGCGAGCTCAAGCGGGCGCTGAAGAACGCCGACGAGCTCTACCTCGCCACCGATGAGGACCGCGAGGGGGAGGCCATCGCCTGGCACCTCCTGGACGAGCTCAAGCCCAAGGTGCCGGTCAAGCGGATGGTCTTCCACGAGATCACCCGCGAGGCGATCCAGCGCGCGCTGGAGAACACCCGCGACCTCGACGAGCGGCTCGTCGACGCCCAGGAGGCCCGCCGCATCCTCGACCGCCTCGTCGGCTACGAGGTCTCCCCGCTGCTCTGGCGCAAGGTGCGGCCGCGCATCTCCGCCGGCCGCGTGCAGTCTGTCGCCACCCGCATGGTGGTCGAGCGGGAGCGCGAGCGGATGGCGTTCCGCGCCGCCTCCTACTGGGACGTCAAGGGCACCTTCACCGGTGGGCGGGAGGACGACCGTCGTTCCTTCGACGCCCGCCTCGTCACGCTCGACGGCGCGAAGGTCGCCACCGGGCGGGACTTCGGCGACGACGGCGAGCTGAGGGAGTCCGCCCGCAAGGCGAACGTCGTCCACCTCGACGAGGCCACCGCCACGGCGCTGGCGACCGCGCTGGAGGACGCCGAGGCGCGCGTGGTCTCGATGGAGACGAAGCCCTACACCCGGCGGCCCGCGGCCCCGTTCACCACCTCCACGCTGCAGCAGGAGGCCAGCCGCAAACTGCGGATGAGCGCGCGGGAGACGATGCGCACGGCGCAGAGCCTGTACGAGAACGGGTTCATCACCTACATGCGGACCGACTCCTCGGCGCTGTCCCAGGAGGCGATCGCGGCCGCCCGGGCCCAGGCCACCGAGCTGTACGGCGCCGACTACGTGCCCGCCAAGCCGCGGATCTACGCGCAGAAGTCGAAGGGTGCCCAGGAGGCCCACGAGGCGATCCGGCCCGCGGGGGACTCCTTCCGCACCCCGGCGCAGGTGGCCGGCCAGCTCACCGGGGCGCAGTTCAAGCTCTACGAACTCATCTGGAAGCGCACCGTCGCCTCCCAGATGGCCGACGCCCGCGGGTCCACCGCCACGGTGCGGCTGCGGGCGGACGCCCGCCTCGCCGACGGCACCACCCGTCAGGCCGAGCTCAGCGCCTCCGGCACGGTCATCACCTTCCGCGGCTTCCTCGCCGCCTACGAGGAGGGCCGCGACGCCGAGCGCTACGGCGAGCGCGAGAGCGACCGCGAGACCCGGCTGCCGCGCCTGGAGGAGGGCGACGTCGTCGTCACCGAGTCGGTCACCGCCGAGGGCCACGAGACCACCCCGCCGCCGCGCTACACCGAGGCCAGCCTCGTCAAGGCGATGGAGGAGCGCGGCATCGGCCGCCCCTCCACCTACGCCTCGACCATCTCCACCATCACCGACCGCGGCTACGTCGACCGGCGTGGTCAGGCACTGGTGCCCACGTGGCTGGCGTTCTCGGTGATCCGGCTGCTCGAGGAGTACCTGCCGCGGCTGGTCGACTACGACTTCACCGCCGAGATGGAGTCCGACCTCGACCTCATCGCCGCCGGTCAGGAGGACCGCGTCGCCTGGCTCTCCCGCTTCTACCGTGGCGACGACCAGCGCGACGGGCTGCGTGCGCTCGTCGAGAGCCTCGGCGACATCGACGCCCGAGCGGTCAACAGCATCGACATCGGCGACGGCATCACCCTGCGGGTGGGCCGCTACGGCCCCTACCTCGAGACGGCGGACGGCGAGCGGCGCGCCTCCGTGCCGGACGACGTCGCCCCGGACGAGCTCACCGTGGAGAAGGCCCGCGAGCTGCTCGAGCAGAGCTCCGCCGACGGCCGGGAGCTCGGCGTGGACCCGGAGACCGGGCGCACCATCGTCGCCAAGAGCGGCCGTTTCGGGCCGTACGTCACCGAGGTCATCCCCGAGGAGGAGGCCTCCGCCAAGGGCAAGAAGAAGGTCAAGCCCCGCACGGCGTCGCTGTTCAAGTCGATGCAGCTGGAGACGGTGACCCTCGAGGACGCGCTGCGGCTGCTGTCACTGCCGCGGGTCGTGGGCGTGGACCCCGAGACGGGCGAGGAGATCACCGCGCAGAACGGGCGCTACGGCCCCTACCTGAAGAAGGGCACCGACTCCCGCACCCTGCCCGAGGGCGAGGAGCAGATCTTCGAGATCACCCTCGAGGAGGCGCTGGAGCTGTACAAGCAGCCGAAGCGCGGGCGCGGGGCCACGGCCAAGCCCCCGCTGCGCGAGCTCGGGGAGGACCCGGTCAGCGGCAAGCCGGTCGTCGTCAAGGACGGCCGCTTCGGCCCCTACGTCACCGACGGCACGACCAACGCCACCCTGCGCAAGGACGACGCCGTGGAGACGATCACCCCGGAGCGCGCCTTCGAGCTGCTTGCCGAGAAGCGCGCCAAGGGGCCCACGAAGAAGACGACCACCCGCCGCACGACCACGCGCAAGACCACGACGAAGAAGAGCACCGCCGCGAAGAAGTAGCCGCCACCGGGGACGCCCGCTCCCCGGTGGCTCGCCGGGCCGGGCACGAGGGATGCCGCACCGGGCACACCGGCGTGTGGCAGCATCGGGGCCATGCAGCAGCCTCGTCCCGGGCCGTCCCCGCAGGCCAAGCAGCTCCTCGCCGTCGTCTGGGTGGGCGGGCTCCTCACCGTCGGGCTCGTCCTGCTCTGGGCGGCCGACGTCGTCCCGACCGCGGTGCTGCTCGGCGGCTTCGTCGTCGTCTTCGTCGTCGAGGTCCTCATGACGAGCCGGTTCCGCCGGCGGGCGGCCGAGCAGCTCCACCGCCGCCGGCAGCAGCCTCCCGGCGGCGTCTCGACGCTCGGCCCCGACAGCCCTGCCGCCGGGTACGGCTACGACCCGATGGCCGACGGGGAGCGGCGCCGGTGACGCGGCTGGACCTGTCCGACGTCCCCGACCCCCGGGCGGCGCCGCCGCTGCGGTGGGGCATCCTCGGCGCCGGAGGGATCGCGCGCGTCTTCGCCCGCCAGGTGCCGACGCTGAGCAGCGGACAGGTGGTGGCGGTCGGGTCGCGCGACCTCGCCCGGGCGCGTGCGTTCGCCGACGAGCACGGCATCCCGCGGACGCACGGCAGCTACGCCGACCTCGTCGGCGACGATGACGTCGAGGCGGTCTACGTCGCCACCCCGCACAGCGAGCACCGCGCGCACGCCCTGCTGGCGATCGCCGCCGGCAAGCACGTCCTCGTGGAGAAGGCCTTCACCCGGAACGCGACCGAGGCCCGCGAGGTGTTCGACGCCGCCCGCGAGCGGGGCGTGTTCGTCATGGAGGCGATGTGGACCCGCTTCCTGCCGCACATGGTGGCGATCCGTCACCTGGTGCGCAGCGGGGCGATCGGGGAGGTCGTCAGCCTCCACGCCGACCACGGCCAACGCCTCGACCACGACCCGGACGGGCGGCTGCTCAACCCGGTCCTCGCCGGCGGGGCGCTGCTCGACCTCGGGGTGTACCCGATCTCCTTCGCCCACGACATCCTCGGCACCCCCGACGCCGTGCTCGCCTCCGGTGCGCTCGCCGACACCGACGTCGACGGCCAGGAGACCGTGCTGCTCCGCTACGGCAGCCGGGCGCTCGCCGTGTGCTCGGCGACGCTGTGGGCCCGCACGCCCTGCCGCGCCGCGGTCAGCGGCACGGAGGGGATGATCGAGCTCGACGGCCCCTTCTACGGGCCGACCACCTTCACCGTCACCCGCGGCGACGAGCGGACCGCGGTCCGCCCGCAGCACGAGGGCGGCTTCCAGTACGAGGCCGCGGAGGTGGCGCGCTGCGTCGCCGCGGGACGCCTGGAGTCCGAGACGCTTCCGTGGGCGGAGACCGTCGCCGTCCTGGAGACGATGGACGAGGTCCGCCGCCAGGTCGGGGTCGCCTACCCGGGCGAGTGAGGCGAGCATCCTCCACAGGGGCGGTCCGAGAGGGTCGTGCGGCTCGTTAGGCTGGGCCGGTGACCACCGAAGCGGCGCCCCTGTTCATCGCGTTCGAGGGCGGGGACGGCTCCGGGAAGAGCACCCAGGCCCGGCTGCTGCGCGACTGGCTCGTCGGCCGTGGCCGGGAGGTCGTGCTCACACGTGAGCCGGGCGGGACCGAGCTCGGACGCCGGCTGCGGCAGGAGGTGCTCCACGGGGAGGACCTCGACCCCCGTACCGAGGCGCTGCTCTACGCCGCCGACCGCGCCCACCACGTGCACACCCTCGTGCGGCCCGCGCTCGCCCGTGGAGCGGTGGTCGTCACCGACCGCTACATCGACTCCTCGGTCGCCTACCAGGGCGCGGGCCGGGCCCTGGGCAGCGAGGAGATCCGCGACCTGTCGGTCTGGGCCACCGGCGGGCTGCTGCCCGACCTCACCGTCGTCCTCGACGTCGACGCCGCGACCGCGGCGGGCCGGCGGTCCCGCACCCCTGACCGCCTGGAACGCGAGCCGCACGACTTCCACGAGGAGGTGCGGGCCGCCTTCCTCGCCCTCGCCGCGGCAGACCCGGACCGGTACGTCGTCGTCGACTCCTCCCGCCCCCGGGAGGACGTCCACGCCGCCGTCCTCGCCGCCGTCGCCCCGCTCGTGGAGGCAGCCCGATGAGTGTGTGGGACGACGTCGTCGGCCAGCCGCAGGCGGTCGGCGTGCTGCGCTCGGCGGCCGCGGCGGCACGGGAGGTCCTTGCCGGCGGGACCGGCTCCAGCGGCATGACCCACGCCTGGCTCATCACCGGACCACCCGGCTCCGGCCGCTCGGTGGCCGCGCGCGCCTTCGCCGCTGCGCTCGCCTGCACCGACCCGGCGGAGATCGGCTGCGGCCGCTGCCACGGGTGCACGACGACCCTCGCCGGCACCCACGCCGACCTCCAGGTCATCACCACCGAGCGGGTGAGCTTCAAGATCGAGGAGATCCGCCCGATCGTCTCCGACGCGCAGCAGGCGCCCTCCCAGGGGGGCTGGCGGGTGATGCTCATGGAGGACGCCGACCGCATGGTCGAGCGCACGTCCAACGTCCTCCTCAAGGCCATCGAGGAGCCGCCGCCGCGGACGGTGTGGCTGCTGTGCGCCCCCAGCCCGCAGGACCTCATCCCGACCATCCGCTCGCGCTGCCGCATCGTCTCGCTGCGTGTCCCGGCCCCCGAGGACGTCGCCGAGCTGCTCGTGCGCAGAGACGGCATCGACCCGCGGGTCGCGCTCACCGCCGCGCGGGCCGCGCAGAGCCACGTCGGGGTCGCCCGCCGGCTCGCCACCGACCCGCAGGCCCGGGAGCGGCGACGCTCCATCCTCACCGTCCCGAACCGGGTGCGCGGTGTCGGCGACGCGGTGCTCGCCGCCGCCGAGCTCGTCGAGCTCGCCCAGGCGGAGGGGAAGGCGGCCACCGAGGAGCGGGACGCCGTCGAGCGTGCCGAGCTGCTGCGCACCCTGGGCGCCGAGGGCGAGACCCGGCTGCCGCCCAACGTCCGGTCGCAGCTGCGCCGCCTCGAGGAGGAGCAGAAGAGCCGGGCCACCCGCGCCCAGCGCGACGTCCTCGACCGGGCGATGGTCGACCTCCTGTCGCTGTACCGCGACGTGCTCGTCGTCCAGCTCGGCGCCGACGTCGCCCTCGTCAACGCCGACCTCGAGGCCGAGGTGCGCTCGCTGGCCGCGGACTCCACCCCCGAGCAGACCCTGCAGCGGATGGACGCCGTGGCGACCGCCCGCACCCGGCTCGCCGCCAACGTCGCACCGCTGCTCGCCGTCGAGGCGATGATGGTCGGCCTGCGCCCGCAGGCCGACGGAACGCGCTTGTAGACTCGCGCCGGTGAGCCGGAACCTGCGCGCTGCCCTGTGCCTCGTCGCCGCGACCGCCCTGGTCGCCTGCACCACCACCGACACCCCCGAGACCGGCACCGAGCCGGTCAGCCCGCGCGCCGAGGAGACGCTGCCCGCGGTGCCCGCCGAGCTCCGCGCCTACTACGAGCAGGAGCTCACCTGGGAGGAGTGCGGCTCGCGCTTCGAGTGCACGGACGTCACCGTGCCGATGGACTACGCCGAACCCGACGGCGAGACCATCACCCTCGCGGTCAAGCGGCGCGCCGCCGGTGACGACGAGCCCGTCGGATCCCTCTTCGTCAACCCGGGCGGCCCGGGCGGCTCCGGCATCCAGCTCGCCGAGGCCGCCCAGGTCATGTTCTCCGCCGACCTCCTCGACGGCTACGACATCGTCGGCTTCGACCCCCGCGGGGTGGGGCAGTCCAGCGCCGTCGACTGCGTGAGCGACGCCGAGCTCGACCGCATCCGCGCTGCGGACTACGACGCGACGGAGGAGGGGCTGGCCGCCCTCACGCGGGACGCCGAGGAGCTCGCCGCGGCCTGTGCCGAGAACACCGGCGAGCTCCTCGCCCACGTCGACACCATCAGCGCCGCCCGCGACCTGGACATCCTGCGCCACGTCGTCGGCTCGCCGCGGCTGGACTACCTGGGCTACTCCTACGGCACCTTCCTCGGCGCCACCTACGCCGAGCTCTTCCCCGAGCACGTCGGTCGGATGGTGCTCGACGGCGGCCTGGACCCGGCGCTCGGGTACTCCGACGTCGTCCGGGGGCAGGCGGCCGGCTTCGAGCGGGCGCTGCGGGTCTACGCCGAGGACTGCCTCGCCGGCTCCGGCTGCCCGCTGAGCGGGGACGTCGACGCCGCGGTGGCCCAGGTGCAGAACCTCCTCCAGCTCGCCTCGCACACCCCGCTGCCGACCGGCACCGACCGCGAGCTCACCGCGTCGCTGATGGTCTCCGGCATCATCATGCCGCTCTACGACGACAACTACTGGATGCTGCTCACCTCGGCCCTCGACGCCGCGATGAACGAGCAGGACGGCTCCCAGCTGCTCCTGCTCGCCGACCTCGCCGCCGAGCGGGAGCCGGACGGCACCTACGCGACGAACTCCACCGAGGCCAATATCGCGATCAACTGCCTCGACCACCCCGTCGAGGGCGACCTGGAGGACTGGCGCGACCTGGCCAAGGAGCTGGAGGAGATCTCCCCCACGTTCGGACCCACACTCTCCTTCGGGGAGATCACCTGCGCCGCCTGGCCGCACGAGCCTCCGGCCGCCCCGGCGCCGGTCTCCGCCGCGGGCGCCGACCCGGTCGTCGTCATCGGCACCACCGGTGACCCCGCCACCCCGTACGCGTGGTCCGAGCAGCTGGCCGAGCAGCTGGAGTCCGGTGTCCTGGTGACCTACGAGGGGGAGGGCCACACCGCCTACGGGCGTGCCGGCCGGTGCATCACCGAGGCGGTCGACGACTACCTCCTGCGCGGCGTCGTGCCGCAGGACGGGCTCGTCTGCTGACTTTGGAGTCCGGGGCACCTGGCAGGTACAGTGGTCCGCGCTGCCCCGCGCGGGCGCGCCGCCTTAGCTCAGTCGGCAGAGCGTCTCACTCGTAATGAGAAGGTCGTGGGTTCGATTCCCACAGGCGGCTCCGACATCTTGACCGGACCGACGTACCATGGTGTCCATGGACTACGTCGTGGCGCTGCTCCCCTCAATCGGACTGGCGATTATCTTCGTCATTGTGATGCGCGCCATTCTGCTCGCCGACCGTCGTGAGCGGGCTGCTTTTCGTGAGTTCGAGAAGACGCAGCGTTCGGCGTCAACCGTCGTTCAGCGTGACAATTCTGATTCCCAGAATTAGTGTGGGAAGCGCCGCTAATTGAAAGCAGTCAGCGGCGCACACGTCCGCAGTTCCCCAAGAGGGCTGACGCACACAGGAGAATCAGAATGGCGCAGAAGGTCATGGTCCAACTCATCGATGACGTCGACGGCTCGCTCGCGGACGAGACGGTCCTTTTCAGCCTCGACGGTGTGAACTACGAGATCGACCTCAACGAGAAGAACGCCGCCAAGCTGCGTGACGCCCTGGCCCCGTGGATCGGCAACGCCCGCCGGGTCGGTGGTCGCCGGGCTCCCGGCCGCCGCGGCCGTTCGGGCTCCTCCTCGGGCCGCTCCAGCAGCAGCGGCGAGGCGGCGAAGATCCGCGAGTGGGCGCGTGCCAACGGGTACACCGTCTCCGACCGCGGTCGCATTCCCGCCGAGGTCATCGAGGCATACCAGAAGGCCGGCTGACCTCCGTCCGAGGCGCCCGCGCCGTCCGGCAGCCGAAGGTCCCGCGACGGCTCACGACCCATAGGAGATAATGGCGGTATGACCTACACCCTTGTGCTGCTCCGTCACGGCGAGAGCGAATGGAACGCGAAGAATCTCTTCACCGGCTGGGTCGACGTGCCGCTGTCGGAGAAGGGTGTCGAGGAGGCACTGCGCGGCGGTGACCTTCTCGTCGAGTCCGGTATCGCGCCGGACGTCGTCCACACGTCACTGCTGCGGCGGGCCATTTCCACCGCGAACCTCGCCCTCGACCGGGCGGACCGCCACTGGATCCCGGTGAAGCGGCACTGGCGGCTCAACGAGCGCCACTACGGGGCGCTCCAGGGCAAGAACAAGAAGGAGATCCGCGACGAGTACGGCGAGGAGCAGTTCATGCTCTGGCGCCGTTCCTACGACGTCCCGCCGCCGCCGATCGAGCCCGGCTCGGAGTTCTCCCAGGATGCCGACCCCCGCTACGCCGGGGAGCCCATCCCGGCCAGCGAGTGCCTCAAGGACGTCCTCGAGCGCGCGCTGCCGTACTGGGAGTCCGCGGTCGTCCCCGACCTCAAGGCGGGCAAGACGGTGCTGGTCGCCGCGCACGGCAACTCCCTGCGCGCCATCATCAAGCACCTCGACGGCATCGACGACGAGACCATCTCGGGACTGAACGTGCCCACCGGCATCCCGCTCGTCTACGAGCTGGACGAGGATCTCAAGCCCGTCACGCCGGGCGGTCGCTACCTCGACCCGGAGGCCGCCGCCGCGTCCATCGCGGCCGTGGCCAACCAGGGCAAGTAGCCACGACGACGAAGCGGGGGCCGGCACCAGCCGGCCCCCGCTGCTCGTGTCGGCACCGTCAGCTCGTGCGGTCGCGATGCGGCATGACCGAGTTCGACAGGTCACCCGTGACGAGGTAGCTCGTCCGCCGCGCCACCGACACCCCGTGGTCACCGAAGCGCTCGAAGTACCGGCCCAGGAGCACGCCGTCGACCATCTGCTGCCGCGTCATCTCGACGTCCGGGTCGAGCAGGATGGTGAAGGTGTGCTTGTGCAGCGCGTCGAGTGTGTCGTCGTCGCGCTCGACGCCCGCCGCGAGCTCCAGGTCGCGGGTGGCGAGCAGCTCGCTGACCTGGTGGGCGACCTTCGTGGCCGCCTCACCCATCTGCGTGAAGACCTCGCGCATGGCCGGTGCCGGAGCCGGCTCCGGGTAACGTCCCCGCGCCACGTAGGCGATGTGCCGGGCGAGGTCACCCATCCGCTCGATCGTCGCCGACATCCGCAGCGCCGCGATGACGACGCGAAGATCGGTGGCGACCGGCGCCTGCCGGGCGAGCAGCGAGATGCACTGCTCGTCGAGGCTGTGCTCGATCTCGTCGATCTGCTCGTCCGCGCGGATGACCTTTTCCGCCAGCTGCAGATCGGCGGTCTGGAGTGCGGTGGAGGCATTCTCGATCGCGTCGATGACGAGCTTGCTCATCCGCTGGAGGTCCTCGCCCACCTGGGCCAGCTCCTGCATGAAGATCTCGCGCACGTCATTCCTCCAATTTCGTCGTAAACCAACCGTATCGTCCTCCGCCCTCATGAACGACAGGTGGCGCCCCGGTTAACACCGCGAGTCCGCGCCGGTGACGGCTCCCACCGAATGGCGACGGGGGCTTACCCTCGGTGCTGTGGACGGTATCTGGCCGATTGTCGTCGTAGCCCTCCTCGGGCTCGCCGTCGGCTTTCTCCTCCGCGGATTCCTGCCGCCCCGGCCCGGCGCCCAGCCGGTCGCCGACCGGCAGGAGAGCGCCGTGAGCAAGGACACCCGGCAGCTGCTCCGGGCGCTGCGCTCGACGATCCTCGTCCTCGATGCGAGCGGGACCGTGCTCCAGGCCAGCCCGTCGGCCTACAGCTACGGCCTGGTGCGGTCGGACATGCTCACCTCGGCCGCGGTCAAGGAGGTCGTCGAGCAGGTACGTGCCGACGGCCGCCCGCACGAGCGGGAGCTCAACGTGCCGCGCGGCCCGCTCACCGGCGCCGGGGAGATGATCTTCCTCCTGCGTGTCGTCCCCCTGAGCGGGGGCCGCATCCTCGTCGTCGCCGACGACCAGACGGCGGCCCGCCGCCTCGACCAGGTGCGCCGTGACTTCGTCGCCAACGTCTCCCACGAGCTCAAGACCCCCGTCGGCGCGCTCGCGCTGCTCAGCGAGACCCTCGCGGACGCTGCCGACGACCCCGCGGCGGTGCGGCGTTTCACCGCCCAGATGCAGCGCGAGTCCCGCCGTCTCACCGCGCTCGTGCAGGAGATCATAGACCTCTCCCGCCTGCAGGAGCCCGATGCGCTCGTCGATTCCGAGCTCGTCGCCGTCGACGACGTTGTCGCCGAGGCGGCCGAGCGGGTGGCCGTCGAGGCGCAGTCGCGGCGGGTCACCGTGGCGGTCGGCGGGGAGAAGGGGCTCCACGTCTTCGGTGACGCCGACCTGCTCACCACTGCCGTGCGTAACCTGCTGGACAACGCGCTGCGCCACTCCGACCCGCTGAGCCGGGTGTCGGTCGGGGTGTCCCGCGACGACGACACGGTGCGCATCGCCGTCGTCGACCAGGGCGAGGGCATCCCGCCCGGCCAGCAGGAGCGGATCTTCGAACGCTTCTACCGGGGCGACCCGGCCCGGGCGCGCCGCACGGGCGGCACCGGGCTGGGGCTGAGCATCGTCAAGCACGTCGCCGCCGACCACGGCGGCGAGGTCGAGCTGTGGTCCAAGCCGGGGGCCGGCTCGACCTTCACCCTCGTGCTGCCGCTCGCCGAGCCCCCGTCCCCCCGCCCGCAGGACCGCCCCACCGAGACGACAGGAGCCGTTCCAGAGCCATGACCACCATCCTCCTGGTCGAGGACGAGGAGTCCTACCGCGAGCCGCTCATCTACCAGCTGGAGCGCGACGGGTACGAGGTCGTCGCCGTCGACAACGGCCCGGACGCCCTCGTCGCCTACGGCCGGTCCGCACCGGACCTCGTGCTCCTCGACCTCATGCTGCCGGGCATGTCCGGCACCGAGGTGTGCCGCGAGCTGCGCCGCCAGGGCAACACCCCGGTGATCATGCTCACCGCGAAGGACGACGAGTTCGACAAGGTGCTCGGCCTGGAGCTCGGCGCCGACGACTACGTCACCAAGCCCTACTCCTACCGCGAGCTCGTCGCCCGGATGCGCGCGGTCCTGCGCCGCGGTGCGGGCACCGAGGACGACTCCTCCTCCGGGGTGCTGGAGGTGGGCCACGTGCGGATGGACGTCGCCCGCCACGAGCTCTACGTCCACGGCGAGCCCATCCGCATCCCGCTGCGCGAGTTCGAGCTGCTCGAGGTCCTCATGCGCAACGTCGACCACGTGCTCACCCGTGGGCAGCTCATCGACCGGGTATGGGGCGCGGACTACGTCGGGGACACCAAGACCCTCGACGTCCACGTCAAGCGGATCCGGGCGAAGATCGAGCCGGAGCCCTCCCGGCCGCGGATGCTGCTGACGGTGCGGGGTCTGGGGTACAAGCTCGTGACGCCGACGGAGGACCGGACCCCGTAACCTGTCGCTTGCCGGTCGGCCACCCGCCGGCCACCCAGCCGAGTCGACAGGGGACGGGATGACAACGCGCAGGTACGGACGGCGGATCGCGGCCGCCGCGGCGCTGCTCGCGCTCGCCGCGTGCGGCGGCCACAGCGGCACGGTCGCCGGGGCGGGCGCCTCCTCCCAGGAGATCGCCATGCAGGCCTGGCTCGCCGGGCTGTACGACATCCGGCCCGACATCCTCGCCTCCTACGACCCGGCCGGCTCCGGTGCCGGCCGGGAGATGTTCATCACCGGCGCCGTCGACTTCGCCGGCACCGACGCCCACCTCGACGACGAGGAGTACGCCGCGGCCGTCGAGCGCTGCGAGGGCGGGGACGTCCTCGAGCTGCCGCTGTACATCTCGCCCATCGCGGTCGCCTACCACCTGCCCGGCCTGGAGATCGACCACCTCCAGCTCTCCCCGCACACCATCGCGGCGATGTTCGACGGCCGGATCGAACGCTGGGACGACCCCGCGATCGCCGAGACGAACCCCGGTGTCGACCTGCCGGACCTGCCCGTCGTCCCGGTCAACCGCTCCGACGACTCCGGCACCACGGAGAACTTCACCGAGTACCTCGCCGAGGCCGGCGGGGACGCCTGGCCCTACGAGCCGAGCGGCACCTGGCCCCGCTCGGGCACCCAGTCCGGCCAGCAGAACGCCGGCATGGTCTCCACGCTGCGCGGCGCGGAGGGCACGATCGGCTACGTCGACGCCTCGCAGGTGACCGACGACCTCGGCACGGTCGCGGTGCAGGTGGGCGACGGCTACGTGCCGTTCTCCCCGGAGGCGGCGGCCGCCGTCGTCGACGCCTCCCCACCGGCCCCGGGGGCCAGCGACACCCGGATCGTCATCGACCTCGACCGCGCGACCGACGCCCCGGGCGCCTACCCCGTCGTCCTCATCTCCTACACCGTGGCCTGCACCCGGTACGAGAGCGCGGAGAAGGCCGACGCCGTGCGTGAGCTGCTCACCTACATCGCCAGTGAGGAGGGGCAGCAGCGGGCGGCCTCCCCGGACGTCGCGGGGGCGGCACCGATCTCACCGGCCCTGCGCGAGCGGGTGATGGCGGCGGTGGAGCGGATCAGCGGCCCGGAGGCCGGCTGACCGTCACGGCACGTACTCGGCGTACTGCGGCAGGGCGTCGTCGAGCACCGGGACGTTGGCGGAGACCGTGCCGTACCCGGTGACCTCGACCAGGGCCTCGGCCACCGCGCCGGGGGCCGCCGGGGTGGAGGGGATGACGACCGGCTCGTCCACGCCGAGGAGCACGCTCTCCCCCGGGGCGACCGGGACCTGGATACCGCCGTCGCCGATGGTCACGCTCATGACGACCTCCTCGGTGCCGTCGTTGACGAGCGCACCGAAGGCCTGCCCCTCGCCGCCCTCCTCGGCGGCCAGCACCATGAGGTTCTCCACCCGGATGTCGTCGGAGACCTCCACCCTGACCCCGTCGCCGGCGTTGTAGAGCTCGGCGGTCTGGATCGGGGTCATCGCGCTGCAGCTGGCGACCAGGACGGAGGCGCCGAGCACAGCGGCGCCACTGAGCAGGCGGTGGAAGCGGGCCAAGACGGTCTCCTTCGTCGACGGTTCGGGCCCAGGGTACCCGTCCGTTCGGCTACGCTGCGCCCCGGTACAGGCACCGGGCCCCGCCCCCGGCGGCCCGGCCAGGTCGTGCCAACCCGCGGAATGACGCTGTTTCGGGTGCTAGAATCGTAATCTCGCGACCAAGGAGCTTTGTCACCATGACCTTCACCGTCGGTGAGACCGTCGTCTATCCCCACCACGGAGCGGCCCAGATCGAAGCAATCTCGAAGAAGGTCATCAGGGGCGAGGAGAAGCTCTACCTCAAGCTCCGGGTGGCCCAGGGCGACCTCACCATCGAGGTGCCGGCCGAGAACGTCGACCTGGTCGGAGTGCGCGACGTCGTCGGCAAGGAAGGCCTGGAGAAGGTGTTCGAGGTGCTCCGTGCCCCCTACACCGAGGAGCCGACCAACTGGTCGCGCCGGTACAAGGCGAACGTCGAGAAGATCGCCTCGGGGGACGTCATCAAGGTCGCCGAGGTCGTGCGCGACCTCTCCCGTCGCGACCAGGACCGCGGCCTGTCCGCGGGTGAGAAGCGGATGCTCGCCAAGGCCCGCCAGATCCTTGTCTCGGAGCTCGCGCTCGCCGAGCAGACCGAGGAGGAGCAGGCCGAGGCGATGCTCGACGACGTCCTGACCTCCTGACCCACGTGCGCTGCGGCGCCGTCCTCACGGCCGCGGGCTCCGGCACCCGTCTCGGCCACGACCTGCCCAAGGCTCTCGTCCCGCTGTCTGGGACCCCGCTCGTCGTCCACGCCGCCCGCGGCCTGGCCGAGTCGGGGGTGGTGGACGCCGTCGTCGTCACCGCCCCGGCCGAGCACCTGGACGCCTTCGGCGAGCTCTTCCCGGGAGGGACGGTCCCGGGCGGATCGGTCCCGGTCCGGGTCGTCGCCGGCGGGCTCACCCGGCAGGCGTCCGTCGCCGCCGGTCTCAGCGCCCTGCCCGACGACTGCACGCTCGTCCTCGTGCACGACGCCGCCCGGGCCCTCGCCGGCGCGGAGCTGACCCGCCGGGTCGTGGCGGCACTGGCGGCAGGACGCAGCGCCGTCGTCCCCGGGGTCCCGGTCACCGACACGGTCAAACGGGTGGCGCCCACGGACGACGGCGGGGAGGTCGTCGTCGAGACGCCGGACCGCTCCGCCCTGCGCGGCATCCAGACACCGCAGGGCTTCCGGCGTGAGCTGCTCGAGCGCGCGCACCGCGCAGCGGCGGACCGGGCGCACGACGAGGCCCGCGCCGTCTCCGACGACGCGGGCCTCGTGGAGCTCCTCGGGGAGCGCGTCCACCTCGTCCCGGGCGAGACGCGGGCGCTGAAGGTCACCACGCCCGCCGACCTCGCGGTGGCGGAGCTGCTGCTCAGCCGACCTTGATGACCGAGGTGCCGCCGGCGAAGGTGTCGTGCCAGCCCTGACGGGTGGCGGTGTTGTTGTTGATCGTCACGATGATGGCGATCGCCGCGGCCAGCGAGAGAATGCCTCCGAGCCATCCCAGGAAGGGGATGACCCCGATGACGCCGAGTGCGGTCCACGCGTTGCGCTTCAGCGCCTGCTCCATGGTCGGGTTGCCCCCGCCAGGGCCCACGACCCGGAGCTTGATGAGCATCTTGCCCAACGTCTGACCGAGCTTCGCTTCCATCACGGCGAAGTAGCCGAGCGAGATCGCAGCGGAGATCAACGAGCTCAGGGCGCTCGCCCCGTAGTTGGGCCCGCCGCTCAACACGCTGCCGATCCCCACCGCGACGCCGATGACGACGCTGATGATCCCCAGGAGCACGAAGTCGATGAGCCGGGCGAGGAGCCGGTTGCCGAGGTCGGCCGGCTGCCCGACCTGGGATCCCGGCATGGGTGCCTGCGGCGCGTACGGCGGCTGCTGCCCGTAGGGGGGCTGCTGGCCGTGCGGGGGCTGCTGGGCATAGGGAGGCTGCTGACCACCCGGGGGCGGGGGAGGAGCCTGGTAGCCACCGGGAGGCGGCGGCTGCGGCGCTCCCGAGGGCTGGTGGGGCTGGCCCGAGGGAGGGCCACCGGGGTACTGCTCAGTCATGTCATCCCTTTCGTGTGGAGATTCCGCGTCATGCTAGTGAAGATTCGGCGAGAAAGGGCCTGGTCGGCCCGGGACGGCCCGGCCCGGCCGCGGCGGGTGGAGGTGAGCGTTCAGCGGGCGACGAGTGCCGTCGCGACGGCGAGCAGCCCTTCCCCGCGTCCCGTGAAGCCCAGTCCGTCGGTCGTCGTGGCGGCCAGGCTGACCGGGGCGCCGAGCGCCCGGCTCATCGCGGCGGCGGCCTCCTCCCGGCGGGGACCGATGCGCGGCCGGTTGCCGATGACCTGGACCGCGACGTTGCCGATGGTGAAGCCCGACTCGCGCACGAGCTCGGCGGTCGCGGCGAGGAACTGCGCGCCCGAGGCCCCCGCCCACCGCGGGTCGGCGGTGCCGAACCGGGAGCCGAGGTCACCCAGACCGGCCGCGGAGAGCAGCGCGTCGCACGCGGCGTGCGCGGCGACGTCGCCGTCGGAGTGGCCCTCGAGGCCGACCTCACCCGGCCACTGGAGACAGGCGAGGAAGAGGGGCCGGTCGCTGTCCGGCGGGGCGAAGGCGTGGACGTCGGTCCCGATCCCGGTACGCGGCAGCATGCTTCCAGGCTAGTCCGGCTCAGGCCGGCGGCGGCTCGTGCAGGGCGCTCTCGCTGCGCACCGTCACCCGCACCGGCAGCAGGAGGAGCAGGCCCAGGGTGAGCACCGCGAGGATGCCGAGGATGCCCCAGTACTCGGCGTCCGCCGCGGGGATGCCGCTCACCGCGGCGCCGACGGCGATGGCCACGGAGAACATCGCGGGGGCGAGGAAGCTGACGGCGCGGCCGGTGGTGGCGTACAGCCCGAAGATCTCACCCTCCTTGCCCTTGGGGATGAGCCGGGCGAGGAAGGTCCGCGAGGCCGACTGCGCCGGCCCGACGAAGACGCACAGGAGCAGACCGAGCGCCCAGAACACCGTGGTGCCGCGGTCGTGGAGGAGGAACACCCCGAAGCCGGCGAGGATCATCGCCACGAGCGAGCCGATGATCACCCGCTTGGGGCCGAGCAGGTCGTCCAGGGCGCCGAAGGCGATGGTGGCGACCCCCGCGACGAGGTTGGCGACGACGCCGAAGATGATCACGTCCCCGGTGGAGAAGCCGAAGACGGTCGCGGCGATGACCCCGCCGAAGGTGAACACCCCGGCCAGCCCGTCCCGGAAGATCGCGCTGGCGACGAGGAAGTAGACGATGTGGTGGTCCCGGCGCCACACCTCGGCGACGGACCGGAAGAGCAGCCGGTAGGAGCCGACGACGCCGAGGCGCGGCAGCCTCCCGCGGGCGGACTTGTCGTCGCGCACCGTGAGCAGCACCGGCAGGGAGAAGACGAGCGTCCAGACGGCGCAGACGAGCATGGTGACGCGGACGTCCATGCCGTTGTCCGAGGTGATCCCGAAGAGCCCCACGTCCGGGCTGATGAGCCCGAAGTAGACGATGAGAAGCAGGACGATGCCCCCGATGTAGCCCAGGCCCCAGCCCAGCCCCGACACCCGGCCGATGGTCCGGGGCGTGGACAGCTCGTTGAGCATGGCGTAGTAGTTCACCGAGGCGAGCTCGAAGAAGATGTTGCCGGCGCCGAGGAGGATGAGCCCGAGCCACAGGTAGCCCGGGTCGGGCTGGACGAAGAACAGCGCCCCGGAGATGACGACGACGGCGAGGGTGTTGACGCCGAGCCAGAACGTGCGCCGCCCCGAGCGGTCCGACCGCAGCCCGGCGACGGGGGCGCACACCGCGATGAGCGCGCCCGCGCCGGCCAGCACCCAGCCGAGCTTCTGCGACGCCCCCGGGCCGAAGGCGTCGGCGTCGGTGATGTAGACCGTGAAGACGAAGGTGGTGATCACGGCGTTGAACGCCGCTGACCCCCAGTCCCACAGGCTCCACGCGTAGACCGGCCATCCGAAGCGTCGCCCGGGCTTCGCGGGCGGCCTGGCCGTGGGGGTCTGCTGGGGTGTGCTCACGAGCGCACCGTAGCGCCCCCGGGCGTCACGCAGGTGACTTCGGGGTGTCCGGCCCTCACGCCGGTAGCCTGGGCACGTGAGCCTGCGACTTCATGACTCCGCCACCCGCTCGGACCGCGAGCTGGTCCCCCTCCGGCCGGGGCACGTCGGTATCTACCTGTGCGGTGCCACCGTGCAGGGGTCCCCGCACGTGGGTCACCTGCGCTCGGGGATCGCCTTCGACGTCCTCGTCCGCTGGCTGCGCCGTCGCGGGCTGGAGGTGACGCTCGTCCGCAACGTCACCGACATCGACGACAAGATCCTCACCAGGTCGACCGAGGCCGGCGTCCCGTGGTGGGCGTGGGCCTACCGCTTCGAGCAGGAGTTCGCCGCCGCCTACGACGCCGTCGGCGTGCTGCGCCCCACCTACGAGCCGCGCGCCACCGGGCACGTGACCGAGATGGTCGCTCTCATCGACCGGCTCGTCGAGCGCGGGCACGCCTACCGGGGCGAGGGCGCCAACGTCTACTTCGACGTCCGTTCCTTCCCCGAGTACGGCAGCCTCACCCGCCAGCGGCTGGAGAACATGACGAGCCTCGAGGAGGAGGAGGCGAGCGACAAGCGCGACCCGCACGACTTCGCGCTGTGGAAGAACCCGAAGCCGGGCGAGCCAGAGTCGGCGGCCTGGGACACCCCCTACGGCCGCGGGCGGCCGGGCTGGCACCTGGAGTGCTCGGCCATGGCCCACCGCTACCTCGGGGAGACCTTCGACATCCACGGCGGCGGCATCGACCTGCGCTTCCCGCACCACGAGAACGAGCTGGCCCAGTCGCGTGCCGCCGGCTACGGCTTCGCCCAGCACTGGATGCACAACGCCTGGGTGACCGTCGGCGGGGAGAAGATGAGCAAGTCGCTGGGCAACTCGCTCGTGGTGAGCAACGTGCTCGAGCAGGTCCCCGCCGTCGTGCTCCGCTTCGCGCTGGGCACCGTGCACTACCGCTCGACGGTCGAGTTCTCCGACGCCTCCCTCGCCGAGGCGGCGGCGGCGTGGGAGCGGCTCAGCGGATTCGTCTCCCGCGCCGTCGAACGCGTCGGGGAGGTGAGCGGGGAGGAGGTGTCCACCCGCCCGATCTCCGCGCTCCCGGAGGCGTTCGTCGCCGCCATGGACGACGACCTCAACGTCTCCGCCGCGCTCGCGGCCGTCCACGACCAGGTGCGCACCGGCAACAACGCGCTGGCCGCGGGTGAGGACAGCGTCGTGTGGCAGGCCCAGCTCCAGGTGCGCTCGATGCTCGACGTCCTCGGGCTGGACCCGCTGGCCGAGCCGTGGGTCACCGGGCGGGGCACCGACGACGCCGCCCGGGCCGCGCTCGAGGCGCTCGTGCCCGCGCTGCTCGAGGAACGGGCCGAGGCGCGGCGCACCAAGGACTGGGCGCGGGCGGACGCCCTGCGGGACCGGCTGCAGGCGGCCGGGATCGTCATCGAGGACTCACCGGACGGTGCCCGCTGGCAGCTCGTCGGGAAGGGGCAGCGCTGATGGCCGGAAGCTCCAAGCGCCGCGGAGCGGTGCGTAAGCCGGGCACGAAGAAGGGGCCGCAGGTCGGCAGCGGGGGACAGCGCCGCCGCGGGCTCGAGGGGCGCGGCCCCACCCCGAAGGCCACCGAACGCACCGGGCACCCGGCCGCCGCCCGCAAGGCCGCCGCGGAGAAGCGCAAGGCGGAGGCGGAGCGGCGGCGCAGCACTCGCAGGCCTCCCGCGGTGAGCGGCGAGCTCGTCGCGGGCCGCAACGCCGTCCTCGAGGCGGTGCGGGCGGGCACCCCGGTGGAGAAGGTGTTCCTCGCCGCCCGGGCCGAGTCCGACGACCGGCTGGGTGAGGTGCTCCTCGCCGTCACGGCCCGCCACCTGCCCCTCGTCGAGGCCACCAAGGGCGAGCTCGACCGGCTCACCGACGGCGCCAACCACCAGGGCATCGCCGTCCAGGTCCCGCCCTACGAGTACGCCGACCCGGCCGATCTCCTGACCCGGGCCGAGGGGCGGCCGCCGCTCATCGTGGCCCTCGACGGCGTCACCGACCCGCACAACCTCGGCGCCGTGCTCCGCTCGGCCGGGGCGTTCGGCGTCGACGGCGTCGTCGTGCCCGAGCGCCGCTCCGCCGGGGTCACCGCCACCGTGTGGAAGGTCTCGGCCGGTGCCGCGGCCCGTGTCCCGGTCGCCCGCGCGACGAACCTCGTGCGCACGCTGCAGGAGTACCAGAAGGCCGGCTGCTTCGTCGTCGGCCTGGACGGCCGGGCCCCCACGTCGGTCGCCGACCTCGAGCTGGCCACCGAGCCGCTCGTCGTCGTCGTCGGGTCCGAGGGCAAGGGGCTGTCCCGGCTCGTGCGCGAGACCTGTGACCTGCTGGCCGGGATCGAGATCTCCTCCCAGGTCGAGTCGCTCAACGCGGCCGTCGCGACCGGGATCACGCTCTACGAGGTCGCCCGGCTCCGCGCCCGGTAGGGGCGTACCTCGGGGCGCTCACCCTCGAGCGTGAACCGGACACCACCTCGGTGACGGCCAGGGCGGCACGCCGGGCCGTCGCCCGTCACAGCTCGTCCAGGCGGGGGAGGGAGCCGGTGTCCAGGCCCAGGACGGAGCGCTCGTCGGGGCGGTGGCGCAGCACGTTCTCCACGTAGGACTGCACCGCCTCGGGCAGCGGCACGTCGCGCTGCTGCTGCTCGGCGAGGAACCACCGGTGCTCGAGCACCTCGTGGAAGATCTCCGCCGGCTCGAGCTTCCCGCGCAGCTCACGGGGGATGGCCCGCACGGTGGGCTCGAAGACCTGGGCGAGCCAGTCGTGCGCGACGAACGCCTCGTCGTCGCCCTGCCGGTCGGTGGCGGCCCGGAAGGCGTCGAGGTCGTTGAGCATCCGGCGGGCCTGGTTCTCCTGGACGTCCAGCCCGGTGAGCCGCATGAGCCGGCGGTGGTGGTGCCCGGCGTCCACGACCTTCGGCTGGATGTGGATGCGGGTGCCGTCGATGTCGGTGGTGATGGACAGCTCACCGACGTCGTAGCCCAGCTCGTTGAGCCGGTTGATCCGGGCGGCCACCCGCCAGCGCTCGCCGGTGTCGAAGGACTCGGTCTCGGTGAGCTCCTGCCACAGCGCGGTGTACCGCTCGACGATCCGGTTGCCGACCTCGATCGTGTCGACGTCCTCGTCGAGGATCTCCCCGGCCTGGAGGTCCATGAGCTCGCCGATGATGTTGGTGCGCGCGATGTCGAGGTCGTACTCGCGCTGCCCGACGGTCAGCTCGGGTTGGAACTCACCGGTCTCGGCGTCCACGAGGTAGGCGGCGAACTCCCCGGCGTCGCGCCGGAAGAGGGTGTTCGACAGCGAGACGTCACCCCAGTAGAAGCCGAGCAGGTGCAGCCGCACGAGCAGCACGGCGAGCGCGTCGATGAGGCGGGTGGCCGTGTCCGGGCGCAGGTACTGGGAGAACAGGGCGCGGTAGGGCAGGGAGTACTGCAGGTGCTCGGTGACGAGCGCGGAGTCCAGCGGTTCTCCCTGCGGGGTCGACCGGCCGGTGACGACGGCGAGCGGCCGCACCGACGGCGCCTCGAGCCGGTTGAGGTTGCGCAGCTGCTCGTACTCGTGGAACGCCACCCGCTCGCCGATCTCCTTGACGGCGATGACGCGGCCGGAGAGCCGGACGAAGCGCACGACGTGGCGGGAGATGCCGCGGGGCAGTGCGGCGAGCACCGACTCCGGCCACTCCTCCAGGGCCAGCTCCCAGGGGAGGTCGAGGAGCGCGGGGTCCAACCGCGCCGCGGTGATCTCCAGGGACTGGGCCATCGTGCTCCTCTGACGCGCCACAGGGGCGAACCCGACAGTATCGGGTCCGCCCCTGCGGTGCTCCCGTCGGTCCGGGTGTGCCGTCAGTCGGGCAGGCGCTCACCCGTCGAGACGGCGAAGTTGTGCTGCTCACCGGGCCGGATGCGGGCGTGGATGGTCTCGCCCTTCATCGGCACGTCGCGCGGGTCGATGCGGACGATGATCTGCGACTCCCCGGCGCCGGAGGTGATGTGCTCGGCGAGCTCGCGCGAGCCGGCGAGGCGGCCGTAGACGAACGCGTCGGAGCCGAGCTCCTCGACGAGGTCGACGGTGACCGGGATGGCCCCCTCGGTGCCCTCCGAGACGCGGTCGAGTGACTCGGGCCGGAAGCCGACGATCACCTGGCCCTTGTCCTCGCTGCCGAGCGCGTCGATGGTGGAGCGGCTCAGCGGGACACGGGCCTCCCCGAGCACGGCGTGGCCGTCCTCGATGTGGAAGGTGCCGAGGTTCATCGCGGGGGAGCCGATGAACCCGGCGACGAAGACGTTGGCGGGCTTGTCGTACATCTCGCGCGGGGTGCCGACCTGCTGCAGGACGCCGTCCTTGAGCACCGCGATGCGGTCGCCCATGGTCAGCGCCTCGGTCTGGTCGTGGGTGACGTACACGGTGGTGACGCCGAGGCGCCGCTGCAGCGAGGCGATCTGGGTGCGGGTCTGGACGCGGAGCTTGGCGTCGAGGTTGGACAGCGGCTCGTCCATGAGGAACACCTGCGGCTGGCGCACGATCGCCCGGCCCATCGCCACTCGCTGGCGCTGGCCACCGGACAGCGCCTTGGGCTTGCGGTCGAGGTACTCGGTGAGGTCGAGGATCTTGGCCGCCTCCTCCACCCGCTGGCGGATCTCGGCCTTCGGCTTGCCGGCGATCTTCAGCGCGAAGCCCATGTTGTCCGCGACGGACATGTGCGGGTAGAGCGCGTAGTTCTGGAAGACCATCGCGATGTCGCGGTCCTTGGGCTGGACGTCGGTGACGTCGCGGTCACCGATGAGGATCCGCCCGGAGTTGACGTCCTCGAGCCCGGCGAGCATGCGCAGCGAGGTCGACTTGCCGCAGCCCGACGGGCCGACGAGGACGAGGAACTCGCCGTCGGCGATCTCCAGGTCGAGGGCGTCCACCGCCGGGCGTTCGGTGCCCGGGTAGATGCGTGTCGCCTTGTCGAACGTGACTGATGCCATCGTGGTTCATCCCTTCACCGGCAGGTACGTGCCGGACGATCCGTTGTGAAGAGTGTCAGGTGTCTGCCTCGACACTGGCCCGGCCGCGAAAGCCCGAGGGGGTGGCGTCAGGGCTGGTCACAGTGTCGCACATCGGCGACCATCCGCCGCGGGGTACGTGACGCAGGTCACGCCTGCTCGCGTAGCTCGACGAGGCGCAGCAGGACGGCGGTGAACTCGTCCGGGTCGGCGACGCGGTAGCCGGCGGCGGTCGGGCCGTCACCCACCTTGATCCCCACGTCGTGCGGGCCGAGGACGGCGAAGGCGTCCTCGTCGGTGACGTCGTCACCGGCGAAGAGCACGCCCTGCGGGGAGACCTCGGCGCGCAGCTCGGCGACGGCGTCCCCCTTGGTGGCGTGGACGACGGCCATCTCGACGACGTCCTTGCCCTCCTGCACGCGCAGCCCCTCGCGTGCGGCGGGGCCGGCGAGGACCGCGGCGGTGAGCTCGGCGGCGTCCTCGGGCGTGCAGCGTCGGGAGTGGACGACGACGGAGCCCGGCTTGGTCTCCACCCAGGCGCCGGGGTAGCGCTCGGTCAGCGCGGTCGCCTCACGCAGCACCTCCGCGCGCAGGCGGGCCTGCGCGTCGGTCAGCTCCAGCGGCTGGGCGACGAGGTACGGTGTGCGGTCCGGGGACAGCCCGACGTGGCCGCGCTGCGCGCCGTGGCTGCCCACGACGAGCGTGCCGGCCGGCACCTCGGCCAGGGAGACGAGAGTGTCGGCGTCGCGGCCGGAGATGAGGGCGATGTGGATGCCCGGCAGGTCGTCCAGCCGCGCGATGGCCTCGACGGCGGCCGGGGTGATCCGCGACGTCGCCGGGTCGTCGACGAGCGGGGCCAGGACGCCGTCGAAGTCGAGGGCGACGAGGACGGAGGGCAGGGCGGCGAGGTCGCGCAGCGCCCGGTCCAGCCCCTCGCCGAGGTGGCGGACGAACAGCGGGGCGTCGACGCCGGGGCCGGGGACGCCCGGGTCGTCGGTTCCGGTGGGCTCGGTCATCCGTTGCTCCTCACGTCGGACAGGGCGTTGAGGAAGTCGTCGGCCCAGCGCTGGACGTCGAACTCGATGACCCGGCGGCGCAGGGCACGCATCCGGCGCCGCCGCTCCCGCGGCTCCATCCCGATCGCCCGCATGATCGTCGCCTTGAGGCCGTCGATGTCGTGCGGGTTGACGAGGAGGGCCTGGCCGAGCTCGTCGGCAGCGCCGGTGAACTCGCTGAGGACGAGGACGCCGCCGAGGTCGCGGCGGGCGGCGACGTACTCCTTGGCGACGAGGTTCATGCCGTCACGCAGCGAGGTGACGAGCATGACGTCGGCGGCGAGGTAGAGCGCGGCCATCTCCTCGGCCGGGTAGGAGTGGTGCATGTAGTGGACGGCGGGCCGGCCCAGGACGCCGTAGTCGCCGTTGATGCGCCCGACCGTCACCTCGATCTCGTCGCGCAGCTGGCGGTACTGCTCGACCCGTTCGCGCGAGGGGCTGGCGATCTGGACCAGGGTGGTCTCGGGCGGGGTGACCCGGCCGTCGGCGAGCAGCTCGCCGAAGGCCTTGAGCCGGTGCCGGATGCCCTTGGTGTAGTCGAGCCGGTCGACGCCGAGCAGCAGCACGTCGGGGCTGCCGAGCTCGCGGCGGATCTCGACGGCGCGCTGCTGGACCGGCTCGCTGGCGGCGAGCTCGTCGAAGGAGCGGGTGTCGATGGAGATGGGGAAGACGTCGGCGCGGATCCGTCGCTCGGGGCGCGACCAGCGGGCGCCGACCGTGACGGTGCGGCCCTTGGTGGTCAGCGGGGTCAGCCGCCGCACGGCCCGCATGAAGTTCGCGGCGTCGGAGGAGCGCTGGAACCCGATGAGGTCGGCCCCGAGCAGCCCCTCGACGACCTGCCGTCGCCAGGGCAGCTGGGTGAAGATCTCCACCGGCGGGAAGGGGATGTGGTTGAAGAACCCGATGCGCACGTCGGGGCGCAGCATGCGGAGCACCGCGGGCACGAGCTGGAGCTGGTAGTCGTGCACCCACACGGTGCCGCCCTCGGCGACGGCCTCGGCGGCAGCGGCGGCGAACCGGCGGTTGACGGCGACGTAGGCGTTCCACCAGTGCCGGTGGTACTCCGGGGGGACGATGACGTCGTGGTAGAGCGGCCAGAGCGTGCCGTTGGAGAAGCCCTCGTAGTAGTTGGCGACCTCGTTCTCGCTGAGCGTCACCGGCCACACCCGGATCCCGTCGGCCTCGAACGGGTCGAGGGAGAGGTCCGGGCTGCCCGCCCAGCCGACCCAGGCGCCCTCGTGCTGCCGCATGACCGGGGCCAGCGCGGTGACGAGCCCACCGGGTGAGCGGGTCCAGTCGACGGACCCGTCGGGGTCGACGGTGATGTCGACGGGGAGTCGGTTGGCGACGACGACGATCGAGTGCTCACCTGCTGGCATGGGACGTTCTGACCTCCTGAAGGGACTGAGGCCGAGGCTACCCGGGGCGGGAGGGCCCGGCATGGGAAGCAGTCTCCGCAGGGGTGAGGCCAGGCCCGCTGGGTAGGTTGGGCGCATGCAGGGCATCGAGGGCTACCGGCTCCTGCGGCGCATCGGCGCCGGCGGGATGGGCACGGTGCACGAGGCGCTCGACGCCGACGGCAACCGGGTCGCCGTCAAGGTGCTCCACCCGGCGATCGCCGCCGACCCGGCGGCGCGGGAGCGGCTGCGGCGCGAGGTCGCCCTGCTCCACCGGGTGCGGGGCCAGGGCGTGGCCCGGGTGCTGGACGCCGAGGTCGACGGCGTCACCGCCTTCGTCGTCACCGAGCTCATCGACGGCCCCACCCTCGAGGAGGAGGTGCGCGAGAACGGGCCGCTGGAGCCGGACGAGCTCGCCGGGCTGGCCCACGGGCTCGCCGACGGGCTGCACGCCATCCATACCGCGGGCGTGGTGCACCGCGACCTCAAGCCGGGCAACGTCATGCTCTCCCCGGACGGCCCGGTCATCATCGACTTCGGCATCGCGCAGGTGGCCGACGACGTGCGGCTCACCCAGACCGGGCTGGTCACCGGCACCCCCGGGTACCTCGACCCCGACGTCATCGCCGGCAATGACCCCGGCCCGGCGGGGGACTGGTGGGCGTGGGCCGCCGTGCTCACCTTCGCCGCCACCGGCCGCCCGCCGTTCGGCCGTGGCGGCATGGCGGCGGTCGTCGCCCGGGTGAGCAGCGGCGTCGTCGACACCGAGGGGCTGCCGCCCCTGCTGGCGACGGTGCTGCGGGCGGCACTGGACCCCGAGCCCGCCCGCCGGCTGCCGCCGACGGAGGTGCTCGCCGCGCTCGACGGGGAGTGGGACCGGCCCGCGCTGACCGCGCTGCTCGCTGCGCCCCCCGAGCCGAGCACGCGCACCGATGTCCTGCCCGCCGCTGTCGCCGGACCCGCGCTGGACGCCACCCGGACGCTGCCCCCGGTCGCCTCGGAGCCGGTGCCTGCGCCCTACTCGCCACCGGCGCACCACGAGCCGCCGCCGGCGTCCTACGAGCCGGTGCCGGGGTCCTACGCCCCCGCGTACGAGCACCCCCAGCCGCTCGGGGAGCCGTGGCCGCAGCCGCCGGCCGCCGGGCAGCCGGTCGCGCCGCCCCCGTACGGGTGGCAGGTCCCGGGGGCGGAGGGACCACCGCCGTGGGCGCTGGCCCCGCCGTCCCGGCGACCCACGGTGGCGGCCCTGGGCATCGGGCTGAGCGCGCTGGCGATGGTGGTGCCCGGCGGCTGGGTGGTCGGTGCCGTCGCCCTCGTCGTCCTGCTCGGGACGCTGGGCAGAGGGAACCAGCGGCTGCGGGCCTCCCGGCTGCGGCGCGGGCCCCGGCGCACCGACGTGGCCCGGGCCTGGCTGGGCGCACCGGTCCACCTCCTGTGGGCGGTCCTCACCACGCTTCCCGGACTGCTCCTCGGCGCCGTCGTCGCCGGCGGCGGCTGGTGGGTGGCCCACGCCGTCGGCTCCCCGCCCGCCGAGCTGCACCCGTGGCTGCTGTGGGCGGCTGCCGTCCTGGGGCTCGGGCTCATGTGGGCGGCACCGCCCTCCGACCCGGCGCGGGAGGGTGCCCGACTCCTGCTCGGGGCGCTGCCGCGTCCCGTCCGGGGCGGCCTGGTGCTCGCCGCGCTGGCGACCGCCGGGGTGGTGGTCGGCGTCGTCGTCCTCGGTACGGCACCCGAGCCGATCTGGGCGCCGCTGCCGACGCTGCCCTGACCGTGAGATCCCGCGCCCAGGTCGTCGCCACGCGGCCCGTCTCCCGCGTACTCTGACCGGGTGCACCGCTCGCGCTCCGACCTGCGGCCCGGCCTGCTGCTGGCCGTGGCCGCGCTGCTGCCTGCGCTCGCGGCGGTGCTCAGCGGTGCCGTGCACGTCACCCGGTGCGTCTCCGTGCCCGGGGGCCTGGCGCAGATCGGGCTCAACCTCGCCCTGCTCCGGCCCACCGCGGAGTGCCCGACGACCGGGCTCGCGCTGGGCGGGGAGAGCGAGCAGGTGCTCGCCGTCGTCGTCATGCTCACGGTGCCGATGCTGCTCCTCCAGGTCGGCGCGGTCGCCGGGACCTGGGGCGTCGTGGCCGCCGTGCGCCGGGCACTGCGCCGGCTGGCCCTGGTCGGCCCGTGGCGGCGGCTGCCCGCGGCGTCACCGCTGGTGCTGCCGGCGCGGCGGGTCTCCGCCGTCGGTCGCCTGGTGCTGCGGGCGCGCTGGACGCCCGGCACGGTCCGGCTGCTGCGCGGCCCGCCGGCGGTGCTGCCGGCCTGAGCGCCTGCCCGTCCGCACGGGCACGTGCTGCCGGCTCCGACGGCGGACCCCAGACTCGGCGCACTGCGCCACAGACCCAGGAGAACAACCATGTCCAGTGCCAAGCTGAGCAAGCAGGACCGGCGGGAGGCCGCCCGCGAGCAGGCGCGCAAGCTGCGTGAGCTGCAGAAGCGTCGCGAGCGGCGCAACCGCATCCTCATCATCACCGGTGTCGTCGTGTTCATCGGCATCGTCGCCGCCGCCCTCATCTCGATCATCACCGCGGGCAACCGTCCGCCGCTCGACGGTGTCGACGAGCGTCCGGCCGGCGCCATCGCGAGCGGCGCCATCCAGGTCGGGGCCGACGGGGTGGGATCGGTGAGCGAGGGCGCACCCGTCGTCGACCTCTACCTCGACTACCTGTGCACGCACTGCGCGAACTTCGAGGCCATCAACGGCGGGGTGCTCGACGAGCTCGCCGCCGCCGGTGAGGCCACCGTCAACTACCACCCGGTGGCGTTCATCGGTGGCTCGGACTTCAACATCCGCGCGGCGAACGCCCTGGCCGTCGTCGCGACCGAGTCCCCGGAGCACTTCGGGGAGTTCAACACCCAGCTCTTCGCCGCCCAGGGTGAGGGCGGGGCGACACCGCTGAGCAACGACCAGATCGCCGACGTCGCCCGTGAGGTCGGGGTGCGGGAGGAGGTCGTCGAGACCTTCCCCGACGGCCGCTACAACGACTGGGTGCAGGGCGTCACCGAGCAGGCCCAGCGCGACGAGATCCGCGGCACCCCCACCGTGCTCATCGACGGTGAGGAGTTCCTCGGCTGGACCCAGCCCGGCGCGCTGGAGCAGGCCATCCGCGACGCCGCCTGACCCTGTCCGGCCCGCGGCCGCGGTCCCGGCGTGACCGGGGCACCCGCGGGATCTGGCAGACTTCTCGGGGCGGGGCCCCACCGGCCCCGCTCCGTGGACCGGCTCCGCCGGTCCGCCCGCCGCCTTAGCTCAGCTGGTAGAGCACCCGCCTTGTAAGCGGACGGTCGTCGGTTCGAGTCCGACAGGCGGCTCCGACCGGTCGTCCGACGGTGGTCGACGTCAGCACGACCTCCCCGGAGTGGTCAGCCCGCCGTGACGACGGCGGCGGTGGCCACCACGGCCGTGGCGGTGAGGCCGGCGACGACGGCAAGGGTGCGGCGACGTGACGCGGTGGTCATGGCCGGGACGACGGCCGCCGCGGCGTCGTCGATCCCCGCCCGGCCTATGAGATCGGCCACCCCTCGAGACGGCCAGGGGCCGACGAAACGGCTCTCTGCCGCCACTTCCCCGCCGCCCGCAACCCGGACGGCATCCCCGCCGGCCCGACGGCATCCGCATGATGCAGGACATGGGCAGGTTGACGAAGCACGCCGCGGCCGTGGCGGGCGCGGTCCTCGGGATGACGCTGCTGGCCACGCCGGCCTCCGCCAAGGGCGGTGAGGTCGGCGACGGTACCGACCGGTTCGAGCTCACCAACGGGTGGCAGGGCCGCACCGACCTCGCGTTCACCTACGGCCGCACCGGCGACCAGGTGTACGTCGGCGACTGGAACGGCAGCGGCACCGACACGCTCGCGGTGCGCCGCGGCGCGACCTACCACGTCCGCAACAGCCTCTCCGGCGGACCGGCGGACCGGGTGGTCACCTACGGGCGAGCCGGTGACACCGTGCTCATGGGCGACTGGGACGGCGACGGCGTCGACACCCCGGCCGTCCGGCGGGGCAACGAGTACCACGTCAAGAACAGCCTGCGCGGCGGGGACGCCGATGTCGTCATCCGCTACGGCCGCCCCGAGGACACGGTGCTCGTGGGCGACTGGGACGGCGACGGTCGCGACACCCTGGCGGTGCGCCGCGGCAGCACCTACCACGTCAAGAACTCCATCGCGGGCGGTGACGCCGACGTCGTCGTCAGCTACGGCCGGGACGGGGACGAGGTGGTCGTCGGCGACTGGGACGGCAGGGGCGGGGACAGCCTCGGGGTGCGCCGCGGCAACACCTTCCACATGAAGAACTCCATCGCGGGCGGTGACGCGGACATCGTCATGACCTACGGCTCGGACTACTTCCCGGTCCTGGTCGGGGACTGGGACGGCGACGGCGCCGACACCGTCGGGCTGCGCATCGCCATGCCACCGGCGGACTCCTCGCCGGTGACGACGATGGACGAGTACGACCGCCGGCTGCTCCAGCTCATCAACGCCGAGCGCATCTCCCGCGGCCTGGCCCCGGCCCAGGAGTGGCCTGCGCTGCGGGCCGCCGCCCTGCGCCAGTCGCACCGCATGGTCGGCCTCGGCCGGATCGAGCACGCCGGCTGGGACACCATCACCTCCGAGGCCGACGCCGTGGGCTGCGCACCCGCCTCCGAGCTGCTCGTCCGCACGTGGCAGCGGCCCGGCCAGGCCCCCGACCCGCAGGCCGCCCTGGACTGGTACCTCGGCAGCGACGGCCACCGGCCCTACATCCTCCACCCCGAGTACCGGTACGTGGCCTCGGGGACGGTCGAGGCAGGCAGCTACGTGTACAACACGCTGCGCTGGTCGCGCGACTGCCGCTGACCGGGCCCGGTCCCCTCGGAACGGCCGTCAGGCGGGACGGTCGCGCCGCAGCACGACGGCGGTCGCGTCGTCGTCGGAGGCCGGGTCGCGGACCGCGGCGATGACGGCGTCGAGGTCGGCGGCGAACGGGCCGGTGAAGGCGAGCCGCAGCCGCTCCAGGCCGTCCGGCAGCGGCACCCCGCGCTGCTCGACGAGCCCGTCGGTGAAGATGACCACCCCGCCCCCGGCCGGGATGTCCAGGGTGCCGGGCACCGGCTCCTGCGGGACGAACCCGATCGGCAGCGTGCCGGTCACCGGCGGCCAGGACGCGCTGCCGTCCGGGCCCAGCGCCAGCGGCGGCAGGTGACCGGCCCGGACGTACTCCAGGCGGCCGGTCGCCGGGTCGAGCACCGCGACGAGCACGGTGGCCATCTCCCCGGCCAGCGTGCTCTTGGCGAGCAGGTCGAGTCCCGCGGCCGCCCGCGCCGGCGAGCCCTCGTGCATGAGCAGCCCGCGCAGCGCGTTGCGCAGCTGGCCCATCGTCGAGGCGGCGGTCATACCGTGCCCCGCGACGTCGCCGACGACGACGGCGAGCCGCCCGTCCGGCAGCGTGAGGACGTCGTACCAGTCGCCACCGACCCGCCCGCCGTCCCCGGGGGAGTAGCGGGCCTCGATGGTCCAGCCTGCCGCCTGCGGCAGCGTCTCGGGCAGCGCAGTGCGCTGGAGGATCTCGGCGGCGCGGCTGTCGGCGAGCCCGCGCAGATAGAGCGCCTCGACGGCGTGCCGGCGCAGCACGGTCGCGGTCTCCCGCTGCTCCTCGGTCCACGGCAGGCTGGAGCCGCGCACGGTCTCGCGCCAGCGCTCGAAGGACTTGCGCGGGGAGAGACGCACGGAGTCCCCCTCCCGGCGGGCGATCGCCTTGTTGTGCGGGTCGCCGCCCCAGTCGACCGAGCGGGCCACCTCCCGCCGCAGCCAGACGAGGGCGTCGCCCTCGGCGAGGTTGAGCACAAGGGCACCGGCGACGTCGGGAACGGCGGCGGCGAGCTCGGGTGCGTCCCGGGCGAGGGACTCGGTGGCCGTCACCTCCGCTCCGGTGGCGGTGGCCCAACGCAGCACCGCCTCCGGGTCGGCCGGGGCCTCACCGGCGCACGCGGTGCGCCCCTGGGCGCGCACGACGACGCCGTCCGCCGCCATGATCGCGAGCAGCGCCGGCTGGCGGACCAGTGCCTCGGTGAGCGGCAGGCCCTCGTCGCGGGTCGCGGCGACCAGCCCCGCCAGCTCCCGTGCCACCCGGTGCGCGGCGGCGAGCCGGTCCTCCTCGACCTGGGCGACGAGCCGCACCGAGAGCACCGACCCGAGGAACTCCGCGGCGGCGCGGATGCCGTGCGGCGGGGCGTGCGGCCCGGAGTAGTGGTGGCAGGCGATGAGCCCCCACAGCGCGCCGTCCTTCAGCAGCGAGATCGACATGGAGGCGGTGACGCCCATGTTGCCGAGGTACTCGATGTGGATCGGGGAGACCGAGCGGAGGACGGCGTGGGTGAGGTCGAGCGGCGCCCCGGTGACCGGGTTGAGGCTGGGCACGAGCGGGCTGGGGGTGTAGCCGACGTCGGAGATGAGCCGGATCCAGTTCTTCTCGTACAGCGCCCGCGCCTGGGCGGGGATGTCGGTCGCGGGGTAGTGCAGGCCGAGGAACGCGTTGAGGTCCGCCCGCTTCGCCTCGGCGACCACCTCACCGTTGTGGTCGGCGTCGAAGCGGTAGACCATGACCCGGTCGAACCCGGTGAGCCGGCGCACCTCGCGGGCCGCGACGTCGTAGAGCTCGGTGAGCGAGCGGGCCCTGCTGAGCGCGGCGATGCTGCCCCGCACGTGCTGGTAGGTGTCGGTGTACGTCAGCGGCTGGGCGCCCTGGGCCGGCTCGAGCTCCACGGCGAGGAGGTCGGTCCCGGGCGGGTGGTGGAGGAAGGCGTCCCACGGCGTGCCGTCGGGGAGGCGGAGGAGGACCGGGTGGTCCCGGACGTCGCCGGGCGCCGCGGCGTGGGCGACGACAGCGGCCGCCGCCGCGGTGCCGAGGACCTCACCGAGCGGGTGGCCGAGGACATCGTCGACGCCCCGGCCGAGGAGCTCGGCGACGTTCGCCGTCACCTGGACGACGACGTCGTCGTGGACGACGAGCAGGACGCCGCGGGGCTGGACCGAGCCGGGGATGTGGATGGGTTCGCGGGCGCAGTTGTCGAGGTCGACGGGCTCGTCGGGGGCCAGGGTCGGCTCCATGGGTCTCCTGTCGTGTGGACTCCCAGTGTGCCAGCCGAGGACCGCCCCGGTGACGGGCTCGCCCGCCTCGCTCAGACGTGCTGCATCTCGCGCAGGCCGCGCGGGGTCTCGAGCCGCTTCTCCAGCCGCCGGGTCACCTGGATCAGGGGCAGGGCCACGACGGCGTAGACGACGCCCGCGGCAGTGAGGATCTCCAGGTAGCGGAAGCTGACGATGCCGATGTTGTAGGCGCGGCTGAGGAGCTCGGGCACGGACAGCGCGTAGGCGAGGGACGTCGCCTGGAACATCTGGACCGACAGCCCGATGAGCGGCGGCACCGCCACCCGCAGCGCCTGCGGGATGAGGACGTGGCGCAGCGCGTCCCACCGGGTGAGCGCGAGCGCCTGTGCCGCCTCCGCCTGCCCGGCCGCGACGGACTGCAGCGCGGCGCGGATGATCTCGCTGGAGTAGGCGGCCACGCTGAACCCGATGGCGATCCACGCCGCGGGCAGCCCGTCGAGGGTGATCCCCACGTTCGGGAAGCCGTAGTAGACGAGCTGGAGCAGCACGATCACCGGGGCGCCGCGGCCGATCTCCACGACGACGATCGCCGGCCAGGACACCCAGCGGCTGCGCGCGGAGGTGAGCAGGGCGAGCCCCAGCCCGAGGACGAGGCCGGCGCCGATGCTCACCCCGGCGAGCTGGAGGGTGACGACCAGGCCGCGGAGCAGCTCGAGGAGGTTGTCCGCGCTCATCGCGCCACCTGCGCCCGCATACGGTGGTCGAGGTACCGGGAGAGCAGCGCCACGGGGACGCTGAGCGCGATGTACAGGACGACGGCGGCCCCGAAGGAGAGCAGCCCCTGGCCGGTGGCGCGGGCCTCGGCGACGGTGAAGTAGGAGATCTCCATGACACCGATGACGCTGGGGATCGAGGAGTCCTTGAGCAGGGTGAGGGCGAACGTCGTCGCGCTCGGCAGGGCGACCCGCACGGCCTGCGGGCCGATGACGGTGCGGACCGTCTCCAGCGGGGAGAGGGCCAACGCCCGGGAGGCCTCCCACTGGCCGCGGTCGATCGAGGCGACCGCGCCGCGGTACACCTCGGCGAGGTAGGCGCCCGAGACGAGCCCGAGGGTGAGGACCGCGGCCTCGACGTTGTCGAGCCGGTAGCCACCCACCGACAGGCCGAAGAAGAGGAGGAAGAGCCACACGAGGATCGGGACGCTGCGGACCAGGTCGACCACGGCCCGCACCGGGACCCGGACGAGAGCGTGCCGCGAGCGCAGCCCGGCGACGAGCGGGACGCCGAGCACGGCGGCGATCGCGAAGGCCGCGGCGGTGATCCCCACGGTCATCGGCACCCCGCGGGCAAGGGCCGAGAGGAGCTCCATCAGCGGTCCAGCACCGAGTGGAGGAAGCGGCGGGTGCGCTCGTGGCGCGGGGCGGTGAACACGGTGGAGGGGGCGCCGGAGTCGATGATCCCGCCGTCGGCCATGACGATCACCTGGTCGGAGACCTCCCGGGCGAACTTCATCTCGTGGGTGACGACGATCATCGTCCGCCCCTCGTCGGCGAGCTCGCGCATGACCCACCCACGCGGAGAGCGAGGAGTTCTACTCCTACGACGTCCACCGCTGCGCGTACGCCGAGATGTACAAGTCCATGGGGCTGGAGGAGATCGGGTCCCTGCTGTCGTGCGTGCGTGACTACGAGTTCATCAGGGGCTACGACCCGGAGGTGGAGCTCACCCGGACGCAGACGATCATGGAGGGTGCCTCGCACTGCGACTTCCGCTACCGCCGGCGTCCGCGCCCCGCGGAGGCGTAGGCCGCTCGACGACCCGGTCGGGTGCCCGCGTGGGCGTTCCCGCCCCTCCGGCCCGGAGTCACCCCGCCGGGACGGCGCGGCGCCTACCGAACGCCGGCTGTGATCACGCCTCCTCGGCCCCCCGTCCCACCCCGGCGGGCGCCTGCGGGCCCGCCACGGCGGCGCGTCTCCTCACCGCCACCAGGAGCAACCCGAGGACGGCGGCCACGACCGCCACGGCGAGCGGCGGCACGACGAGCGCCGGCATCGTCGCGGCCATGCGGAAGACGCCGGCGCCGTACTCCGCCATGGCGGCCGGGTCCCGGGCGAGGACGCGGCTGCCGACGGCGGCGGCCGTCGCGGTGACGAACGGGGGGACGAGCCACAGTCCCACGAGTGCGCCCACCGCCGCGGCCACGCGTCCGGTGGTGCGCAGCCCGCACCATGCGATCGCCGCGCCGATGGCCACCGGGCCGAGCCAGCGGGTGTACCCCACGACGGCCATGGCGACGCCGGGCGGGACGGGTGAGGACGGTCCCGCGACGAGGACGTGGAGCCAGCTCGCCAGGAGCAGGGCGGCGATCGCGGCACCGACGAGTGCACCCGCTCGCGGCGCCCGGGCGAGGAGCACCATGACGCCCGCGCTGATTGCGAGCGCCAGCACGGACAGTGCCACGAGACCGGCGAGGTAGGGCGTGGCCCCGGGCCGCGCGCCCAGACCGGAGCCGACGGTCACCGCCGTCTGGACCACCGCGAAGGCCTGCACGCCCAGCAGCCCCACCGCGACCGCCCCCAGTCCGGTGGGCACGTACCGCCGGGCGACCGCGCCGGCCCCCGCGCCGCCGACGACGAGGAGGGCCGCGATCTCGACGACGAAGTACTGGTTGAACGGCAGCAGGACGAGCGGCATGTCCTCGGGCGACGTCGGCTGCGCCCACAGGTTCTGCAGCGGCAGCCGCATACCGGTGAGGAGCCAGGGGAGCAGCCCCACGACCGCGGCGGCCACCCCGATCGCGTAGCGCCCCAGCGGGGAGACGGTCACTCCCTGACGCGGGACGGTGGACTCGGCGGCCGGGGGCACGTGGTCGTCGATCATCGCGGTGACCTTACCGGAGCCGTGCTGCGGGGGCACCGACTTTCGTGCCCCGGTGTCGCCGGGGCGTCCCGACGCGGGGCTGGGGTGGTGCATGCTGGGCGCCATGTCGAACGAGGCGAGACCCAGGGACGCCGAGCCGGTCGGGCGATACGCCCGCGTCCTCACCGCCCCGAACCCCGGGCCGATGACACTCGAGGGCACGAACACGTGGGTGCTGACCGGCCCGCGCGGCGCCGTCGTCGTCGACCCCGGACCCGTTGGCGTGACCGACCACCTCCGCGCGGCCCACTCCGCCGCGGGACGGGAGGTCGCGGCCACGCTGCTCACCCACCACCACACCGACCACACCGGTGCGCTGGAGGAGTGGACGGCGCTCGCGCCGGCACCGGTGCGCGGCGCCGGCCGGGGCGCCCCGTTCCGCGACGGCGAGGTGCTCGAGGAGGGCGGACTGCGGGTCGAGGTCCTCCTCACCCCCGGGCACACCCCCGACTCGGTGTGCTTCCTGCTCGACGACGGGGTGCTGCTCACCGGTGACACGGTGCTGGGCCGGGGCACCACCGTCGTCCCCTGGCCCGAGGGCGACCTCGGCGACTACCTGCGCTCCCTCGACCGGCTCATCGCACTCACCCGGCAGGGCCGGGTGCGGTTGCTCGCCCCGGCGCACGGCCCCGTCGTCACCGACCCGCTGGCTCACCTCGAGGCGCTGCGCACCCACCGGCACGAACGGCTGGAGCAGGTGCGGGCCGCCGTCGCGGCCGGGGCGAGGACCGCCGCGGACGTCGTCCGTGCCGTGTACGGCGAGCTCGAGCCGACCCTCGCCCGGGCCGCGGGGATGAGCGTGCGTGCCCAGCTGGCCCACCTGGGCCTGCCGACGGAGTAGCTCAGGCGTCGTCGCGGGCGGTGAGGACGAGCGGGCCGTCCGGGGTCACCGCCACGGTGTGCTCGCTGTGCGCGCCGCGCGAGCCGTCGACGCTGCGCAGCGTCCACCCGTCCGGGTCGGTGTACAGCTCGTCGGTCCCGGCCATGAACCACGGCTCGAGCGCGACGACGAGCCCCGGCCGCAGCTTCAGGCCGCGGCCCGGCCGGCCGTCGTTGGGCACGTGCGGCTCCCCGTGCATGGTGCGGCCCACCCCGTGGCCGCCGAACTGGAGGTTGACCCGGTAACCGTACTCGGCGGCGACCCGGCCGATGGCGGCCGAGACGTCGCCCAGGCGGTTGCCGACCACGCTCGCCGCGATCGCGGCCTCCAGCGCCACCTCGGTCGCCTCGATGAGCCGCAGGTCCTCCGGGCGCGGCTCCCCCACGACGAAGCTCACCGCGGAGTCCGCCACCCAGCCGTCGACGCTGGCGGCGAAGTCGAGGGACAGGAGGTCACCGTCGCGGAGCCGGTAGTCGTGCGGCAGCCCGTGCAGCACCGCGTCGTTCACCGACGTGCACAGCACGTGGCCGAAGGGCCGGGCCCCGAAGGAGGGGTGGTAGTCGATGTAGCAGGACTCGGCGCCGGCGGCGCGGATCATGTCGTGCGCCAGCGCGTCGAGGTCGAGCAGGTTGACGCCGACGGCGGCGTGCCGACGCAGCTCGCCGAGGACCTCGGCGACGAAACGACCGGCCGGGCGCATCGCCTCGACCTCGCGGGGGCTCTTGAGCTCGATCACTGCCTCAGGTTACGCGTGTCGCGCGCGTCGGCCCCGCACACTGGAGGGCATGCGCTGCCTGGGCCTGGACGTGGGGACGACCAACACGAAGGCCGTGCTCGTCGACGTGGGGGATGACGTCCGGGTGGTCGCCGGTGCCTCCGCACCGACCCCGGCCGGTGGCGCCGAGCTGCTCGGCACCGTGAGGGACCTCGTGCGGCAGGTGGTGGGGGACGAGCCACCCGCCGCGGTCGGGGTCGCGTCGATGGCCGAGACCGGCGTCCCGCTCGACGCGGACGACCGCCCACTCGGTGACCTCGTGCGCTGGAACGTCCGCCGCGGCGGCGGGGCGGCCGACCGGCTGGCCCGCGAGCTGGGCGCCGCCGAGCTCTTCGCGTCCACCGGGGTGCGGGCCAGTGGCAAGGTCCCGCTCGCCGTCTGGGCCCACCTGAGTGAGCACGAGCCGGACCGCTGGGCACGGATGCGGCGCTGGGCCGGGGCCGCCGACCTCGTCGTCCTCGGGCTCACCGGCCGGCTGGTCACCGACCACACGCTCGCCGGACGCACCATGGCCTACCGGCTGCCCGCGCCGGGCACGTCGTTGCCGCGGACGTTCGACGCGGACCTGCTGGCGACGGTCGGGCTGCGTCCCGAGCAGCTCCCGGAGGTGGCCGGCCCGGACCAGGTTGCCGGCCGGGTGGCGGCCGGGGGATTGGCGGGACTCCGTGCCGGGACGCCGGTGGTCGTCGCGGGCCATGACCACCAGGTCGGCGCTTGGGCGGGCGGGATGCGCGCCCCGGGGGACGTGGCGGACTCCCTCGGCACCGCGGAGTCGGTGATCCGTGTGCTCGCCACGCGACCGGGGCCGGCGGCGGTGGCAGCGGCGGGGATGAGCCTGGTCCGCACCGTCGGGGGTGCCCACGAGGCGCTCGTCGCCGGCTCGCCCGCGGCGGGAGCCATGCTCGCCTGGTGCGCGGAACGACTCGGCGGCGCGGAACGGCTGGCCGAGCTCCTCACCGCCGCGGCGGAGCGGCCACGCCACCCCGACTCCCCGGTCGTGCTGCCGTACCTCCGTGGACGCCAGGCGCCCGTGCCGGACCCGGACGCCGCGGTAAGCGTCGTCGGCACGCTGCCGGAGGACGACGACGTCGGCCTGGTCGCCGCGGTGGTCGACGGCCTCGCGCTGCACGCGCGATGGCTCATGACGGCGCAGGCGGAGCTGGCCGGTGTGGCCGCGGGCGCCGGCGCGGTGCTCGTGCTCGGGGCGGCCGCGCGGGAGGGCTCGGCGTGGATGCGGGCGAAGGCGGCTGCCGGGCCGGCGCGAATGCGTGTGGTGGACGTCGCCGAGCCGGTCGCCGCGGGTGCGGCGCTGCTCGCCGCCCACCGTGCAGGCCTGGTGGACGGGACGCTGCTGCCGGTGGTCGACGTGCCCACGGGGCCGGTGCGGCCGTACGACGCCCTCTACTACCGGTTCGTCCGGGCCGCCGTCGGGGGCTGAGCGGGCCGGGCGTGGTGCTGGCGGCAGGCGGCTGCCTCGGTGAGAGCTCAGGCGCCGGCGGGAACTGAGCCCTCGGTGGGAGGTGGGCTGTCGGTGGGAGGTCGGCTGTCGGTGGGAAGTGAGCCCTCGGTGGGAAGTGGGCTGTCGGTGGGAAGTGAGCGCTCGGTGGGGAGTGGGTGACGGTGGATGGGGGCGTGGTGGTCGGGGGACGCCGGGGGGCTCAGCGGAGGAAGTCGACGAGGCCGCGGTGGACGAGCTGGGCGCGCGCCTCGACCGCCCGGCGGCTGAGCTCCTGGAGCTGGAGGTCGATGACGGCGTCGGCGAGCTCGGCGTCGACGCTCGCGTCCAACGTGTCGCGGACCGAGCCGAGGAGCCGCTCGCTCGTGTCACCGGGCTCGCTGCCGGGCAGGGCCCGGGTCAGCGTCTCGACCTGCGCGACGAGCTCCCGTAGCGCCGACCGATGCTCGTGCAGGATGTCGCCCCACGGCCCCTGCGCGGCCTGGGCGAGGTCGGCCAGGGAGGCGTTCTCCGGCCGGCCCAGCGCCCGGGCGCTCGCGGCCGCCTCCGCCGCACGGCCCAGCTCAGCCGTGCGGTACTGCTCCAACACGTCCTCGGTCTCCCGCGCGGCGAGCGCGATCCGCGCGGTCCGTCCGGTCTCGAGCAGCGCGCGCTCCACCTCGAGGCGGTGGACGAGGAGCTCCAGGAGGTCCCGTTCCCGCCAGAGGACGTCGGAGAGTGCGCGCATCAGCTGCCCTTCCCGTGACAGGGGCGCCGCCGGATGGAGGTGCGGCGTCGGAGTGGAGGTCAGACCTCCACGAGGGTAGCCCGAGCCGGGCACGACCGACCGGTGTCGTGGTCACCCCCGGTCCGCGGATGTGCGCAGCGGCAGCCTCCGGCCCCTGTCGGCGCGCGGCCTGCGGCGGGCGCAGGGGACCTTCCCTCCGGTGTCTCCCTGCCCGCCCGAGGCGCATCGGGTGTGGCCCTCCTCTCCGTCGGCCATGCCCGTTCCGGCGCGCAGGGGACGGCCCCTCCGTCAGCTCACTGCCCGAGGGGCGCGCGCAGCGGCAGCCCGCTCCCCTCGAGGATCACCTGCACCGCGGCACCGGTCTCGAGGTTGACCAGCACCGGCGCGAGGAGGTTCGCCGAGGCCTCGTCCCCCGTGTCGCCCGGCCGGACGACGACGAGCACCGCCGGGTCGGTGGTGCCGATCTCGTCGAGCACCTCGGCGGGCACGTCCGGGCTGTAGTCCGGGAAGAAGGGGCGCGGGTCGAGCAGGAAGAGCCGCAGGTCGCTCGCCTCGACCGCACGCAGCGTGTAGAGCTCGGGCGTGACACCGGCGAGGGCGAACGCGGTGTGAGGCTCCAACCCGGGCGGCGGGCTGACGAAATGAAGGACCGACTCGGTCACGGCGCCGCTCATCGCAGGAAGTCCAGCAGGCTCGGCTGCAGCACCCGGCTCGTCGCGCCGAGCGCCGCCTGGTAGGCGACCTCCTGGAGCTGCAACTCCACGATGGTCTCGGCCAGGTCGACGTCCTCGACGGCGGAGAGCCGCCCGGCCAGGGTGATCTCCCGGGAGGCGAGGGCGTCCTGCGCCTGGAGGACCAGCTTGTGCCGGGCCCCGACGCTGCCGACCTCCGCGAGCACCGCCTCGAGACGCTCGTCGATGTCGGAGAGGAAGCCGCCGACGTCCTCCCCGGCCTCCAGCCGGGTGGCGATCTCCCCGAGCAGGGAGAACACCGACATCCCGACCGGGGTGCCGCTCGCGTCCCGGGCCAGCGCGCCGTCGGCGTCGACGACGTCGACCCCGAAGACCTCCGACCCCGCGGAGTCGACCCGCACCTGCGTCGTGTCCGAGACGCGGCGCAGCACCTCCGCACCTTCGCGTCCGGTGAACGTCACGGTGCCCTCCGGACCGCGGACGAAGGCCGCCTGGGCGGAGGTGCCGGCGAAGACGGACCGGCCGAGGTAGCTGGTGTTCGCCGTCTCGAGGAGGCTGTCGGCCGTGGCCCGCAGCTCGGCGGCGATCGCCGCGCGGGCGCTCGGGCCGAGGGCCCCGGAGCTGGCGCCCCGCACGGTGAGGTCCCGGGCCCGGCGCAGGTCGCTGAGCACGTCGCCCAGCGCGCTGTCGACCGTGGTGAGCCAGGCGTCGCCGTCGGCCGCGTTGCGGGCGTACTGCGCGGTGGCGCGCTGGTCGGCCCGCACCTGCATGGCGTCGACCGTCGCGGCCGGGTCGTCGGAGGGTCTCGTCAGCACCTTGCCGCTCGTCAGCCGCTCCTGGAGCTTGGCCATCGCGCCCAGGTTCTGCTGGAGGTGCGCGAGGGAGGAGCGCTGGAGCCCCAGCTGGGTGACTCGTCCGATTATCGGTTGACTACCTTCCCACCACGCCGGTGCGGTTGATCAGCGTATCGAGCATCTCGTCGACGGTTGTGAGCACGCGGGCGGCCGCCTCGTAGGCCCGCTGGTACATGACGAGGTTGACGCTCTCCTCGTCGAGGTCCACGGCGGTCTGGGAGAGCAGCTGCGCCTCGGCGGTGGCGCGGGTGCCCTCGGCGGCCTCGGCCCGGCGGACCGCGGTGCGGGTGTTCACCCCGAGGTCGACCACGGTGCTCGCCCAGGCGGTGCGGGTGTCGCTCAGTTCGGCGATCCGGGCAGCCAGCGACCCGTCCACCTCCCCGGGGTTGCCGGTGGTGACCTGGTCGACGTGGGTCAGGGCGACCTCGAGGCTGAGCGCCGGGCGGGCGGCGTCGAGGGTGAAGAAGTCGCGGTGGGTGCCGTCGGCGCCGGGCAGCGAGGCGTGCAGCGTGTTGACCTCACCGGCCAATGTCGTGGCGAGCGTGTCGTAGGACCGGGCCAGCCCGGCGAGGGGGCCGCTCTGGTCCGCGGGGGCGAGGACCTCGACAAGGCCGGTGAGTCGGCCACCGGTCGCCGCGGCCGGGGCCCCGGAGTCCGCCCACACGAGGCGGACCGGCCCCTCGGCGGTGCCCCAGCCAGCCGGGGGCGTGGTGCCGAGGTCGGTCATGCTCGGGCTGCCGTGGACGGCGACGGCATTCGCGCGGCCGCCCTCGACCAGCGCGCTGCCCCCGACGAGGACGTCGACGGTGCCGTCGGGGCGTTCGCGCACCTCGCCGCCCACGAGGTGGGCCAGGTCGGAGACGAGGAGGCCCCGCTCGTCGAGGAGGGAGTTGACCGGCTCGCCGGCGTTGAGCGCGTCGCGGATGCGGGCGTTGAGGTCGGCCACGGCGGCCGCGGTCGTGCTGACGTCCTGCGCCAGCGCGTCGACCTGGGTGCGGGTGGCGTCCCACTGCTGCTCGGCGGCGCGGTACCCGGCGGTGATGTCGGCGGCGAGGGAGGCGGCGTCCCCGAGGAGGACCGCCTTGGCCGCGCCGTCGTCGGGACGGTTGGCGACGTCGTGCCAGGCGTTGAAGAAGGTGTCGAGCCCGGCCGCCAGCCCGTTCTCGCTCGGCTCGGCGACGGTGGTCTCGAGCAGGCTCCAGGACTCGGCGACGGCGGTGAGCCGGGCGGCCGCCGACGTCTGGGTGCGCAGCCGGGTCTCGAGGAACGCGTCGGTGAGTCGGTCCACCGAGGCGACGGTGACGCCCGTGGCGCGGGTGGCGCTGCTCCCGAACAGGGTGGAGGCGGGGCTGCCGATCGCGGCCAGGCTCGCGCGCTGGCGGGTGTAGCCGGGGGTGTTGACGTTCGAGATGTTCTGGCTGGTCACCTCGAGCGCGATGCGCTGCGCAGTGAGCGAGGTGTAGGCGCCGTTGAGCGCGGCGAAGGAGCTCATGTGACCTCTAGAGGGACTCGTCGATCAGGCGGGGGGAGGAGAGTCAGCATGACCACCGCGGCCGAGCACGTCCTCGACATCGCCCGCGACCTGTTCGCCGCGCTCGTCGACGGCGAGCCGGGCCACGTCGCCGAGTGGGGCGGCGCGGGCGTCGACCTCACCGAGCCGGTGCACGCCTGGGTCGACATCACCTGTGCACACCCGCTGCGCGCCACGGTGACGACCGACCGCGGCACCGCGGCCGACATCGCCCGCGCGCTGCTCGCCCTGGCCCCCGACGAGGCCGTCACGAGCGAGGACGCCGAGGACGCCCTGGGCGAGATGGCCAACGTCATCGGCGGCAACCTCAAGGGGCTGGTGGCCCGGTCCGCCGCCCTCACCGTGCCGGTGGTCGCCCGCGGCCCCGTCGAGACCGCAGGCCGGCGGGCGTGGGAGCGGCGGCTGCGGTGGCGCGACCGGCCCGTCGTCATCTCCATGTGGCAGCTCGACCCCGAGGGAAAGGAGCAGACCCCGTGAGTCTGCGAGTCATCGTCGTCGACGACAGCCGGGTGATGCGTCAGATCGTCATCCGCACGCTGCGCCAGGCGGGCTACGGCGACTGGGAGGTCACCGAGGCGAGCAACGGCGCCGAGGCCCTGGAGCTGGCCCTCGCCCAGCAGCCGGACCTCGTGCTGTCGGACTGGAACATGCCCGAGATGAGCGGCATCGACCTGCTGCGGCGGCTCACCGTGGCGGCGCCCGACGTCCCGCTCGGCTTCGTCACCTCGGAGGGCTCGCCGCAGATGCGGGAGCTCGCCGCCCGCGAGGGCGCGCTGTTCCTCATCGCCAAACCCTTCACGCCCGACGTCTTCCGCTCGACCATCGACCCCTTCCTCGCATGAGCACCACACCGATCCCCCCGCTCAAGGAGGTCCGCGACCTCCTCACCATGCTCGTCGGCCGCGACTGCGAGGTCTCCGTCGCGGACGAGTCCGTCACCCCGGCCACCGAGCCGGGCGTCGTCGTCGGTGTCTACGTCACCCAGTTCCTCCGCGGCGAGGCGCTCGTCGCCCTCGACACCACGCTCGCGGCCGCCCTCGGCGGCGCCATCGCGCTCATCCCGGCACGGACGGCGCTGGCCGCCGTCGGGCCGGGCCCGCTGCCCGAGCACCTCCTGGAGAACACGTCCGAGGTGCTCAACGTCCTGTCCTCGCTGTTCAACGTCGGCAACGCGCCCCACCTGCGGCTCGACACGGTCCACGACTCCGGCACCGGCCCGCTCCCCGCCGACGTCGCCGGCTGGTTGCGCAGCTACGGCCCGCGGCTCGACGTGGCCGTGGACGTCCAGGGCTACGCGACCGGGCTGCTGTCCATCGTCCTGCGGTAGCCGCTACCGCGGCTCGAGCACCACCGGCTGCGGGTACTTCGCCCGCCGCAGGTCACCGGAGGACTGCCGGCGCAGGCGGCGCTGCACCCACGGGTAGGCATAGGTGCGCGCCCAGCGCAGGTTCTCCCGCCACCGCTCCGCACGGGCCGCGGGCGGCAGCGGGGTGAGCGGGTCGTCCCACGCCGGGTCGTCGGGCGCCAGGCCCAGGCCGACGAGAGCCGCCTGGGCCGCCCGCTCGTGGCCCGCCGTCGAGAGGTGGATCCGGTCCTCGGCCCACATCCGCCAGTCGCGCAGCGACCGCATCCCCCAGGCGTCGAGCACGTGCGCGCCGTGCCGGTGGGCGATCGACCACACCCCGGCGTTGAACAGCGCGACCTTGCTGCGGGTGAGACGGACCACCGGCGAGCCGGCCGGGTCGAAGCCGGTGCCCATGAGCACCGTGACCCCCTCGGCACGCAGCGTGGCGACGGCGTCCTCGAGGAGCCCGAGCAGCCGCTCCACGTCCGAGCCCGGCCGCAGGATGTCGTTGCCGCCCCCGATGAGCGAGACGAGGTCCGGGCGCAGGCCGCGCGCGACCGGTAGCTGCTCGGTGAGGATCTGCCCGAGGAGCCGGCCGCGGACCGCGAGGTTCGCGTACTCCAGCGGTGCCTCGCCCGCGGCCAGGCGGCGGCGTGACAGGGTCGCGGCGAGCAGGTCGGCCCAGCCGCGCTGGCGTTCGGGGTCCGTCGGGTCCGGGTCGACCATGCCCTCGGTCAGGGAGTCGCCGATCGCGACGTAGCGGCCCCACGGGGGCACGTCGGACGTCAGGTTCGTGGTCACGCGTCGATCCTGCCAGCCGTCCCGCCCGCCAACACCCCGCTGGCCGGCGCCCCACGAGGACACGCCCTCCCCGGCCGGCGTCCTTGCCGTGGCTCGGTCTTCTCGATTGCCGTTCGTCCCGCCGCGCAGGGCCGGCTGAGCGGAAGGGACGACCCACCGGGCGGGAAGGTCCGGGGAGCCGGGGGAGGGGGAGCGGTCGTGTCGGGACGACCGGCTGGGCGGCGGCGCGTCAGGGCAGCGCCCACCGCACCGGCCTGCCGCCCTGCTCCGCGAGCAGCGCGTTGGCGCGGGAGAACGGGCGCGAGCCGAAGAACCCGCGGGAGGCCGACAGCGGACTGGGGTGCGGCGAGGCCACCACCGGGACGTCGCCGAGCAGCGGGCGCAGGGTCTGCGCCTGGTTGCCCCACAGGATCGCCACGAGCGGGCCGCCGCGCTCCACGAGCGCCCGGATGGCGTGCTCGGTCACCGCCTCCCAGCCCTTGCCCCGGTGCGAGCCGGGCCGCCCCGGGGTCACGGTGAGAACCCTGTTGAGCAGGAGCACGCCGTCCTCGGCCCACGGGGTGAGGTCGCCCGTCGAGGGCGGGTGGGTGCCGACGTCGTCGACGAGCTCGCGGAAGATGTTGACCAGGCTGCGCGGGAAGGGGCGCACGTCCGGCTGGACGGAGAAGGACAGGCCCATCGGGTGGCCGGGCGTGGGGTAGGGGTCCTGGCCGACGATGATGACGCGGACGTCCTCGAACGGGCGGGTGAAGGCCCGCAGCACGTCCGTCCCGCGCGGCAGGTAGCCCCGCCGGGCGGCGATCTCACCGCGCAGGAAGTCACCCATGGCGCGGATCTGGTGCTCCACGGGTGCCAGGGCACGGGCCCAGCCAGGGTCGACGAGCTCATCCAGCGGAGTCACGGCGGCCAGGGTAACCCGCGCCGCGACGCGACGGCGCGCAGAATGACACCGGTGTGGTTCGCCCCGTAGCATGGGCCAGGTCGTCACGCGCCGGCAGGAGGAGGGGACATGGACACCGCTCACGCGCTGGGCCCGCAGGCCGTGCTCGGGGACACCGAGCGCGAGATCCTCGCCTTCGAGCGTCAGTGGTGGAAGTACGGCGGCGCCAAGGAGACGGCGATCCGCGAGCTCTTCGGGATGAGCGCGACACGCTACTACCAGGTGCTCAACTCCCTCATCGACACCGAGGCGGCGCTCGCGGCCGACCCCATGCTCGTCAAGCGGCTGCGGCGGATGCGCGACGCCCGCCAGCGGGAGCGGTCCGGCCGGCGGCTGAGCAGCCCTCGCTGAGCGGACCGGCGCTGCCGGGTCACCCGAACGGATAACCTGCTCGACGTGAGCCAGTACCCCGAGGACGAGTTCGACGTCGCCGCGCGTCAGCGCGGGCCGGAAGGCGTCCACCGCGCGCCCCAGTCGCTGCTGCGTGCCCTCGCCCCCTTCATCGCCGTCATCGTCATCGTCCCGCTCCTCGCCTGGGGTGCGGTGAGCCTGCTGGGCGGCGGCGGCGACGGCGACCCCGAGGCAGCGCCCACCGGCCCGGCCGCGACCGCCGAGCCCAGCGAGGAACCGACGGCCCCGGACGCGACCGCCGAGGAGACCACCCCCGAGGAGGACCCGGAGGAGGAGACCACCGAGCCGGGCCTCGGCGAGGACGTGGTCCTCGAGACGTCGATCTCCGTGCTCAACGGCGCCGGGGTCGGGGGACTGGCCGCCGAGGTCGCCGCGGAGCTCACCGACGCCGGCTTCACCACCGTCGGCGCCGCCGACTACGGCGCGGCCGCCCCGGACGTCACGACGCTCTACTACCGCAACGCCGACCTCGCGCCCACCGCGGAGGCGATCGGTGAGCTCATCGGCATCGACAACCTCGTCGAGGCGCCCTCGGCCACCCGGAACGTCGAGATCGCCATCGTGCTGCGGGCGGACTACACCGAGAGTTGACCAAGCCTGAGGCTGCGTTTGACCTGGTCGCAGATCGACCGTTGACCCGTGAGGCACCTCACACCTATGGTGGGGGCGTCCTCCACAGCGCCGTGGGGAAGTCGGGCCAGCGGTCCCCGCGACCGCTGGCCCGACCTGAGGTCGGCAGCGTCCCGGGCCGGGTCCGGCCGCTCCTGCTGCTTGCACTCTCCGGTCGGGAGTGCCAAGATTCCGATTAGCACTCTCCCATCGAGAGTGACAGAAGCTCCGGGCCGAACCAGTGAGGTCCGGCGTGTCGGCGGGACGTGACCGCCGGGCCGCCGAACCGTCCGTCGCGGGCACTGGCCGACCCAAGCCACGCTACAAGCGGAGGTATCTACCCCATGGCAAAGATGATTGCCTTCGACGAGGATGCCCGTCGCGGCATGGAGCGCGGGCTCAACACCCTCGCCGACACCGTGAAGGTCACCCTGGGCCCCCGGGGCCGGAACGTCGTCCTCGAGAAGAAGTGGGGCGCCCCCACGATCACCAACGACGGCGTGTCCATCGCCAAGGAGATCGAGCTCGAGGACCCCTACGAGAAGATCGGCGCCGAGCTGGTCAAGGAGGTCGCGAAGAAGACCGACGACGTCGCCGGTGACGGCACGACGACGGCGACCGTCCTCGCCCAGGCGCTCGTCCGCGAGGGTCTGCGCAACGTCGCTGCCGGCGCGAACCCGATCGCGCTGCGCCGCGGCATCGAGAAGGCCGTCGCCGCCGTGACGGAGAAGCTCTTCGCCCAGGCCAAGCCGGTCGAGACCAAGGACCAGATCGCCAACACCGCCGCGATCTCCGCCGGCGACCCCGCCATCGGTGAGCTCATCGCCGAGGCGATCGACAAGGTGGGCGCCGAGGGCGTCATCACCGTCGAGGAGTCCCAGACCTTCGGGCTCGAGCTCGAGCTCACCGAGGGTATGCGGTTCGACAAGGGCTACATCTCGCCCTACTTCGTCACCGACGCCGAGCGCCAGGAGGCCGTCCTCGAGGACGCCTACGTGCTGCTCGTCGAGTCGAAGATCTCCAACGTCAAGGACCTGCTGCCCCTCCTGGAGAAGGTCATCCAGGCCGGCAAACCGCTGGTCGTCATCGCCGAGGACGTCGAGGGCGAGGCCCTGGCCACGCTCGTCGTCAACAAGATCCGCGGCACCTTCAAGTCCGTCGCCGTCAAGGCCCCGGGCTTCGGTGACCGCCGCAAGGCGATGCTGCAGGACATGGCCATCCTCACCGGTGGTCAGGTCA